>JBQCIY010000127.1:0-11907 GCA_051953275.1 Devosia sp. | reverse complement strand
TGTCCGTCCCTGCCGAACCGACCTTCGATGACGCCTTCGCCGCGCAGTTCACGACCCTGCTGCGCTGGCGGCGCGACGTCCGGCATTTCCGGCCTGACCCGGTTGCTCCGGAATTGCTCGACCGCCTGGTCGATGCGGCGTGCCTCGCGCCGTCGGTCGGCTATAGCCAGCCGTGGCGGTTCGTCTCGGTCGAGAGCGCGGCGGCGCGCGAGGCCGTGCGCGCCAACTTCGAGCGCGCCAATGCCGAGGCGCTGGGCGACTATGGAGGCGAGCGCGCCAGGCTCTATGCCTCGCTGAAGCTCGCGGGTTTGCGTGACGCGCCGGTGCAGCTTGCGGTGTTCACCGACTCCGGCACCGGGGTCGGGCACGGGCTCGGCCGCAAGACCATGCCCGAGACCCTCGCCTACTCCACCGTCATGGCGATCCAGAATTTCTGGCTCGCGGCGCGCGCCGCCAATGTCGGCGTCGGCTGGGTGTCTATCCTCGATCCCGGCGCCCTCAGCGCCGATCTCGCAGTCGATCCCGGCTGGAGCTTCACGGCATATCTGTGCGTCGGCTATCCGCAGGCCGCGTCCGACCAGCCCGAGCTCGCCCGGCGAGGCTGGGAAGCGCCGCATGGCGCTTCCCGCGAGGTGCTGACGCGCTAGTGGAACGGCGCTTCAGCCGCTGGCCGGCCCGAACCACCTGCCGAGCGCGTCGCTGAGCCCGGCGCTCGTCCCCTCACCCACCCAGGCGACATGGCCGTCGGGCCTGACCAAGACCGCGGCCGGCGCCGCGACCGCGCCGAGCACCGGCAACTCCCACGGGCCATCATAAACGGCCTCCAGCAGCGGCACGCGATCGGCCCAGCCGGCGGCGCCGACGCGGCCCGGCGCGCCGAAGTTCAGCAGCACCGGCCGCGCCTGCTGCAACAACGCGTAGACCCGGGTCGGGCCATCCGCCGTCATCAGGTCGAGATCGGGCATGCGGCGGCCGAGCAGCGGGTGGCCGTCGCCGAGGTCGTAGCGGATGTCGAGCTCGGCCATGCGCGCCCCGAAGCGTTTTCGCGACTCTTCGGTGCCCAAGAGCTCCGACACGATGGCCGCAAGCGCCTTACTGCGCGGGTCGGTCCGCATGACCGCCACATGCGCCATCGTATCCTGCAACACCTCAGCCGCCACGGGATGGCGCTCGGCCTCATAGGTGTCCAGCAGGCTCTCGGGCGCTTGTCCTTTCGCCACCAGCGCGAGCTTCCAGCCGAGGTTCACCGCATCCTGCATGCCCATGTTGAGGCCCTTGCCGCCGGCCGGATAGTGGATATGCGCAGAATCGCCGGCGAGCAGCACCCGGCCTTTGCGATAGGCCATGGCCTGCCGCGCGGCGTCGGTGAAGCGCGAAATCCAGGTCGGGCTGTGGATGCCGAAATCGGTGCCATAGACGGCGACCAGGGCCTCGCGCAGATCGTCGAGGCTCGGCTCGCGCTGATGCTCGACCTCGGGCTCCGTCAGCATGATGCGCACCGGGCCGCTGTCGCCGTAGATGATCTTGCCGTCGCGGATCTCGTAGGCAACACGGCTCAGGCCGTGCATGCCGCGCGCATCGTGGCGCACGCCCCACTCGACCGCGTCGGTGCCGACTTCCACCTCGGCGATGAGGTGACTGATGGTCGGCTCCCAGCCCTCGAAGGCAATGCCGGCGGTGCGCCGGATGACGCTGCGGCCGCCGTCGCAGCCGCACAGCCACGCCGCCCGCACTGCCTCCTCGTCCGCCAGGTGCAGATCTACCCCCACATCGTCCTGGGTGAACCCGGTGACCTCGCGGCCACGATAGACCGGCACGCCGAGCTCGCCGATCCAGTCGGCCAGCAGGCGCTCGATGTATTTCTGCCAGAGCGCCAGCCCGTAAGGATGGCGGGTCGGGAAATCGCTGATGTCGAAATGCGTGGTGCCGAAGCCGTGCACCTGGGCCGTATAGCCGGCATCGAGGAAGCGCTCGACCACGCCGCGCTGGTCGAGCACTTCCAGGCTGCGCGCATGCAGGCCGCCGGCGCGCGAGCCATCGATGTCCGGCGTCAGCCGTCGCTCGATAATCGCGACGTCGATGCCGCTGAGCTTCAGCTCGGCCGACAGCATCATCCCCGTCGGCCCGCCACCGGCGATCACCACCTGATGTTGGATCATCCGAAACCCTCCGCGCTCGTGATTGGGAGGCGCGGTTTACCGGATCGTGCGGGGCTTGAAGCAAGCCCCTTGTGCGCTACATATCAGGACGAGGAGGAAGCGTTGCGCTCTCTCCCGTTTCCCGAAATCGCAAAGAGACTCCGGCCCTAGCCGAGGATGCCGGTGAAATCGAGCCCGAGCACCACGAGGCCCGAGAGCAGCACTGCGGCCGCCGAAATATCGGCCCAGCGGTTGCCGCGGCTGTTGGCGCGCTCGGCCGCGCGCGCCGCGCGCCAGTAGAGCCAGGCTCCCCCCAGCACCAACAGAAGTTCGACGAGCGCCGACACATCCGGCAGCTGCCAGAGCCCGAAGCCAAGCCGCGGCAGGTCGAGCGCGTTGCCGGGCAGGATCGGCAGGTCCATGCGGTGCACCACAAGGTCGAGGATCCAGTGCGAGAAGGAGACGAGCCCGAGCACGATGCCGACGCGCCGGTTCCAGATCGCCCAGCCGGCGGCCCCGAGGATGGCCGAGAGCGCGACCGCGCCCACGAGCGAATGCGTGTAGTCGGCGTGAATGATGCCGCCGCCATAGCTCGCGGTGGCGCCGGGCGCCGGCTCGACGGTTTCCACATGAGTCAGGAACAGCGGCACGAACACCACGTCGAGCCAGGCCGTCGCGAGCATCATCGCCCAGAGCGGGGTCGAAGGTTCCCTGGCCTTCACCGCGGCCGCCAGGCCGAAATGTCCGGCGATCATTGTTCGCTCTCCTTGCGGGCCTTGGGCCATTTGATGCGAGCGTCGATGACGCCGCAGATGAGGACGAACAGAAACAAGGCGATCAGGAACTGCACCGGACTCTCCCAACGACGGACCCGCCGAACGCGAGGGTCCGGCTCGAAGCCTATTATCATTAGCCTTTGGGGCTGTCCATAAGCTGCCGTTCGCATCGCGCTTTCGCGGCGGCGAAGATAAGAGTGTTGCCATGCCGGCCCGCCCCAAGACCTCCGACGACGCCATCATCGAGGCCACCCGCGGGCTGCTCGAAAGCAAGGGCCGCGACGGCTTTTCCATGGCCGAGATCGCCGAGGCGGTCGGCGTCCGCGCGCCGTCGCTGTTCTCCCGGTTCGCCAATCGTGCCGAACTGCTCGACCGCGTCGAGCTCGCGCTGTGGGCAGCGCTCGCCGCCGAGCTCGAGGCCGCCGCCGGCGTCTCCCGCCTCCAACGCAAGCCGCTCGAGGGCCTTGCAGCGCAGGGCCGGGCCTACCGCCGCTTCGCCAAGGCCAATCCGAACGGCTACGCGCTGATGTTCGACCCGCGCGCGAGCCAGACGGCCGAGGGCGCGGCGGTGCGCGGCGCGGCGCTGGCGCCGACCCTCCCGGGCTTCGTGGCGCTGGTCGGGGAGGACCGGGCGCTGGCCGCAGCGCGGGTGCTGACACCGTTCCTCCATGGCTTTGTCTCGATGGAGCTGTCGCAGGCCTTCCGCCTCGGCGGCGGCATTGACGAGGCGTTCGAGACGGGCCTCGAGGCCATCCTCAGCGGGCTTCTCACCTGGCGCGGTTCGCAATAGTCTCGTCGTGCCCGAGGCAACGCCGGGCAGGCCCCGTGCGTTTTGCGGCGAACGAGGATCCGATGAGCGACCATTTCATCGTCTACGAACGCGACCATTCCTGGCAATTCACCCATCGCGGCGCCATCACCGCGCCGTTCAAGACGCGCGACGACGCCATCGCCGCCGCCATCGAAGAAGCCCGCGCGGCCGACCGCCATGAAGTCGAGGTGATCGTCCAGGACAAGGACCTGCAGCAGGAAACCATCTGGCGGCATCCGGGGCAGTAGCGAGCCCCGCACCTCACTCGCAGACGTCGAGCGTTGTCCGCGAGCCTTTGCCGAACTCGCCCTCGAATCCAGCCTCGCCCCGCAGGCCTTGCAGCGAACGGTACCCAGCGGCTGTCGTTCACCGTGACGGTCGCCTCCGCATGTTCCTTGTGGCCGTGCATGGCGCCCCTCGTTGTCTGCCCCAGCAAGGCCCGGCGCCGCGAGAAGTTGCACACGACAAAGCTGCGTGTTCAGGCGCAGCCGGGAGCAAGGGCGCCATTGGCGCGCCGGACAGTAGCGCTCACCGGGTGAAGCAGGCAGGATGGCGGGCATGCATAGGACGATCCGAATGCTCGCCGCGCTTGCGGCGCTGGCGACGGCGCTCGCGGCGCCGGCCACCGCCGACGAGCTGGTGAGATTTCCCAGCGCCGCGACGCCGACCGAACCGGCGACGCCCATCCAGGGCTACCTCAGTCTCCCCAAGGGCAGCGGGCCGTTCCCGGCGGTGGTGCTGCTGCACTCGTGCCTCGGCCTGCCGTCCGACCGCAAGACGGTCGGAGCGATGCTGGCCGGCTGGGGCTATGTCACGCTCTATGTCGACGACTTTTCGACCCGCGGGCTCACCCAGACCTGCCTCGTCGATTTCCCGCAGGGCCTCGCCGACGCCTATGGCGCCCTCGCCTACCTCGCAGCGCGGCCGGACGTCGACAAGACCCGCATCGGCGCCGTCGGCTATTCGCAGGGCGGCGACACGGCGCTGAAGCTCGCGGTGCCGCGCCTCGCCGCCGCCTTCGCGCAGCCTGGCGGGGCCGCGTTCCGCGCCGTCGCTGCCTATTACCCGCCCTGCGGCAACCTCCGCCGCACGCGGCTCGCGCTGCCCGCTCTCATCCTTGTCGGCGCCGCCGACACCGTCACCCCGGCCGCGATGTGCGCCACGCTCGCCAGGGGCCAGCCGAACGTCACGCTCACCATCTACCCCGGGGCGGAGCACGTTTTCGACGATCCCGGCTTTGCCGGCGGCAAGGAGCTGTTCGGCATGCATCTGCAATACGATCGCGCCGCCGGCGAAGCCGCCACAGCCGCGCTTCGCGCCTTCCTCGCCGCGCAGTTGCAATAGCATGAGCATGCAACGCACCCACGGAGTCATCCCCCTGTGGATGTTGACCCTATAATGCTCTACGCAATGCGCTGAGGGTTTATCGTCCGCCGGTTCGTTGCCGGTCGGGCTCGAAAGGGGACCATCCATGCGCAGACGCGATCTGCTGCTCAGCGGGGCCGCGAGCCTCCTGCCGCTGCCGGCCCTGGCCGCGACGGCACTGCCGCAGCCCGAGCCGTTTACGCTCGACCAGTGGCCGCCGCTCACCGACCGCGCCGCCTACATCGCCTGGATGCTGGCGCACCGCGCCGACGACGCCAATTTCGCCGCCGAGCGCTTCGACCGCTACAAGGTGCTGCTCGATTTCAACGACCTGTGGACCAAGCAGGACAAGCGCGCCTTCCTGTTCACGCCGCGCGAAGCGTTCGTCCGTCCCGAGGACATCCCCAATGCCTATGTCGGGCACTATCTCGACATCGGCTTCGGCGTGACGCTGACGCCGCCCGGCACCATGGGCCGCATGTCCAGCGCCATCGAGGTCAAGCCGACCGACCGCGTGCTCGAGGTCGGCACCGGCTCGGGCTACCAGTCGGCGTTCCTGAGCTACCTCACGCCCAACGTCTATACGATCGAGATCATCCCCGGCCTCGCGCACCGGACGCGCGGCATCTACGACAAGCTGATCGCCGCCGGCTATGTCGAGTACAAGTCGATCAACACGCGCGCCGCCGACGGCTATTACGGCTGGGAAGAAGCGGGCCCGTTCGACAAGATCATCGTCACCTGCGGCATCGACCACATCCCGCCGCCGCTCCTGCAGCAGCTCACGCCCAACGGCATCATGGTCATCCCGATCGGCCCGCCGGGCGCGCAGCATATCCTCAAGGTCACCAAGAAGACCGCCGCCGACGGCACCGTCACCGTCGCCCGCTCCGACATCTTTGGCGGCAAGGTGATCCCGTTCGTGCCGCTGACGGGCGCGCACCAGGCCGGCGTGCCGTAAGGGGGGAAGCCCTCGCCCAGATGAGCTGGCAGACCATAGTCCTGATCCTGCTGGCGGCCGGACTGCACGCCGGCTGGAACACGCTGATCAAGGTCAACGCCGACCGCGTGGCGGCGATGGCGACGGTGACCTTCGCCGGCAGCCTGCTGTCGCTGCTCGCGCTGCCGTTTGTGTCGCCGCCGAGCGCCGGCAGCCTGCCGCTGTTGCTGCTCACCATCCTCATCCATACCGGCTACCATTTTTTCCTGCCGGTCGCGTACGACCACGGTGACCTGGGGCAGATCTATCCGATGGCGCGCGGTTCGGCGCCGATCCTCGTGACAGTTGGGGCGGTGGTAGTGGCCGGCGAGCAGGTCGGCCAATGGACGATCATCGGTACACTCTGCCTCGCGGCCGGCGTCATGACGCTCGCACTCGACCGTTGCAGCGCCAGCCGGATCAATGGGCGGGCCGTGCTCTTTGCGCTCGCAACCGGCGCCAGCATCGCATCGTACACGATCTCCGACGGACTGGGTGCGCGCCACGCGGGCTCCGCCCTCGGCTTTGCCGTGTGGCTCACGATCGGCGACGGCATGCTGACCTTCCTCATCGCGAGCCTGTGGAAGCGGCGCGAGATGTGGCGCGTCGCACGCTCGAACCTCGCCGTGGGCCTCGCCGGTGGCGCGATGCAGGTCGGCGCCTATTGGATCATCGTCTGGGCGCTGACCGTCGCGCCCATGGGCACGGTCTCCGCCCTGCGCGAGACCAGCGTGCTGTTCGCGGCGCTGATCTCGAGCTTCGTGCTCAAAGAGGGCTTCGGCGCGTGGCGCTTCGTGTCCGCCGGACTTGTGACGCTGGGGCTCGCGATCACCGGCGAGAAGAACTGAGCCTCTATGGCAGCGTGTGTCCCGCGGCGCGGAACAGGCGGTACCACTCCTCGCGCGTCAGGGTGATATCGGAACCGGCAACGCTCTCGCGCACGCGGCTCGGCTTGGTCGTGCCGAGCACCACCTGCATATTGGCCGGATGCCGGGTGATCCAGCCGATGGCGATGCCGGTCGGCGTCACGCCGTACTTTTTCGCCAGCTCGTCCAGCACATCGTTGAGCTCGGCATAGTTCTTGCGGTCGCCGATGAAGACGCCCTCGAAGAAGCCCTGCTGCACCGGCGACCATGCCTGCAGCACCATGCCCTTGAGCCGCGAATAGTCGAGCAGGCCGACGTCGCGCGAGATCGACTGGTCGAGCCCGGCCATGTTGGCGGCGATGCCCTGTGCAAAGAGGTTGGCATGGGCGATCGACAGCTGCACCTGGTTGAAGAGCAGCGGCTGCCGTACCGCCGATTTCAGGAGCTCGATCTGTCCCGGCGTCTGGTTGGAAACGCCGAAGTGGCGGACCTTGCCGGCGGAGTGGAGCTGGTCGAAGGCCTTGGCGACGTCCTCGGGCTCGACCAGCGTATCGGGCCGGTGCAGGAGCAGAACGTCGATATAGTCGGTCCGCAGCGCCTTGAGCGAGCCGTTGACCGCCTCGACAATGTGTTCGGACGAGAAATCGAAGTAGCCCTTGCGGATGCCCGCCTTGGTCTGGATCATGACCTTGCCGCGGTCGGCCGCCGAGAGCTTCACTGCATCGCCGAAGCGCGCCTCGCAGACATGCGGCGCGCCGCCATAGACGTCGGCGTGGTCGATCATGGTGACCCCCGCCTCGACCGCCGCATCGAACAGCCCGCGGATTTCCGCGTCGCTCATCTTGGCGATGCGCATGAGCCCCAGCACAATGCTGGAAACGGTGATGTCGGAGTGCGGAACTTTGATGGTCTTCATGGAGGCACCGGGGCGATGGAACGAAAGGACGCGCCCGTGTAGCACACCCGGCCGTCCTGTCGCGCACAATCATGTCCGGATTTTCGACACCGGGCACGCAGGCCGGCTGCCCCAGGCCGTTGCGGGGTCGACGGCGCAGCCTATTTCGACAGCCGGAGCGTGTTGAGGTTCTGCGCGATCGCGGTGAAGTCGGTCGTCAGGTCATTGGTGCCGGCCGACGCCTGGAAGAAGTCGGCGGGCGAGGTGGCACAGTTCTGCAACAGGTTGATGGCATTGGTGTCGCCATTGAGGTCGAACCCCACCGTATACAGAATGGTGTTGTTGGCCGGCGCCTTGATGGCGTTGCACAGGGCGACGGCCTGATCCTGCGAGCTGCCGTTGATGGAATTCTGGTTGATCTTCTGCGACGCCGTGCCGTTGATCGAGTCCTTTGATAGAACTCCGTTGTAATATTGGATGTTGAACTCGCCGTCGGTCATCAGGATCACCGCCTTGACCAGGTTGGAGCGGCCATAGGCGGCCGGCTGGCTGGCCGCCGGCCACAGATAGCCGAAGTTGGGCGAGATCATGTACCAGCCCCAGGCGAGGCCGAGGTGGCCGGCGGTCGAGTTCGCCGCGGTCAGCGAATTGGCGAGGTTGTGCAGCGTCGTCTTGTTGCTGGTCAGCGGCTGGATGGCCTGTCCGATGCAATTGCCGCCGCCGCTGAGGTAGTTGTAGCTCAGCAGGGTCGTGCTGGGCGCGACATCGGTATAGGCGTTGGTGCCGGTGCGCTCGGTCGCGCAGTTGTTGACCTGGTAGAGGTTGTAGTTGTTCCCGCCGTTGGCGTTCTGGAAGTAGTAGTAGGTGCAGCCGTAGAGCGTGCAATAGGATGAGCCGCCGCCGCTGTAGGTCGAGTAGAGCGCAGTCGCTGCCGTCTCATCGGTGAGGTAGTAGGTGGTCGCTGTGGTGGCGCCGACGGCGTTGGGATGCGTGCCGTTGAGCGTGGTCATGCCGCCGACGCCGCTGATGTAGACCGTATCGCCGGTCGAATGGCCATGCGCCGTCGAGGTCGTCACCTGCACCTGGCAGGTCGAGTTGAGGCACCGCGTCACCTGCGGGCTGCCCGAGGTGGAAAAGGCGGTCCAGAAGGTCGAATTGACGTTCGTGCCGTTGCTGTTGAGCAGGTTGAACTTGGTGCCGGAAACGATCGTGCCAACCTTGTAGATGTTGTTGTTGAGGTTGGTCATGCCGCTGACGCCGCTGATGAAGACGTAGTCGCCGGTGGCAAAGCCGTTGGTCGAAGTGGTCTTGAGCACCGCCGGATTGGCCTGCGTCACCGACGAGATCGTCTTGGGCGTTCCCGACATCCAGGTCGCATTGGTGATGCTCGAGGGGCCGGTCACCGGCCCGCGCACGGAGGCGACCGAATAGCCGCTGGCATAGGTGGTGTTGATGTTGACCGCCTGCGTCCACGGCACGATCGCCATCTTCGAATAGGTCGGGGTCTGCGAGGTCTGCACCACCAGGTCGATCAGGGTGTTGGTGGCCGAGATCAGCTCCGAGATCTTCTGGCCGGCCATCGAGCCGGTGGTGTCGAGCGCCACCGACACCTCGATGTCCTTGGAGCCCTGCGTCGCCTCCGACGTGAGCTGCGCGGTGATGGTCTTGATCCCGACCAGCTGCACGAAGGCAGTCGGCACCGTGATCTGCGCCTGCAGGTTCAGCTTGCCCTGCGTGGTGTCGATGGTGACGGTATTGATCTGGGCCGTGATCGAGCTGTCGGCGAGGCGCTCGGTCAGGATCTGCTGCGCCTCGGTCTTGATCGTGGCGGCCGCGTTGGCCTGGTTGATGTCGGCCTGCAGCGCGAGCGCGGCGGCGTCGAGCGCGTTCTGGGCGCGGCTGCGCGCCGTCTGCGTATAGGTGAAGTCGACGACGGCGCCGGAGACCGCGACGAGCACGATCGCGAGGATCGCGAAGATCACCAGGAAGGCGCCACGTTCGTCGCGGCCGAAGCGCTGCAGGAGATCGGAGAAGGAACGCATGACCACGCGAGGCCAAAGGGATGAGCCCCCTCAGTCTGCGCGGCAATTCCTAATCAATCGGACAATGGTGCCGCAAAAGCTTGAACACTTCGTAAACCGCACCATCATTCAACCAGATTACTCGGAAGTCCGTAGGTAAGTTGCGCCAATCTCGAGGCGAAGGCCTGCACGTCGGCGTCACTCCAGCGTTCGTCGAACAGGCGCGCCGCCAGCCGCGCCACCGACTGCTCGGCCTCCTCGACCCGCTGTCGCCCCGCCGCGGTGATCGAGGCATAGATCACCCGGGCGTCGCGCTTGTCGGTCTGGCGCTCGATCAGGCCCTCCTTTTCGAGCGGGTCGGCCATGTGCGAAATGCTCGAAAAGCCCACGTTCAACGCCGCGGCAAGGTCGACGCGACGCATCTTGCCGAGCGGGGCCCGCGCGACGTTGAGCAGCAGCAGGAACTCGGGAAAGCTCAGGTCGTGCAACGAATGCAGGGTCGGCGCCAGCCGCTGCTCGAGCGCGGCGCTGGCCGCGAACAGGCGCAGCACCGCGGCGAGACTTGTTTCGGTCGAGCGGGAGAGAGTTGAGTCCGTCGTGGCCATGGACATTGCCGCAAAGCGGGGCATCGGTCCCTTGCTTGAGTAGCGCAAGGCGAACGCCTTAGGCAGCCGCCTTGTGATCTCTTACAAATTTGTAAGGGCCTGTCAGGAAACGGTAAGGTGGCGGGATACGTCCCTTCCCCGCAGCGGCCCGGCCGGGGCACGGCAGCAACGCCGTTCTACCCCGCCCGCGGAACGACTCCGGCCACCGCGGGTTGTGCGCACACAGCCCGCGGGAAGAAACGAAGATGGATCGCCCGGCTCGTGTCGCCCTGCTCGTCGGAAGCCTCAGGCAGGACTCGTTCAACCGCAGGCTCGCGCATGTCCTCGTCGGCCTTGCGCCCCAGAACATGACGTTCGACGAGGTACCGTTCCGCGACCTGCCGCTCTACGACCAGGATCTCGAGACCGATGCGCCGCCGGCCCCGTGGCAGCAGTTACGGGACCGCGTGCGGCCGGCCGATGCGCTGCTCTTCGTCACCCCGGAATACAACCGCTCGGTCCCCGGGGGCCTCAAGAACGCGCTCGATGTCGGCTCGCGTCCCGCCGGCAGGAGCGTCTGGCGCGGCAAGCCCGGCGCCGTGGTCAGCGGGTCGACCGGCGGCATCGGCGGGTTCGGCGCCAACCATGCGCTCAGGCAATCGCTGGTCTATCTCGACGTACCGACGCTGCCGCAGCCCGAGGCCTATATCGGCAATATCGGCAACATCATCGGCGCCGACGGCACCCTCACCCGCGACGACACGCGCACCTTCCTGACGAAATTCATGGCCGCGTTCGGCGCCTTCATCGACCGCAACCGGGCGTGAGGCGCGGCCGGCGGCTCAGTGGGCCCAGCCGCCGTCGACGATGAAGTCCTGCGCCGAGATCATCTGGCTGTCGTCCGCGGCCAGGAACAGCGCCATGCGCGCGATGTCGGCGGGATAGACGCGGCTCTTCAGCGCCTGGTTGGCGTCGATCATCCTGCCTTCGGCCTCGCCGACGATGGTGGTCAGCTGCTTTTCGGTCATCACCCAGCCGGGCACCAGCGTGTTGACGCGGATGCCGTGCGGGCCGAGGTCGCGGGCCAGCGAGCGCGACATGCCGTGCATCGCCGCCTTGGCCGCCGTGTAGGCCGGCAGGTTGCCGAGCAGCACCATCCAGCTCAGCGAGCCGAAATTGACGATCGAGCCCTTGCCGGCGGCGATCATCCCCGGCACCACCGCCTGCAGCGCGAAGAACGAATGCCGGAGGTTGACGGCGATCGACCAGTCCCAGTCCTCCGGCGTCACAGAATGCCATTCCATCCGGCGGTCGTTGGCGGCGTTGTTGAGGAGCACCAGCGCCGGCCCGTGCAGTCCCTCGAACTTGCGGATGGACGCCTGGTACGCCGCGACATCGGTGATGTCGGTCGCCTCGAACGCCACCGTGTGCCCCGCCGCCGTGAGCTCCTCGGCGAGCGCCTTGCCGCGCTC
>JBQCIY010000126.1:0-2177 GCA_051953275.1 Devosia sp. | reverse complement strand
GGTCGCCTTTTCGTCGATCTCGGCGGTGGTGTCCTTGAAGGCTTGCATGGCGAAATCCTCTTCTTGGCCGAATGTACGCCGGATGGGCGTACATTTCAACTCACATGCCCATGTAATTGGGGCCGGAGCCGCCTTCGGGCGGGACCCAGGTGATGTTGCGCGCCGGGTCCTTGATGTCGCAGGTTTTGCAGTGGACGCAGTTCTGGGCGTTGATGCGGAAGGTGGGAACGCCGGCGATTTCGGCGATTTCATAGACGCCGGCCGGGCAATAGAGGGGGGCCGGCTCGGCGCCATAGGTCGGCAGGGTGTCACCCAGCGGCACCGCAGGATCGGCGAGCCGCAGATGCACCGGCTGGTCCTCGTCGTGCGCGATATTGGCGAGGAAGACCGAGGACGAGCGGTCAAAGCTCGTCTTGTTGTCCGGGGCGGCATAGCGCCTGCGGCCGGTGGCTCCGACCGGCCAGAGCGCGTCGGCGTCGGCTTTCTTGTGCTGCAGCGTGCCGAAGGGCGAAAACCGGAACAACTGGTTGACCCACATGTCGAGGCCGCCCAGCAGCACGCCGAGCACGGTGCCGAAGCGCGACCAGAGCGGCTTGACGTTGCGGATGCGGTAGAGCTCGCGACCGATGCCGGTGGCCATGACGCGGGCCGGCAGGTGCTCGAGCCGGTCGTTGGCGCGGCCGGCGGCAAGGGCTTCGGCGACGGCATCGGCGGCTGCGATGCCGGAGCGGATGGCGCTGTGGATGGCCTTGAGGCGCGGCGCGTTCATGAAGCCCGCGGCACAGCCGATCAGCGCACCGCCCGGAAAAACCAGCTCCGGGATGGATTGGTAGCCGCCCGAGGTCAGGGTGCGGGCGCCGTAGGACATGCGGGTCGCGCCCTGGAGCAGGCGGGCGATGGACGCGTGCTGCTTGAAGCGTTGGAACTCGTCGAAGGGCGAGAGGGTGGGGTTGCGATAGTCGAGGTGGACGACGAGGCCGAGGTAAATCCTGCGGTCGTTCGCGTGGTAACAGAAGCCGCCGCCGGAGGTGGCGTCATCGAGCGGATAGCCGAGGTAGTGGTCGACCCGGCCGGGCTCATGTACCGAATCCGAAACCTGCCAGATCTCCTTGATCCCGAGTCCGAATTTCTGCGGGCTGGACTTGGCGTCGAGGCTGAACCGGCGGATGAGCTGTTTCGCCAGCGAGCCCCGCGCGCCCTCCCCGATCAGCGTGTACCTGGCGCGGATCCCGATGCCGGGCGCGAAGCCGGGCTTTTCGTTGCCGGCACGGTCGCGGCCGAGATCGCCCGTTATGATGCCGGCGACGGCGCCCTGCGGATCGGTCAGCACGTCGACGGCGGCGGTCATCGGGAAGACGTCGACGCCGAGTGCCTGTGCCTCGTCGCCGAGCCAGCGGACGAGATCGCCGAGCGAGGTGATGACGCCGCCATGCGTGCGCATCAGCGGCGGCAGCAGCCAGTTGGGCAGCACGACGTCGCGGGTGCGACCGAGGACGTGGAAGCGATCGCTGGTGACCGCGGGGCCGACCGGCGCCCCTTTTTCCCGCCAGTCGGGAATGAGCTCGGTCAGGCCCACCGGGTCCATGACGGCGCCGGAGAGGATGTGGCCGCCGACCTCGGCCGCCTTTTCGACCACGGTGACCGAGGTTTCGGGACGCAGTTGCTTGAGGCGGATGGCGGCCGCAAGACCGGCGGGGCCGGCGCCGACGATCACCACGTCCGTATCGATGTATTCCCGCTCGGCCATCAGGGTTCCCGCTCGAAACGGCGTGTGACATAACAGAGCCGATGTCCGCAAATCATCCGCTTTCTGACGCCGAGGCTCTGGCCGCGCTCGACTGGTATCGGGCCGCGGGAGTCGACGTCGCCGTGGGCGACGAGCCGGTGGACCGGTTCGCGACCTCCGCAGTGGTGCCGCCGAAGCGGGCGCTGCCGGGGATGGAGCCGCCCCCCGCCCCCGTGCCGGCCGCACCGCTCGTCGCCGATCCGAGCGAAACCCGCGCTCTGGCGCAAGCGGCGCCGACGCTCGAGGCGCTGCGGGCGGCGATGGACGCCTATGACGGCTGTGCACTGAAACACCGGGCGACGCAGCTGTGCTTTTCCGACGGCAACCCGGAGGCGCAGATCATGCTGGTCGGTGAAGGGCCCGGCGAGCAGGAGGACAAGCAGGGCAAGCC
>JBQCIY010000125.1:0-5785 GCA_051953275.1 Devosia sp. | reverse complement strand
AGATACGGCACCAGCTGCGGCCCGCGATACCACGGCATCGCCGCGGACGGCTTGAGGATGTTGTCGCCCTTGAGCGCCGAGACCGGGATCGCCGCCAGCGTCTCGAACCCCAAGTCCCTGGCGAAGGCGCGATACTCCGCCTCGATGGCGTTGAACACATCGGCGTCGTAGCCGACGAGGTCGATCTTGTTGACCGCCAGCACCACGTGCTTCACCCCGATCAGGCTCAAAATGAAGCTGTGCCGCCTGGTTTGCGTCAGCACGCCCTTGCGCGCATCGATCAGCACCACCGCGAGCTCGGCGTTGCTGGCACCGGTCGCCATGTTTCGCGTGTACTGCTCGTGGCCCGGCGTATCGGCGACGATGAACTTGCGCTTGTCGGTCGAAAAGAACCGGTAGGCGACGTCGATCGTGATGCCCTGCTCACGCTCGGCAGTGAGCCCGTCGACCAGCAGCGAGAAGTCGATCCCCTCTTCGCCGACCTGCCGGTTCCGGCTCTCCTTGCGCAGCGAGGCCAGCTGGTCGTCGAGGACGAGTTGGCTGTCGTAGAGCAGCCGGCCGATCAGCGTCGACTTGCCGTCGTCGACCGAGCCGCAGGTCAAAAACCGCAGCAGCCCCTTGCTGGTCTGCTGGGCGAGCCAGAGGTCGAGATCGGTGTCGGGGGAGCGGATGGGCGCGGCGGCGTTCATCAGAAATACCCCTCCTGCTTCTTCTTCTCCATCGATCCGGCCTGGTCGCTGTCGATCAGCCGCCCCTCCCGCTCCGACGTCCGCGACGCCTGCATTTCCATGATGATCGACGGCAAGTCCGACGCCGTTGACCGTATCCCGCCGCTCAGCGGATAGCAGCCGAGCGTGCGGAACCGCACCATCTCCTCGTGCACGGTCTCGCCCGGCTCGAACCGGAAGCGCTCGTCGTCGACCATGATCAGCGTGCCCGACCGCTCCACCACCGGACGCTTCCGCGCGAAGTAGAGCTCCGGAATCTCGATCTTCTCGGCATAGATGTAGGTCCACACGTCGAGCTCGGTCCAGTTCGAGATCGGGAACACCCGCATGCTCTCGCCCGGCGCCAGCCGCGTGTTGAAGATGCGCCACAGCTCCGGCCGCTGGTTCTTGGGGTCCCACGCATGCTGCGCGTTGCGGTGCGAGAAGATGCGCTCCTTGGCGCGCGATTTCTCTTCGTCGCGCCGCGCCCCGCCGATGGCCGCGTCATACTTGCCGGCGTTGAGCGCCTGCCGCAGCGCCTGCGTCTTCATGATGTCGGTGTGGACCGCCGAGCCGTGGTCGAACGGATTGATCCCGGCCTTGAGCCCGTCCGGATTGGTGTGGACGATCAGGTCGAGGTCGTGCTCGCGTGCCATCCGGTCGCGGAACGCGATCATCTCCCTGAACTTCCACTTGGTGTCGATATGCAGCACCGGGAATGGCACCCGGCTCGGAAAAAACGCCTTGCGCGCCAGGTGCAAGAGGACCGAGGAGTCCTTGCCGATCGAGTACATCATCACCGGCCGCTCGAAGCTCGCGGCCACCTCGCGGAAGATTTCGATGCTCTCGGACTCGAGGGCCCTGAGGTGACTGAGGCTGGTCGGCTGGTTCATGCGGCGGGAAATACGCTTTCGCCCGTGCTGCGGCAAGGAAGCAATACGCGCGCTTTCGCTCCGCGCCGAACGCTGTTTCTAAGCCGGCCCCGAACGGGGAAATCCCTTGCCGCAGGCGGGTTTAGTGCTTGTTCCTGAACCGCGGTCTTTCTACACCACCGCCATGAGCAAGCACGACGACGTCCTTTCATTGATCGGCAACACGCCGCTGGTCCGCCTCAACCGCGTCTCCGAACTGACCGGCTGCGAGATCTGGGGCAAGGCCGAGTTCCTCAACCCCGGCCAGTCGATCAAGGACCGGGCAGCGCTGTTCATCGTCCGCGACGCGATCGAAAAAGGCCAGCTGCGCGCCGGCGGCACCATCGTCGAAGGGACCGCCGGCAACACCGGCATCGGGCTCTCGCTCGTCGCCAACGCCATGGGCTTCAAGTCGGTGATCGTCATCCCCGAGACCCAGAGCCAGGAAAAGAAGGACGCACTGACCCTGTTCGGCGCCGAGCTGATCCAGGTTCCCGCCAAGCCCTACAAGAATCCCAACAACTACGTGAAGCTGAGCGGCCGCCTCGCCGCGAAACTCGATGCGGAACTGCCCAACGGCGCCATCTGGGCCAACCAGTTCGACAACACCGCCAATCGCCGCGCCCACATCGAGACCACCGGCCCGGAAATATGGGCCCAGACCCAGGGCAAGATCGACGGCTTCATCTGCGCCGTCGGCTCCGGCGGCACGCTGGGCGGCGTGTCGATGGCCCTCAAGGCCATGAACAAGGACGTGCAGATCGGCATTGCCGACCCCGAAGGCGCCGCGCTCTACAACTACTATGCGCATGGCGAGCTCAAGTCCGCCGGCAACTCGATCACCGAGGGCATCGGTCAGGGCCGCATCACCGCAAATCTCGAGGGCGTCGAGGTCGATCACGCCTTCCAGATCCCCGACAGCGAAGCCCTGCCCTATCTGTTCGATCTGCTCGAGCACGAAGGCCTCTGCCTGGGAGGCTCGTCGGCCATCAATATCGCCGGCGCCGTCCGTCTCGCCCGCGAGCTCGGCCCCGGCAAGACCATCGTCACGGTGCTCTGCGACTACGGCAACCGCTACCAGAGCAAGCTGTTCAACCCTGCTTTCCTCAGATCCAAGGGCTTGCCCGTTCCGCATTGGCTTGAGGAGCATCAGCAAGTAGATTGGCGCGCCGTCGTGGAACCCGACCCCGCCTGATGCTGATCGCATACACCTGGCTTGCCACCCTGATCCCCGACCACGGGATCGTCTATTGGTTGTACGCTGCCAATTTCATCCTCGCGATCGGCTTCGCCGTCAGCGAAATCTTCCGCTCGCGCACCTCGCAGGGCTCCATCGCGTGGATCATGGCGCTTCTGATCCTGCCGTTCCCGATGACGCTGGTCTATGCCATCTTCGGTCTGAAATCCTTCGACGACTATGCGGCGGTGCAGACCCATTCCGGCCGCGTCCTGCGCAAGGTGCGCGCCGCCCGCCGCAAGATTCTCGACCAGCCCTCGACCGACGACTTCCCGGTCCTCGCCAACGTCTCGCAGCTCCCGTTTCTCTCCGGCAACGAGGTCGAGCTTCTGATCGACGGCGAGGCGACGTTCAAATCGATCTTCGAGGGCATCAGCCGCGCGCAACAAACACTGCTGATCCAGTTCTACATCATCCATGACGATGAGCTCGGCCGCGAATTCGCCGACCGGCTGATCGAGCGTGCCAGGGCCGGGGTGCGCATCCACCTGCTCTACGACGACGTGGGCAGCTTCTTCCTGCCCAAGGCCTACAAGGAGCGGCTGCGCGCCGCGGGCATCTCGATCCACGGCTTCAACCACCGCCACCGCATCCTGCGCGTCCTCGGCCCGACCCGCATCCAATACCGCAACCATCGCAAGATCGTCATCGCTGACGGCAAGGAGGCCTGGATCGGCGGCCTCAATGTCGGCGACGAATATATGGGCCGCTCGAAAGTCTTCGGGCACTGGCGCGACACCCATGTGCGCTTCAAGGGGCCCGCAGTGCTTGCCGCCGAGCTCAGCTTCCGCGAAGACTGGCAATGGGCGACGGGCGAGGAAATCCCGGACCAGCCGACCAGCATCGAGCCGGCCGGCGACCAGTCGATGCTGATCATGCCCACCGGCCCCGCCGACGAGCTCGAAAGCTGCGCTATCGCCTTCGACGACGTGATCGGCCAGAGCCAGAAGCGGCTTTGGATCGTCAGCCCTTATTTCGTGCCCGATCTGTCGATGGAAACCGCGCTCTTCGCCGCCAAGATGCGGGGCGTCGACGTGCGCATCCTGATTCCGCAGAAACCCGACCACCGGATCGTCTGGCTCGCCAGCATCGCCTATGCCAATCGCATGGCCTGGCACGGCATCGATATGTACCGCTACCCCAGCGGCTTCCTGCACCAGAAGGTCATTCTGGTCGACGACACCATCGCCGGTGTCGGCACGGTGAATTTCGACAACCGTTCGTTCCGCATCAATTTCGAGATCACCATGTGGTTCACCGGCGAGCGCATGATCCGCGACGTCGAAAAGATGCTGCGCAAGGATTTCGACGATGCCCTGCAGGTCGATCGCGTCGTCCCCGGCTCGCAGGGCGCCGTCATGCGCTTCCTGACCCAGGCGGCGCGGCTGCTATCGCCAATTCTCTAGAGTGCCTCCAGCAAAAGTGGACAACGGCCTTGAAGCGCGACAATTGTGAATGGAGGCTCCCATGACCGAGTTCGTCTTCCGCGCGGAGAGCTATCTCAAGACACTTGACGCGGTGGTCACCGAGATCACACCGGACGGCGGCATTGTCCTCGATCGCACGATCTTCTACGCAACCTCCGGCGGCCAACCCAACGATACCGGCCGGCTACTGGCGGCCGACGGCCACACGATCCCGCTCGCCAATGTCGTGCATCCCGAAGGCGACAAGTCGCGCATCGTCCACCTCCCGGCGCCGGAAAGCCCGGCGGCGCAACCCGGCGACGCGGTCAGGCTCGAGCTCGACTGGGATCGTCGCTATCGCCTCATGCGCATGCACACCGCGCTGCACCTGCTCTCGGTCGTCCTCCCCTTCCCCGTCACCGGTGGCTCGATCGGCGAAGACAAGGGGCGGCTCGACTTCGACATGCCGGAAGTGCCCGACAATCTCTCCGAGCTCGAGGCCCGTCTCAACGCCATGGTTTTGGCCGGTCACGCCGTCACCCAGGAGTGGATCACCGACGCCGAAATGGCCGCCAACCCCGGCCTCATCAAGACCATGAAGGTGAAGCCGCCCACCGGCCAGGGTCGCGTCCGCCTGATCCGCATCGGCGAGGTCGACCTCCAGCCCTGCGGCGGCACGCACGTCGCCAACACCTCCGAAATCGGCCCGCTGAAGCTCGGCAAGATCGAGAAAAAAGGCGCCCAGAACCGCCGCGTCCATCTGCTCTTCGCCTGAGCCGCGCGAGTCTCGCAGTCGGCAGCTTCGGTTCCAGCTTTCCCTCCCCCGCGCGGGGCTTCGGACCGTGCCGAAGGCAAAATCGCTCCAGTGGAGCGATTTTAGAGCCTGCCCCCGCGGAAGCGGGGGTGAGCAGGCGCCGTCAGGCGGTGGAGGGAGTGCCGCTTGCACTGCCCTCTCGCTCCGTCATCCGCGGACTTGCCCCGCGGACCGGCCATGACGGTACTGAGGAAGTGCTGGCGAAGCCCGCAGTCGGGACTCCTCTCCCGCTTGCGGGGGAGGGGGACCGCCGTTAGGCGGTGGAGGGGGGTGCCGCTTGCGCGATCCTGGTCAGAACGACCGCGGGCCAGCGTTCGACCTCATCGGTCGAGACCCCGATCACCACGATCCCTTCCTTGGCCAGCCACGCAGTTCGGACCGCTTCATATCGTGACGTCCGGCGACCGCAAGACCCCTCCGCGCGTGGGGCACCCCCCTCCACCACGCTACGCGTGGTCCCCCTCCCCCGTAAACGGGAGAGGAACGCCGACTGCGGGCATCGCGGACATACCAACCGACATCCGTTCATCTTCGCAACCCCCAGGCTCTCCGGGCATCACAGCCCCATTTCAAAAAACTTATGCCCGGTGCTTTGCGCCCCCTTATATTCCCCTCATCCCCTCGCGCTGCGAGGTCGCGACGAACGGTCTGCGAGGGGAGTTGGGGATCACGGGAGTCGTCCCGTGGTGGGCCAAAGCGGGAGCCGAGGC
>JBQCIY010000124.1:0-6052 GCA_051953275.1 Devosia sp. | reverse complement strand
GCCCCGTTACGTCCTCGTCATCGAATACGATGGAACGCCGTTCGTCGGCTGGCAACGGCAGGCCGGTGCGCTGAGCGTGCAGCAGGTGGTGGAAGAGGCCATCGCGAGGATGTCGGGAGAGACGGTGACCGTGCAGGCGGCGGGACGCACCGATGCCGGCGTCCATGCGCTCGGCCAGGTGGTGAGCTTCGACCTCGGCAAGGAATGGGATCCGTTCCGCATCCGCGAGGCGCTGAATTTTCACACCAAGCCTCATCCGGTGGCGATCGTCGAGGCGGGCACGGTGCCCGAGACGTTCGAGGCGCGCTTTTCGGCAATCTCGCGGCACTATGAATACCGCATCCTCAACCGCCGCGGCCGGCCGGCGCTCGACGACCGGCGCGTCTGGCACTGCCCTATGGCGCTCGACGCCGACGCAATGCACGCCGCAGCGCAACTGATCCTCGGCAGGCACGACTTCACGACCTTCCGCGCTGCCGAGTGCCAGGCGAAATCGCCGGAAAAGACGCTCGACCGGCTCGACGTGAGCCGCGAAAGCGAGACCATCGTGGTGCGCGCCTCGGCCCGCAGCTTCCTCCACTCGCAGGTGCGTTCGATGGTGGGGTCGCTCAAGCTCGTGGGCGAGGGCAAATGGACGGCGCGCGACTTTCGCGCCGCGCTCGATGCGCGCGACCGCGCCCGCTGCGGCCCGCTGGCGCCGCCCGAAGGATTGTACCTGGTCAGGGTCGACTACTAGGCGCCTAGCCGCCCAGCAGCGAGCTCGCATTCGCCGCCGCGTCCGGCGGCAGCGGGAACGTGAAGCCGATGATGGCGAGACCGATCGACACGCCGACGAGCTGGGCGATCAGGAACATCGCGATCTGCAGCGGCGTCAGCGTCACGATCAGCCGCGCTATATTGACCTCGATGACGATGACGACGATGGCCAGTACGATCAGCACCGGGTCGCCCTCGATGCCGGCAGCGGCAAGCGCCCCGGAAACCAGAGTCAGGAAGAACGTCGCCCAGTTGTCTGCGACGAGGTAGGGCACGAGCCCATCCATCCGCTTGAGCTGGCGCAGCACGATCGCCGAGAATGCGACCTGCAGCGCGAACAGGATCGCGATCATCACGATCGAGCGGGTGATGCCGCCGGGCTCCTTGCTGCCCAGGATCGTGGGCAGGATGGCATTGAGCGCCGTGACCGCCAGGAACGCAATGAAGCTGCCGGCGAGCCCCCGCTGCGAAAAGTCGAAAAAGGTGCCGGCCCGGCGATCGCCCACGAGCAGCGCGAACACGCCACGGCCGGCTGCCATCAGCTCTTCGAGAAATGTCGCTTGCTGCGCCAAGATGACCCGTCAGGCGTAAGGAACGAGGAAAGCAGCATGTAGAGGGCGTTTGTGCCGACCACAAGGACTATGAGCGGCGCCTCGCCGCCGGCCGCTATCGGATCGTTTTCGAGGCGTAAACCGGCGCTTTTGCCGCCAGAATCAGGGCGATCACGTCGTGTTGGCGGAGCCCAGATAGCGCCGGAGGAAGGCGGCGTAGAGCGCGGTGAGCTCCGCCAGATCGGCCAGCACCACGTTTTCGTCGGCCTTGTGCATGGTGGGGCCGGGGAGCCCGCATTCGACCACCGGGCAGTATCGCGCGATGAAGCGGGCGTCGGAGGTGCCGCCGGCCGTCGAAAGCTCTGGGCGCCTGCCCGTCTGCGCCTCGATTGCGGCGAGCAGCGTTTCCACCCCGCCACCGAGCGGTGACAGGAACGAGCGCGACGGCGTGCCCATGACGTCGAACACGATGGTCGTGCCCTCGTCGTCGAGGCCGTCGATGGCCTCGCGGATCGACTCCTCGAGGCTCTCGGGCGTCCACCTGTCGTTGTAGCGGACATTGAAGCGTAGAGCGACCGCCGCTGGAATGACGTTCGTCACGGCATTGCCGACATCGATCGAGGTGAATTCGAGATTGGAGGCGGGGAAGTGCTCGGAGCCGTCGTCGAGCGTGCCCGAGAGCTTGCTCACGAGCTCGGCGGCGATGGGCAGCGGATTCAGCGCCTTGTGCGGATAGGCGACGTGGCCCTGGACGCCCGTGACGGTGATGCGGCCGTTGAGCGAGCCGCGCCGGCCGATCTTGATGCTGTCGCCGACGCGCGCCGTGGCGCTCGGCTCGCCGACGATGGCGAAATCGAAGACGTGGCCCTGATCCCTGGCCCACTCCAGGATGCGGGCGGTGCCGTTGACACCGTCGGCCTCCTCATCGTTGGTGATGGCGAGCGAGACGCGGCCGATGGCGGGCGCCTCGGCGAGGGCGGCGACGAAGGCTGCGATGCCGGATTTCATGTCGACCGCGCCGCGGCCGTACAGCAGGCCGCCGGCGATGTCGGCGCCGAACGGCTCGTGCGTCCACAGCGAACGCTCGCCCGGCGGCACGACATCGGTGTGGCCGTTGAACAGCAGGTGCGGCCCGGATGTGCCGCGTGTCGCGAACAGGTTGTCGACGGGGTAGGAGTCGCGCCCCTCGAAGCGGAGGCGGGTAACGGCGAAGCCGAGCGGCGTGAGCACGCGTTCGAGCACGTCGAAAACGCCGGCCTCGGTGGGGGTCACCGAGGCACAGCGGATCAGGTCTTGAAGCAGGAGAACGGGGTCGATGGAGTTGGCCATGACCCCGTTCTTAGCGGAGTGAACGGCGCGCGTCAGCCCTGCAGCGGGTCCGGCCCGTAGTTGTTCGGTCCGGCCGTGCCCTTGAGGAAGCCGAGCACGACGAGGAGGTAGATCGCATAGACGAGAAGGATGATCCCGAGGAGGCCGCTCAGCATGCCCAGCGCCAGGCCGAGGGCGTTGAGCAGGTTGATCAGCAGCTCGAGGATCAGGAAGCCGATGACGTCATAGCCGTTGTTGTTGCGGTCGTGCCGGCGCTTGATGGCGATGGCAAGGTAGGGATAGGCGAAGATGATCGCAACGATCAGTCCGATCCAGCCGGCCTTCTGGATATAGCCCTGCAACGCCGCCGGGTCGGTGGCATCGGCGGGGTTCATGATCAGTCCGGTGCCGAAAATGGCACCGAGAATCCAGGAAATGATAATGCCGATGATCGCGAGAATGATGACGCCGATCCACCAGCGCTGGCGGTTGAGGCGACCCTCGAACCCCGTGAAAGCTCCCATAATGTTGTTCATACGTGCCCTCTGACACTGAGCCGGCACGCCCCTCGCGTGCCTGTCGCCCCGCGCGAGTCTAGTAGAGTCGCGTTTTTCCCGAAAGAGTCGCGAGCGCCGCTCCAGACTGGACGCGGGTGCCGGAAAACCCCCGGATCGCGGGCCTCAGCGGCTGCCGTAATCGTTGTCGCCCTCGTCGCCGCCGAGGAAACCCAGCTCGATCAGCATCCAGAACCCGCCGATGAGCGGCACGAAGCCGATTAGCGACCACCAGCCGGACTTGTTCCGGTCGTGCCAGCGCTTGGTGTAGATCGCGTAGGTCGGATAGAGGAACAGCGCGGAGACGATCAGCAGCGGCAGGACGACGCGCATCAGCATTTCATGGGTGATGGCGGCCGTGTTGTGGTCGAGGGCGTCGACGTCGGCGAAGCTGCCGCCGGCAAGGTGCAGCAGGAACGCCATTGCACCGATCTGCGCGAGGCCGATGACGATGCAGCCGAGCCACAGCGCCGCCCGGCCGATCCGGCCGCGGAACGACAGGAAGAGGAAGTCGAGGTAACCGAACATGACAGGTGCCCCCAGGGTCGTCACGATCAGGGCGGCATCCTGCCAGCGGCGGCTGAAGGAAGTCGCCGCAATCTGACGGCGATTTTGGGGCGGGCGTTTACCGGCCGGGAACCATCGGCTCCTGGCGACGACTGGAGTGGAGTTCGGACAGCTAATCCCGAAGGAGGTCGTTGATCGAGGTCTTGCTGCGGGTCTGGGCGTCGACGCGCTTGACGATCACGGCGCAGTACAGCGACGGCCCGGGTTGGCCGTTGGGGAGCGGCCTGCCGGGCAGGTTGCCCGAAACCACGACCGAATACGGCGGCACCTTGCCCATGAAGACCTCGCCGGTCGCGCGGTCGACGATCTTGGTCGAGGCCCCGATGAACACGCCCATCGACACCACCGAGCCCTCGCCGACGATGACGCCCTCGACGATCTCGGAGCGAGCGCCGATGAAGCAATTGTCCTCGATGATGGTGGGGTTGGCCTGCATCGGCTCGAGCACGCCGCCGATGCCGACACCGCCCGAGAGGTGGACGTTCTTGCCGATCTGCGCGCAGCTCCCGACCGTGACCCAGGTGTCGACCATGGTGCCTTCGTCGACATGGGCGCCGACATTGACGAAGCTGGGCATCAGAATGACGTTGCGCGCGATGTGCGCCGAATGCCGGACATAGGCACCCGGCACGGCGCGGAAGCCGGCCTCGCGGAAGCGGTTTTCGCCCCAGCCCTTGAACTTGAGCGGCACCTTGTCCCACCAGTTGGACCCGCCGGGGCCGTTGAGGAGCACGTTGTCGTTGAGCCGGAAGCTCAGCAGCACCGCCTTCTTGAGCCACTGGTTGACGGTCCAGTTCCCTTGCGACGCGCGCTCGGCGACCCGCACCTGGCCCGCATCGAGCTGCCCCAGCACGGTGTCGACGGCCTCCCGGACGGCGCCCTTCGTCTGCAAGTTGACCGAAGCCCGGTCCTCCCAGGCGTCGTTGATGGTCGTTTCGAGCGTGGCGTCGGCCATGGTGGTGTCCCGGATGAGTGTCGCGCTCTTCTAGTCGGGCAAGCGGCAATCGGCAATCGGGGTGGCAATTGGCAGTCGGGCAATCGGTGGCAGCCGCCGTGCCGGCTTCGTGACTTGCATCCATCCTTAACGCCGACGCATTAGGCTGGTCCTGCCTTTGTCGGAGTTGTCCATGGCCTCCCGCCGCCGCGCCGCCCATACCCCGCTCAGAACCTCCAAGCAGGACATCGCTGCCGTCAAGCGCGCGCCGCAGACGCCGCAGACCGCCTCGGCGGCGTACCGGCTGGCCTATACCGACGAGGAGTTCATCACCTCCGACGACACCCGCGGCGTGCGCTTCCAGCTCGAATACCTGAAGCCTGAGCTGCGATTGACCGAGCGGGGGATCAACTCGACCGTGGTGCTGTTCGGCGGCGCCCGTATTCCCGAGCCGGGCAAGGCGGCCTGGGCTGCCCGCAACGACACGCAGAAGAAGAACCTCGAGCTTGCCAGCAAATACTACGAGGAAGCGCGCCGCTTCGCCCAGTATGCCTCGCTGACCTCCGAGGCGCTCGACTACAAGGACTATGTCGTGGTGACCGGCGGCGGCCCCGGCGTGATGGAAGCCGGCAACCGCGGCGCGGCCGACGTCGGGGCGCCCTCGATCGGCTTCAACATCGTGCTGCCGCACGAGCAGGCGCCCAACGTCTACATCACGCCCGAGCTCTGCTTCAATTTCCACTATTTTGCGACGCGCAAGATCCACTTCCTGCTGCGCGCCCGCGCCGTCGCGATTTTCCCCGGCGGCTTCGGCACCCTCGACGAGTTCTTCGAGACGCTGACGCTGATCCAGACCGGCCGCATGGACCGCATCCCGCTGCTGCTGTTCGGAATGGAGTTCTGGAACCGGGTGATCAACTTCGAGGCGCTGGCCGAAGCCGGCACGATCTCGCCCGACGACCCCTCGCTGTTTACCGTCGTCGACAGCGCCGAGGATGGCTGGGCCGTGGTGCGCCAGCAGTACAACTTGCCTGAAGTGACGCTGCGCTAGCTGCTGCAGTCGGTCACCCTCCCCCACGCGGGGAGGGAAGGCTCGTAGCGGAGCTAGGGAGGGGGCGAGGCACGCTAGGTGCCGACTGCCTCCCCCCTCCGGCCCGATGACGGACATAGCAGACGCTGAGTCCTATCTCGCTTCCTCCCCCGCAAGGGGGGAGGTGCGCCGACTGAGAGTTCAAATCACCTTCGCGAGGAACCCGGCGAGATCATCCGTCACGTGGTGGATGTGGGGCGCGTCGCTGCGTTCGAGCTCCCAGCTCTCGACCTGTGAATGGGTGAAGTCTTCCGGCGCGACGACGTGCACGGTGGTCATGCCCTGCTCATGT
>JBQCIY010000123.1:0-21361 GCA_051953275.1 Devosia sp. | reverse complement strand
GGAATTCTGCCGGGCTACCTCGATCTTGATCGGATCACGCAGGAAGCGATTGGTCAGCTTCTGGATTTCGGGCGGCATCGTGGCCGAGAAGAACAGTGTTTGCCGGCGGGCGGGCAGCAGGCCGCAGATGCGCTCGATGTCGGGAATGAAGCCCATATCGAGCATGCGGTCGGCCTCGTCGATCACGAGGATATCGACGCCGGTCAACAGGATGCGGCCGCGTTCGAACTGGTCGAGCATGCGACCGGGCGTGGCAATCAGCACGTCGGCGCCGCGGTCGAGCACCTTGTTCTGGTCCTCGAAGCTGACGCCGCCGATCAGCAGCGCCATAGTGAGGCGATGGTTCTTGCCGTATTTCTCGAAGTTCTCGGCGACCTGCGCGGCGAGCTCGCGCGTCGGCTCGAGGATCAGCGTGCGCGGCATGCGGGCTCGGGCCCGGCCGCTCTCGAGCAGCGTGAGCATCGGCAGGACGAACGAGGCCGTCTTGCCGGTTCCGGTCTGCGCAATGCCGATGATGTCCTTCTTTTCGAGGACATGCGGAATGGCCTGCGCCTGAATTTCAGTGGGCTTGGTGTAACCCGCGGCCGCGACCGCGTCGGTCACTTTGGCGCTGAGCCCGAGCCCGGAAAAGTCTTCTGGCAATGTGAACGTCCACTCTGGGTTGGGAGGAGCCGGCGTTGAGGTCCCTGGTGAGACCGAGCGGCCGAGTGGTTCCCGACGCGCCGGGAACATAAAGGGAATAACCCGCGAGTCAACGGGATTCCCTAGGCTTTGCTTAATATGGGAACGTGCCGGTCGGATGTCGAGAGCGTCCCGATCACAGACCTGCGTTCGGGGCCGATCGTGGACTTGGAACCCGGAGCCTATACGTCCAGATCGGTCACGAACTCGGCGTTGGTCTGGATGAACTCGAACCGGGCTTCGGGCTTTGAGCCCATCAGCCGGTCGACGGACGAGCGGGTCTCGTCGCGGTCTTGCAGGACCCGTACCTGCAGCAACTGTCGGGTGCGCTTGTCCATCGTCGTCTCGCGCAGGTGGGCGTAGGGCATTTCGCCAAGGCCCTTGAAACGGGTGATCTCAGGCTTCTTGCCCTTGAACTCGGTTTCGAGCAGCCCGTCGCGGTGGGCGTCAGTCATGGCGTAGGCGACCTTGGGTCCGGAGCTGATCCGGTATAGGGGCGGCATCGCCAGATAGAGGTGGCCGTCGTCGATCAGCTTTGGCATCTCCTGGAAGAAGAACGTCATCAGCAGCGAGGCGATGTGGGCGCCGTCGACGTCGGCGTCGGTCATCAGGATGATCTTGTCGTAGCGCAGGTCGTCCTCGCGGTAGCGGTCGCGCGTGCCGCACCCGAGCGCCTGGGTGAGGTCGGCGATCTGCTGGTTCTGCGCCAGCTTTTCCCGCGTCGCACCGGCGACGTTGAGCACCTTACCCCGCAACGGCAGCACCGCCTGGCTGGCGCGATCGCGCGCCTGCTTGGCGCTGCCGCCGGCGCTGTCGCCCTCGACGATGAAGATCTCGGCGCCCTGGGCAGCCGACTGCGTGCAGTCGGCGAGCTTGCCAGGGAGGCGAAGCTTGCGCGTTGCGGACTGCCGGTCGATCTCCTTCTCTTTCTTGCGCCGGAGCCGCTCCTCGGCGCGCTCGATCGACCAGTCGAGGAGCTTGTTGGCCTGCTGCGGCGAGGCGGCGAGCCAATGGTCGAAGGCATCGCGGAGCGCGGTGTCGACGATGCGGGTGGCTTCCGGCGAGCTCAGCCGGTCCTTGGTCTGGCCGACGAATTCGGGCTCGCGCACGAAGACCGAAAGCATTGCCGAGCATTGCACCAGCACGTCGTCCGCGGTGAGGTTGGCGCCGCGCTTTTCGCCCTTGAGCTCGGCATAGGAGCGCAGGCCGCGGAGCAGGGCAGTGCGCAACCCTTGTTCGTGCGTGCCGCCCTCGGCGGTTGGAATCGTGTTGCAGTAGGAGTTGAGAAAGCCGTCGGCGAGGTTCCAGCTGATCGCCCATTCGACGGCGCCGTGGCTGCCCGGCTTGCCGGTCTGGCCCGAGAAGATGTCGTCGACGATCCGCTGCTCGCCCTCGATACGGGCGGCGAGGAAGTCGCGCAGGCCGCCGGGGAAGTGAAAGCTGGCCTTTTCCGGCACGTCATCCGTGGCCAGCTGCGGGTCGCACGACCAGCGGATTTCGACGCCGCCAAAGAGATAGGCCTTGGCCCGCGTCATCTTGAACAGGCGCGACGCCGAGAAATGCGCGTCGTTGCCGAAGATCTCGGGGTCCGGATGGAACCGTTGCCGCGTACCGCGTCGGTTCTGGACCTTGCCGACTTCAACGACCTTGCTGGTCGGCTTGCCGCGCGAATAGGTCTGGCGAAACAGCACACCGTTGCGCGCGACTTCGGTCACGAGGTCATCGCTCAGTGCGTTCACCACCGACACGCCGACGCCATGCAGGCCGCCCGAGGTCTCGTAGGCCTTGGAGTCGAACTTGCCGCCCGCGTGCAGCGTCGTCATGACGATCTCGAGCGTCGACTGTTTGGGGAATTTCGGATGGTTCTCGACCGGAATGCCACGGCCGTTATCGTCCACGGTAACGTAGCCGTCGGCACCGAGGTGGACCTCGATGCGGCTCGCATGTCCGGCAATCGCTTCGTCCATCGAGTTGTCGATGACTTCGGCGAACAGGTGATGCAGCGCGTTGCTGTCGGTGCCGCCGATATACATTCCCGGGCGGCGCCGAACCGGCTCCAGCCCCTCGAGCACCTCGATATCGGCCGCCGAATAGGACGAGCTATGGCTCGTCGCGCGCTCCTCGGCCTTGCGCTTGGGGCCGGGTCCCGGGGTCTCGCCGAACAGGTCGTCCTTGGGCATCGTCAGTCAGTCCAGTCACGAATCGTCGGGTCTTTTATCACAGCGGGGCCACGGTCGTTGCTGCTCTGTTCACGCCACAAAGCCTGATCCGCCGCGGAAGCGGAGCTGAATACCGTTTCCGGCGACGACGGGAGGCGTTATGAGGGGGTGCCCCGAGTTGAGGGCGCGTTGCCAGGTAAGCCCGGCGCCTGGAGTCTGAACGCCGGATGAACGGCGATGTCGAGCTTTGTTCAACGGGACTCGATTAGCCTCAATCTCTGCGTTCTACGTTGCGCCGCGAACTATCCCCCACACGGAGACTCCCATGAACCTCTTTTCCATCATCAAGGCCGGCGCCGTCGCCGCTGCTCTGAGCATCGGCGCCCTCGCGGCCATGCCCGCCAACGCGGCGCCGCCACCGCCGAATTTCGGTTTCAGCCTGCATTTCGGCAACGGCTACGGCGGCCCCGGCGTGTTTTTCAACTACGGCGACCACCCGCATATGATGTGTCTGTCCGATCGCCAGATCTACTGGCAGCTGCAGCAGTCGGGCTGGGACCACGTGCGGATCGTCAAGACGCGCGACACCCGCGTGATCGCCGTCGCGAGCTGGCACCACCAGTGGTATCAGCTGCTGGTTGACCGCTGCTCGGGCCACATCACCCAGCGTCCGGTCAGCTTCCACGGCAACAACTGGAATGGGCCGATCACCAATTTCGGGATTACCCTGAACTTCTGATTCAGCGACGGTTTTCTGCGGACAATCCCGGCTCCAAAAGAGCCGGGATTGCTTTTTTATTCAGCTACTTAGCGATTCATGTGCTCCAAATCGGCGCACTCGATTAACCAATGTTTCGGGTCTTCCAAACACTTCCGTAACCTTGCCCTGTTAGAACGGCGTCATACGGTTTTTGTGTCTGGAGTAGCCGTATGCGCGCCAGCCTGGCTTCGCGTACCGAGCCTTTGTCGGCTGTCGTCAACGAGTATTCGCATCTTGGGTGGCTGCAGGCCGGATTTTCCAGTTTTGCGTACCGGCTTGCCCATCTGCGCGTTCCTCGTTTCGCACTGCTCGGCGTCATGAGTGTGCTGTTCCTGCTCGCCTGAGCTGATACCTTTTGGCTGTTTACGGCGCCGCGGCGCCGACTTCGCCCCGCCGCGGGTGAATCGTCGTTCTTCTCATTCCCGCCGTCTCTGCGCACATGAAAGGCAGAATTCATTTGCAAAAATCAACTGCGCGTTGAGGGAGTTGGGATAGCTACGGAGGCGGTCGAGCGTCACGACCAGAACTGGGGGCAACGAAGGGGGCTTCAGCACCGGTGCCACGGGTTAACGACGTCCGGTTCATCGGGCCGGTCATGGGCCGCTACGCTTTGGCCAGCCGCATGCGGTTGCCTGGACCGCAGGTATTCGCCTGCCGGCTGCAGAGCATTTCTACGCAGCAGTTGGTCGCCTCTGCGCCTGTTCCCGGACAGGAGGGCGAGGCGATTACGGTCAATTTCGAGCCATTCGGCACGCTGCGCGGCAGCGTCGCTCGGCTGATCGACGGCGGCTTCAGCATGGAAATTGTTGGTGGTGCGGAGGATGGCGAACGCCTAGCGCGCAAGATCGACTGGTACAAGCGTCGGACCTTTGCTGGCGTGACCGACAAGCGCCGGCATCGCCGCTTCATGCCGCGCGAGCCGAGATCGGCCGTGGTGCTCCACAGCGGAGCGGTCTTGCCTTGTCTTGTCATCGACATATCGTCGTCCGGCGCGGCTGTGTCGGCGGACTATGAGCCGTCTCTCGGCGAACCGCTGGCGGTCGGACGTGCGCTGGGCCGCGTGGTGCGCACGCTCGAAGTCGGCTTTGCCGTGCAGTTCATCGAAGCGTCCGAGATCGAGACCGTCGAAGAAATGCTTCGGGCCCCCCAGGAATGGCAGCGGGCAATGATTGAACGCGTTGCACCGCCCCGGCTCGATGCAGCCAATCTGGACGAACTGCCGAGCTGGTCACTCGCCGTCGGCTAACGGTAGAAAAAAGGAAGGGCCCCGCAGGGCCCATCCATGTGGTAACACGAAGCGCTCGGTCAGGCCGAATAGTACATCTCGTACTCGACCGGATGTGGGGTGTGCTCGAACTTGATGACCTCGGTCATCTTGAGGTCGATGTAGCTGTCGATCTGGTCGTCGTCGAAGACACCGCCGGCCTTGAGGAACTCGCGGTCCTTGTCGAGGCTGTCGAGGGCTTCACGCAGCGAACCGCACACGGTCGGGATCTGCTTGAGCTCTTCCGGCGGCAGCTCGTAGAGGTCCTTGTCCATCGGATCGCCCGGATGGATCTTGTTCTTGATACCGTCGACGCCGGCCATCAGCATCGCGGCGAAGCCGAGATACGGATTGGCGAGCGGATCAGGGAAGCGGACCTCGACGCGCTTGGCCTTGGGAGACTGGCCAAAGGGGATGCGGCACGAGGCCGACCGGTTGCGGGCCGAATAGGCGAGCAGCACCGGTGCTTCGAAGCCCGGCACCAGGCGCTTGTAGCTGTTGGTGGTCGGATTGGTGAAGGCGTTGATCGCCTTGGCATGCTTGATGATGCCGCCGATGTAGTACAGCGCCTCCATCGACAGCCCGGCATACTGGTCGCCGGCGAACAGCGGCTTGCCATCCTTCCAGATCGACTGGTGGCAGTGCATGCCAGAGCCGTTGTCGCCGTAGACGGGCTTGGGCATGAACGTCACGGTCTTGCCGTAGGCGTGCGCGACCTGGTGGATCACGTACTTGTAGATCTGCACGTTGTCGGCGGCGGCGATGATCGGCGAGAATTTCATGCCGAGCTCGTGCTGAGCCGAGGCCACTTCATGGTGGTGCTTTTCGATCGGCACGCCCATGGCGCCCATCGCGGCCAGCATCTCGCCGCGCATGTCCTGTGCGCTGTCGAGAGGTGGGACGGGGAAGTAGCCCTTCTTGAGGCCGATGTGGTGGCCGGTGTTGCCCTGGTCGTATTCGGTGTCGTTGTTGGACGGCAGCTCCGAGGAGTCCACCTCGAAGCCGACCTTGTAGGTGGTGTTCGAGAAGCGGACGTCATCGAAGATGAAGAACTCAGGCTCGGGGCCGAAATAGACGCTGTCGCCCAAGCCCGACGATTTCACGTAACCTTCGGCCTTCTTGGCCGTGGTGCGCGGATCGCGGTTGTAGGGCTGGTAGGTGAGCGGCTCGAGAATATCGCAATTGATGGCGAGCGTCGAAGCGCCGAAGAAGGGATCGATATAGGCCGAGTTCGGGTCGGGCATGAGCACCATGTCGGACTCGTTGATGGCTTTCCAGCCGGCGATCGACGAGCCGTCGAACATTGTGCCTTCTTCGAAGATATCCTCGTCGATCATGGTCTGATCGAAGGTGACGTGCTGCAGCTTGCCACGCGGATCGGTGAAGCGCAGATCGACGTACTTGATCCCTTCGTCCTTGATCTTCTTGAGAATGTCGTTTCCAGTCGTCATGGTTTTCCCCGTTGAGAATCCTGATTGTTGCAGTGATGGCGGCGGCTTAGAGCGCGTCGTCGCCGAATTCGCCGGTGCGGATGCGGATCGCCTGCTCGATCGAATAGACGAAGATCTTGCCGTCGCCGATGCGGCCCGTCTGCGCGGCGGTGCGGATCGCGTCGATCGCCTTTTCGGCGAACTCGTCCGGGCAGACGACCTCGATCTTCACCTTCGGCAGGAAGTCGACCACGTATTCGGCGCCGCGGTAGAGTTCGGTATGGCCCTTTTGCCGACCGAAGCCCTTCGCCTCGGTGACGGTGATGCCTTGCAGGCCAACCTCCTGCAGGGCTTCTTTGACTTCGTCGAGCTTGAACGGCTTAACGATCGCCTCGATTTTCTTCATACAGGCCTCCACTCAGCCCTTGCGGGTATTGCCCAGCAGTATGCACGGCTCATGCCAGCGTCTCCCAGACGCATGAATCTCCAAGGAACGCAGGTATTTGGTTGCGCATCTTGAGGGGGATGGCGAGGTAGTTTTCGCCGCCAGCGCACAAATAATGCCCATATTGCCTAAGATATAAGCAAGCCAATGGGCAGGTTTGAGTCTGACTGCAAAAGGATTGGGCGGTTCACTCCGCCCTACAGTTTCCGGGTCGACGATAGAGGCAAACTCCGGGGCTGCCGTTGGCCGTGAAGCAGACGTCACGCTGGTACGGAGCAGCGATGGCTGCATCCTTGGGGGCAATGGCCATGTTGTAGCTGCCTGATCGCGAGGGGAGATCGGCGTTCCGCGTCCAGGCCAGCGGCACATTGCGATGCAGATAGGTGTAGCCGGCAGTCTCGTAGATGTTGCCGCCTGCGGTGATGGCCAGGCCACAGAGATCGGTCTGGCCGGCAGCTGCAAGCTCGGCTTGCGCGATGTTGTCTTCCTGCTGGCTCAGTGCCTCGATGGAAGCCGATCCGTTCAGGAGAAACGCCAGCAACGATGGGAGGAGGACGGCGGCCACGGCCCAGCCGCCCGCAGCGCGGCGGCGAACCGCCGTGGCCATGACGGCAAGGCCCCACCCCATGGCGGCGACCAGCAGCTCCGTCGCCGGGAAATAGAAGCGGTATTCCTTGTGATCGATGAGCGAGAGCGCGACGAGCAGCGACAGCGCCGGAAGGCTCAGGCGCCAGCTCCGGCGGAAGCCGATCAAGAGCAGTGCGATCCCGACCGGCAGCGCCGGTCCCCAATGCACAGCGATGGCCAGTGGGTAGTAAAACCACGGCTCGGTGCCGAAATCGGCCGCGAGGCCCTCGATCATATTGGCCGTGACGTTTGCGGCGACGTCCGCGAAAGGTGCGATCCCCGCGACCAGATCGATGGCGACGAGGGCAACGAGCATCAGCAGGGCTGCGACGATGATCCGGACACGCTCCGACCCGTTCGCCTGCCACAGGACGGGAACTGCGATCACCGCCGCCGGCACCGCCAGTTGCAGGCGCAGCGCACAGGCCAGCGCCAGCAGGCCGCAAAAACTCAACGCCCATCGCCAACCCCGCCTTGCAGTTGTGAACGGCAGCAGGGCGGCGGCGCAGAGCAGCGGTGCGGCGAGTGCGTCGGCCAGCGGGCTGGTGGCGAAATCGACCAGCTCGACCCAGAACATCGGCAGCAGGCAAGCCAGGGCGGCGATCGTCACGCCGAAGCGTGGTCGCAGCGCGAGATAGAGCAGCGGCACCGGCAGGAGCGACAGCACTGCCGCACCGGCCCGCGTCAGGGGAATGTAGAACTGCGGCCCCAGCTGCAACAGCGCCGCGAAATATTGAGGCACCGCCAGCATCGCGGCCAGTCCGGGCCAGCGCAGGTGGCGCGCCATTTCAATGGTCGGCACGCCGTAGCCGAAGACCATGCGGTGGGCCTGCTCGAGCCCCTGGAAGACTTCGTCGGGGTGGCGAATGGCGTGACCGCGAACCGCCAACCACAACCGCAGCAGTAGGGCCAGAGCCAGCAGGACCGCGAACAGCTGGTCTTGAGGCGCGTCCCAACCGGCGGCCGGCGCGGCAGATTCCGCCGACTTCTTCTTTGACTGGCCCCAACTCTTCATATAGATGCTCGCAGCCCGGCCGTAGGGCGGTTTGCGGGTGTGGCGAAACTGGTAGACGCAACGGATTTAGGTTCCGTCGCCCAAAAGGCGTGCAGGTTCAAGTCCTGTCACCCGCACCAGTCTCGCCGTGCATCCCCGCCCGGTCACGTTATGAACAACGGATTTGTCTCGAATGCAGGTCACCGAAACCCTCAATGAAGGCCTGAAGCGCAAGCTGAGCCTGGTCATTCCCAAGAGCGACCTCACCACGCGCCTCGATGCCCGGCTCAGCGAGCTCAAGGGGCAGGCCAATATCAAGGGCTTCCGTCCTGGCAAGGTGCCGGAGAGCCACCTGCGCAAGATGTATGGCAAGTCGGCGATGGCCGAGGTCATGCAGGACGCGATCAACACTACCGTCGGCAATGCGCTGACCGAGCGCTCCGAGCGCGCCGCGAGCCAGCCCAAGGTCGACCTGCCGGACGACCAGGCGACCATCAACAAGGTGCTCGAGGGTGAATCCGACCTCAACTTCGACGTCAGCTACGAAGTGTTGCCGGCGGTCGAGCTCATGGACTTCAAGGCGCTCAAGCTCGATCGGCCCGTCGTCGAGGTGACCGCCGAAGACGTCGACAAGGAAATGCAGCGGGTGTTCCGCCAGAACCGTGGCTATGATGCCAAGCCGGATGACGGCACGGTAGAGCAGGGCGACAATCTCGGCCTGTCCTTCGTCGGCAAGATCGACGGCAAGCCGTTCGAGGGGGGCTCGTCGGACCACGCGCACCTGATCGTGGGCTCCGGCGACTTCATCCCGGGCTTCGAGGAGCAGCTCGTCGGCATGAAGAAGGGCGAGACGCGCTCGCTCGACGTGACCTTCCCGGCCGACTACAACCGCGAAGAGCTGCGCGGCAAGAAGGCGACCTTCGACGTCACGGTCCTGCATATCGATGCGCCCCAGGCGGGTGAGCTCGACGACGATTTCGCCAAGCGCCTCGGGCTCGAAAATATCGACGCCTTGCGCACTGCGGTGCGCGAACAGATGACCGCGGCGCTGGCTTCGATGAGCCGCCAGGCGATCAAGCGGCAGATCCTCGATGCGCTCGACGAGACCCACAAGTTCCCGGTGCCCGAGCAGCTGGTCGATGCCGAATTCGACAGCATCTGGCAGCGGGTCGAGCATGAGGTGAAGGACCACGGCCGTTCGTTCGAGGACGAAGGCACCACCGAAGAGGAGGCCCGCGCGCAGTATCGCAAGATCGCCGAACGACGCGTCCGGCTCGGGCTGGTGGTCGCCGAGGTCGGCAACAAGAACAATATCCAGGTGACCGAGGACGAGCATCAGCAGGCGCTGATTGCCGAGGTGCGCCGTTTCCCTGGCCAGGAACAGCAGGTCTACGACTACTACCGCAACAACCCCCCGGCGCGGGCCGGCCTGCGCGCGCCGGTGTTCGAGAACAAGGTGGTCGACTTCATCGCCGAGCAGGCGACGCAGACCGACAAGCCGATGAGCCGCGACGATCTGGCCAAGATCATCCAGGACGAGGGCGACGACGTGCCGTCCGAGCATCATCACGACCACGACGACCATGACGGGCACGATCACTGATCGCTGCGCCGTTTCGACCGGACGAAGGCCGCCTCCGGGCGGCCTTTTTGTTGCCGATGCGTTATAGGGAATGGCATGACCCACGAACTGCTTACCCCCTCGCAAATGTCCCGGGCCGACCGGCTGACGGAAGCCTCCGGCACGCCGTCGCTGGAGCTCATGGAATACGCCGGACGGGCCGTGACGACCGAAATCCTCCGCCGCTACGGCAAGCGGCCGGTGCTGGTCCTGTGCGGCCCCGGCAACAATGGTGGCGATGGCTTCGTGGTCGCCCGGCAGCTGCGGGAGGCCGGTTGGGATGCGCAAGTCTATTTGTCTGCCGAGCGCGGCAAGCTCAGGGGCGATGCGGCAGTGAATGCCGATCGTTGGGGCACGGCCGTCAACGCTCCGATCAACCGTCCGGGTCTCGTTGTCGATGCACTGCTCGGCGCCGGGCTCGACCGTGATGTCGGTGGCGCGATGGCTGCGCTGATCGACAAGGTCAATTCGAGCGGTGCTCCAGTCGTCGCGATCGACATTCCATCGGGCGTCGACGGTGCCACCGGGCAGGTGCGCGGAACGGCCATCAGGGCCGACCTCACTGTCACCTTCTTCCGCAAGAAACCCGGCCACCTGCTGGCGCCGGGGCGCGACCTCTGTGGCGAGATCGTGGTCGCCGATATCGGCATTCCGGCGACCGTGCTGCCGGAGATCGGCAGCAAAGCACACGAAAACGGCCCGCAGCTCTGGTCCCTGCCGCACGTGGCGCGCGAGGCGCACAAATATTCGCGCGGGCATTGCGTCGTGGTCTCCGGTGCTCCGCTACAGACTGGCGCGACGCGTCTGAGTGCCACGGCGGCACTGCGGGTCGGGGCGGGTGCCGTCACGCTTGTCGGCAGCGAGGACGCGCTGCGGGTGCAGGCGGCGCACGTGACCGCGGTCATGACCAAGCCGTTTGGCACCCGCGCGGAATTCCGGGGCATCCTCGAGGGCAAGGTCAACTCTGTAGTGATTGGCCCAGCCGCCGGAGTCGGCGAGGCGACGCGGGAGCACGTCCTCGATATCCTCGAGCGTGTTCCGGCTGTAGTGCTCGATGCTGATGCGATGACGTCGTTCAAGGACAATCCTGAAACGCTGTTCCAGGCGATCACGGCGCGGTCCGATCGCCCCGTCGCGCTGACGCCGCACGAGGGAGAATTCACCCGCCTGTTCGGCGAGCTGCCCGGGAGCAAGCTCGACCGGGCCCGGGCCGCGTCGAAGCGGTCGGGCGCCATCGTCATCTACAAGGGCTCGGATACCGTCATTGCCGCGCCCGACGATACCGCCGCCATCAACGGCAACGCGCCGCCCGGCCTCGGCACGGCGGGGTCGGGCGACGTGCTTGCCGGCATTGTCGGCGGCCTGCTGGCGCAAGGCATGAGCGCCTTCGATGCGGCCGCCGCAGGCGTCTGGATCCATGGTGCCGCGGCCGCACGTTTCGCGCGGCCGGGCCTCATCTCCGAAGACTTGCCGGATCTGATCCCGGAGGTGCTGGTCAACCTCTAGGAGGCGGGCTTTTCCGTCCAGGTGCCGTCGGGGTTGCAGGTCTCGGTCACTGTCTTGCTGCCAGCGACCGCTGCGGTCGCGCCGACCGAATAGAGGTTGTCGGCAAAGAAACATCCGGCGGCCGGCGACTGCGTCGCGGTCCAGTCCCCGTTCGCATCACACTGCATGACGCTGGATGCAGCCCGGATCGTGGCGCCGGTTGAGAACGATTTCCCCGCCAGTAGGCAGCGGCCGGACGTGGCGTCGCTGCTGGTTGTCGACTGCGCGAACACGGGCAGTGGGGCGAGAACAAAAGAGGCGATAAGCAAGGCGCGGAACATGGTGGTCTCCCTTAAATATGCGGGGACCCTACCAAGCGACGTCGAGCCGCTCCAGACCGTGGAAGTGGTAGACATTGTTGTAGCGCGGTTCACCCGCGAGCCTGATGTTCGGCAGCCGCTTGAACAGCGTCGAGAGCGCTGTCTGAAGCTCGATCCGAGCCAGGGGTGCGCCGATGCAGAAATGAATTCCGGCGCCGAAGCTCACGTTCTGGCCATCGGTGCGGAACGGGTCGAACGTGTCTGCATGCGCGAACCTCTTCGGGTCGCGATTGGCGGCGCCCAGCATCAGGCCGATGATTTCGCCCTTGTTGAAATGCTCGCCGCTGTCGAGTGTCACGTCTTCGAGCGCGTACCGGGTGAACATGTGTAGCGGCGCGTCGTAGCGCAGGCACTCTTCGACCGTCGCCTCTGTCTGCTCCGGCGTTGCGAACAGCAATTTCGGGTCGAGGCCGCTTTCGAGGATGGTCTTCACCGCGTTGCCGGTCGTGTGCACGGTCGCCTCGTGGCCGGCGTTGAGCAGCAGGATGGCGGTCGAAACGACCTCGTCCTCGGTGAGCTTCTGGCCGTCGACCGGATCGGCGGTCAGCATATGGGTGAGGAGGTCTTCCTTCGGCTGGCGGCGGCGCGCGGCAATGACTTCGCGCAGATAGGCCATGAAGTCCTCGGACGCCTGGTTGGCGTCGAGCTCGGTCTCGTGCGTAACGCCGAACATGTACATCTGGACCATGCGGTTGGACCAGTTGAGCAGTTGCGGCGCCATCTCGGCCGGCAGCCCGATCATCTCGGCGATGACAATCGCCGGGATCGGCGCGGCGAAGGCCTTGATCAGCTCGGTGCCGCCCCGCGGCTCGAGTGCGTCGATCATTTCATTGGCCAGCCGTTCGATCCGCGGCCTGAGCTGTTCGACGTGGCGCGAGACGAAAGCGCGGTTGACCAGGGTCCGGAGCCGGGTGTGCGCCGGCGGCTCGAGTGCCAGCAGGGAGTATTTCTCCGTGAGATCGAAGGCGGCGGTGTGCGCCTTGGGCGGGGCCCAGCCGAGCTCCTCCCGGCTCATCACATGTGTGATCTGCCGGCCGAAGCGCTTGTCCCGTAGCAGCCCATTCACCTCGCGAAAGCCGGTGAAGCACCAGTGGCCGTAGTCCTCCCACAGGAAGGTCGGCGTGCCCAGGTGCAGCGCGGAATAGAAGGCATAGGGGTCCTGGTAGAACGCCGCGTCCCGCGGTTTCGCGGAGGCGCGGCGTTCCGGGACCGAGATGGAAAAGGCGTCGGTCATTTCGGGCGTTCGGGTCTCAGAAGTGGAAGAAGTCCTTGAAGTCCCCGATCTCGCTGTCCCAGAGCTTGAGGTTCTGGTCGAAGGTGTCCTCGGAGATACCCGCGAAGGTCGAGAGCGCGAAGTCGAGCGTCGGGTCGTTGTTGGTGTCGAGCCACACGCGGCCGGTGATCTGGTCGCTGTTCCACTTGTTGGCCTGCTCGAGCGTCGTGCCCTTGTCGAGGTCGAGGCTGACGCTGAACAGCAGCGTGTAGCAGTCGGTCATGTCGTCGGCGCAGTTGTAGAAGTCGATATAGGTGTTGAGCCCGGAAATCTTGACGGCAATGGACGGCCGGCCGTTGTCGAGCTTGCTGAGCTTGCCGGGATAACCGTCGGCGGCCAGCGCGGCGAGCACGGTCTGCGGGTCCCGGGCGGTGACGTTGCTGCCGCCGGGCGCGGCGTTGGTGTTGCTGTTGGAGATTCCGGTGTTGTCGGTGCTGGACGAGCCGGCGGCGGCACCCGCGGAACCGGAGCCCGCGGTGTCCGCGGAGGACGCCGCGGAGCTGCTGTCGGAGTTGGTCTGAGCCGGTGGAGCGGCGGACTTGGTATCATCGGCGAAGCTAGGCATCGCCGTGGCCAGCACGAGCGTGGAGGCAAGCAGCGAAAGGGCGAGTTTCATGACATGTCCCTCAACATGATGGTCGCGGGCGGCACCCTCGCAGAACTGCCTGTCCGGCGCAAATGCGACAGCACAAACAGGGCGTTTACTGCGAAAGGATAGCTGCCCACCGGCAGCATTGATCGTCGCCACAGTCCCGCCTATCTCTGGCTTTACCGCGCCTTTACGCGGCCTCGTCTCAGATCGGCCATTCGCGCCGATTCGGCACTTTCCAACGCTCAGGGGCATCAGGATGAGAGATCCGATCGATACCTTCTACAATTACCTCGTGCCCACGGTGGTCGAGCAGACCAACCGCGGCGAGCGCGCCTTCGACATCTATTCGCGCCTGCTCAAGGAGCGCATCATCTTCGTCACTGGCCAGGTCGAAGACGGCATGGCCTCGCTGATCGTGGCGCAACTGCTCTTTCTGGAGTCCGAGAACCCCAAGAAAGAGATCAACATGTATATCAACTCGCCGGGCGGGGTGGTGACGTCGGGGCTGGCAATCTACGACACGATGCAGTTCATCCGCCCGCCGGTGGCGACGCTGTGTACGGGGCAGGCGGCCTCGATGGGCTCGCTGCTCTTGTGCGGCGGCGAAGGCGGTATGCGCGGCTCCCTGCCGAATGCCTCGATCATGGTGCACCAGCCGTCCGGCGGCTATCAGGGCCAGGCGACCGATATCCTGATCCACGCCCAGTTCACCGAGAAACTGAAGCGCCGACTCAACGAGATCTACGTCAAGCACACGGGCAAGGATTACGAGACGGTGCACAACGCGCTCGAGCGCGACCGCTTCCTCAGTCCCGAAGAAGCCAAGGATTTTGGCATCATCGACCAGATTTTCGAAAAGCGCGCGGCGCCGGAAACTGTCTAAAACTGGCCGCGTTAAGGTTGTCGCTATCCATCCTTGGAGTGTGACGATCCTGTCATTGTCGCTTGCCGGGTCGACCGCTAAGCTCGATCCGGCAATATATTCTTTAGGCCTCGCGCGTTAGCTTTTGTGAAAGCGCGGGTTGGCGAGGGCAGCGGCCCTCGAGGAGTGACGGATGTCCAAAGAATCTTCGACCGGCGAATCCAAGAACACGCTGTATTGCTCGTTCTGCGGTAAATCTCAGCACGAAGTACGCAAGTTGATCGCCGGACCGACCGTATTCATCTGCGATGAATGCGTCGAGCTCTGCATGGACATCATCCGCGAGGAAAATAAAACCTCGATGGTGAAGTCGAGCGACGGGGTTCCAACCCCGGCCGAGATTTGTAAGATCCTCGACGACTACGTGATCGGCCAGCAGCGCGCCAAGCGTGTGCTCTCGGTCGCCGTGCACAATCACTACAAGCGCCTGCACCACGCGACCAAGAATCAGGACGTGGAGCTGAGCAAGTCCAATATCCTTCTGGTCGGCCCCACCGGTACCGGCAAGACGCTGCTGGCGCAGACTCTCGCCCGGATCCTCGACGTGCCGTTCACGATGGCGGACGCGACGACACTGACCGAGGCCGGCTACGTCGGCGAGGATGTCGAAAACATCATCCTCAAGCTGCTCCAGGCCGCGGATTACAATGTGGAGAAGGCGCAGCGCGGCATCGTCTACATCGACGAAGTCGACAAGATTTCGCGCAAATCCGACAATCCATCGATCACCCGTGACGTGTCGGGCGAGGGTGTGCAGCAGGCCTTGCTGAAAATCATGGAAGGCACTGTTGCGTCCGTTCCCCCGCAGGGCGGCCGCAAGCATCCGCAGCAGGAGTTCCTGCAGGTCGACACCACCAACATCCTGTTCATCTGCGGCGGCGCCTTTGCCGGCCTCGAAAAGATCATCGCCGCTCGCGGCGATGGTTCGGGCATCGGCTTCTCGGCCGTGGTGAAGGATCCCCGCGACCGCCGCGTCGGCGATATCCTCAAGGACGTGGCGCCGGAAGACCTGGTGAAATTCGGCCTCATCCCCGAATTCATCGGTCGTTTGCCGGTCATCGCGACGCTCGAGGACCTCGACGAACCGGCGCTCATCCAGATCCTCACCGAGCCCAAGAACGCGCTCGTCCGCCAGTATCAGCGGCTGTTCGCCATGGAAGAAACCGAGCTCACCTTCCACGAGGACGCGCTCAAGGCGATCGCCAAGCACGCCATCGAGCGCAAGACCGGCGCCCGCGGCCTCCGCTCGATCATGGAAGGCATCCTGCTCGACACCATGTTCGATCTGCCCTCCCTCGACGGCGTCGAGGAGGTGGTGATCAGCGAGGATGTGGTGAACAACAAGGACGCCCGCCCGCTCTACATCTACTCCGAGCGGAAGAAGGAAGAGGCGCAGGCCACCAGCGCCTGATCCGACTGGCCGGTTTCAAGGAATGCGCCGGGCCATGTGCCCGGCGTTTTGTCTAGCCGCGGCGTCCCATGATCTGCCGGCCGAACAGGCTTGCGGTGAGGTCGACCAACAGGCGGGCAGATTGTCCGGCCTGGTCGAGGAACGGGTTGAGCTCCACGACATCGAGTGAGCCGACGATCCCGGCGTCGTGCAGCAGTTCCATCACCAGGTGCGCCTCGCGGTAGGTGAGCCCGCCGGGGACTCTCGTGCCGACGCCCGGGGCAATCGTCGGGTCCATCGCGTCGATGTCGAGGCTCAGATGCAGATGGCCTTCGGCTGCCCGGACGCGGTCGATGAGACGGCGGATTGGGACCGTGGCACCCTGTTCGTCGATGGTCCGCATGTCGATGACCTCGACGCCCCGGTCGTGCAGCAGCGTTCGCTCGCCGGCGTCGATCGAGCGGGTGCCGAACAGCGTGACGTTGGCGGGATCGACGTCCTGTCGCCAGGCGCCGCCGAAGGCGTCGTCGAACTCGTCCTCGCCGCAGAGGAGGGCGAGAGCCATGCCGTGCAGATTGCCGCTGGGTGAGATGGTCGGCGTGTTGAAGTCGCCATGCGCATCGAACCAGAGAACGAACAGCTCCTGGCTCCGTTCGGCGCACCAGCGGGCAATGCCGGAGACGCTGCCGATCGAGATCGAATGATCGCCACCCATGAAGACCGGCACCCCGCCGGCCTTCAGCGTGCCGTAGCCGCGGGCGCTCGCCTCCGCCGCGACAGCGAGGATCTCGCGGCGGCGCCTCTCCGCCGTCCGTGGGCCTGGCGGCGCCCGGAAGTCGCCCTTGTCTTCAACGGCGCGTCCCAACTCGGCGAGCGTTTCGGCAAGTCCCGCGATCCGGAGCGCCTCTGGCCCCATCGCCGAACCGCGTTCGGCCGCGCCCGCATCGGTGGCGAGGCCATGAAGATCGATACGCGGCGGCTTTGGTGCCATGCAGCGAAGAGTGCGGCAGCCGGCCGTCACGCGCAAGCAGCGGGATGATCATGCGGTGAGGCGATCCGGTTCTGGTTCGGCGGACGTCGGAGGACTAGTCTTACCGGACAACCAGCGTCATCCGGAGGTCTTCATGAAGTACGACAGCATCCTGGGCACGGTGGGCAACACCCCGGTCGTCCGCATCAACAAGTTGGCGCCCAAGGGCGTCACGCTCTACGTCAAGGTCGAGGCATTCAACCCGCTCGGGTCGGTCAAGGACCGCCTGGCGTTGGGGGTGATCGAGGCGGCTGAGCGCGACGGCTCGCTGAAACCGGGTCAGACCGTCATCGAGGCGACCAGCGGCAACACTGGCATCGGCCTCGCCATGGTCTGCGCGGCGAAGGGCTATCCGCTGGTCGTGACCATGGCGGAGAGCTTTTCGGTCGAGCGACGCAAGCTGATGCGCTTTCTGGGCGCCAAGGTGCTGCTCACGCCCGCAGCGCTCGGCGCCAAGGGCATGGTCGACCGCACCAAGGAGCTCGCCGCCAAGAACGGCTGGTTCATGACCCGGCAGTTCGAGAACGAGGCGAACCCCGCGTTTCACGCCAAGACGACGGCCCAGGAAATCCTCCGCGATTTCGATGGGCAAAAGCTCGACTATTGGGTGACCGGATTTGGCACGGGTGGAACGCTCAAAGGGGTCGCCGGCGTCCTCAAGGCGAAGCGGCCGGAGACCAAGATCGTCGTGGCCGAGCCTGAAACCGCGCCGCTGCTGACGGCCAACGAGCCGCAGGCACGCAATGCAGACGGTTCGCCCTCGGCCAAAAACCCCGCCTGGAAGCCGCACCCGTTCCAGGGCTGGAGTCCCGACTTCATCCCGAAGATCACCGGTGACGCGGTTGCCGAAAAGCTAATCGACCGGATCGTCACCGTGCCGGGGCCGGACGGCCTGAAGATGAGCCAGCAGCTCGCCCAGAAGGAAGGCATCTTCGTCGGCATCACCTCGGGCGGCACGTTCGCGGCGGCGCTCAAGGTGGCCGAGACCGCACCGGACGGATCGGTGATCCTCTGCATGCTGCCCGATACCGGCGAACGCTACCTGTCGACGCCGCTGTTTGCGGATATCCCGGCCGAGATGACCGAGGAAGAGCTCAGGATCGCCGCGATGTAAGTTAAGCCGCTTCGCGCGGCATCGGCCCGATATAGTGCGACTTCGGGCGGATCAGCCGGCCGGAGAGCGCCTGTTCCCGCGCATGGGCGATCCAGCCGGTCGTGCGGCCCATCGCGAACACGGCGGTGAACGCGTCGCGGGGGAAGCCCAGCGCGTCGAGCAACAGCGCCGTGAAGAATTCGACATTGGTCTCGAGCGGGCGGTCCGGCTTTTTGGTCCTGAGCAGTTTCAGCGCCGCGGTTTCGACCGCAAGCGCAAGGTTGAGCCGCTCGGTCCGCTGCAGCCTGCTGAGCGCCGCCTTGAGGGCATCGGCCCGGGGGTCGCGAACGCGGTAAATCCGGTGGCCGAAACCCATGAGGCGCTCACCCCGATCGAGTATCGACCGCAGCACCGGCTCCGCCCGCTCGGGCGTTCCGACCTGGTCGATCATGTCGAGCACGGGTCCGGGCGCGCCGCCATGGAGCGGCCCCTTCAGGGCGCCATAGGCAGCCAGCACTGCGGAGTTCAGTCCGGCCTGGGTCGAGGCGACGACGCGGGCCGCGAAGGTCGAGGCGTTGAGGCCGTGATCAGCGACGGTCACGAGGTAGGTGTCGAGCCCGTTGACCTCGGGTACGGCCGGTACGCGGCCCAGCAGCATGTGAAGGATATCGGCCGAGTGGGCGGCGCCGGCATCCGGCTCGACGACCGCTCTTCCCCTCTGGGTCCGGAGCAGGGCAGGAACCAGCACGGCCGGCGCGGCGATCAGGAGCAGCGCAGTGTGCGTGGAGTCGTCGTCGGGCAACTGCGCGATCGCGGCGCGAACGCCGTCGTAGACGGGAAGGGTCCCGAGATCGCCGAGCTTTGCCTTGAACCGGGAGAAGATTTCGGCGCGCGCGGCGCCCAACTCCGCTGCCGTGGGCACGGCATCGAACGCCCCGGCAAGCAGGAGGCCGAGCATGCTCTCGGCGGTCTCGCGTCCGGCCAGGTCGTCGAGCGACCGGCCGCGGATGATCAGCCGGCCAGCGAGGCCGTCCACGTCCGACAGCGCCGTCTCGGCCGCCACCACGTCATCGAGCCCGATCGGCATGAAGCGCTCCTTTTCTCCGTTCCGAGAGCAAGATATGATCATCCATGTTGACGTCAATCTTGATGGAATCGATCAATGTGGCTGTCGGCCAATGAGGCCCTCCGACGACTGAGCGTGAAGCCGCAGACGCTCTACGCCAGCGTCAGCCGCGGCCGAATCCGGGCCAAACCCGACCCGGCCGATCCGCGGCGCAGCCTCTACAATCGCGACGATATCGAGCGGCTGGTCCGCCGCGCGTCGGGGCGGCCGCGGGCCGAGGCCGTTGCGGCCGAGGCCATCAGTTGGGGCGATCCGGTGCTGGCATCGGCCATCTCGACCGTCGCCGGTGGCCGCTTGTGGTACCGGGGGCGCGATGCCGCAACACTGGCCGAGACCGACACGCTCGAGGAGGTTGCGGACCTTCTCTGGGGCGGGTTTCCGGAGTCACCGGCGGTTGTGCAGGTTGCCGAACCCGGCATTCCGGCTGCGATGCATGCTTTGGTCGCCCGGGCCGCAGACGGGCCACCAGGCACCTTCCGCTACCCGTCGGCTTTGCGCGCGGATGCGGTTGCGGTCCTCGCCGATCTCGCGTCCGCACTCGCCGGGCCTGGCAACGGAGGACTGCACGAGCGGTTGGCTCGGCGCTTCCGCCGGTCCGAGGCAGCCGATGATCTCCGCCGTGCGCTGGTACTTTTGGCCGACCATGATCTCAATGCCTCGACCTTTGCCGGCCGGGTGGCCGTGTCCACGGGTGCACCCTTGGCAGCCGGCACCTTGGCGGCACTCTCCGCGCTGACCGGGCCGCTGCACGGGCGGGCCGCCGCCACGGTGCGAAGCCTCGTCGAGGATCTTGCGGCCTCGGGGGGCGATATGGCTACAGCCCTGCGCGAGTGGATCGGCGAAGGCCGCGGCGTGCCTGGGTTTGGTCATCCGCTGTATCCACGGGGCGACGTGCGTGCCAAGGCTCTGCTTGGGGCCCTCGCCGTGCCCGTGGGCTACGCCCGTTTTCGCGAGGCGGCGGAAGGGCTTACGGGAGAGGGCGCCAACATCGATTTCGCCCTCGCCGCGCTGGCCGCGACGTATGATCTTCCGATGACGGCGACGATCGAAATCTTTGCCCTGGCGCGCTCGGTCGGGTGGCTTGCCCACATGCTCGAACAGGCCCAGACTGGGGCTCTCATCCGGCCGCGCGCCCGTTATGTCGGGCCGCAGCCGGGCGAGGCCTGAGCCCATCACATTTTGCGGGTCTGCCAGACCCGCCTTGACGGGCAGGTTGACTTGTCTCACGGGCGTGAGACCCTATTTATTCAGCAGAATCAGGATGGCGGCCTCGAAGGCGCCAAACTGATTGCTGTTTGGGCACGTAACTCCTCCACTCCTCCCACGTGCCCCGGAAAGGACAACACATGTCGGACGTCCCCTCCCTCGGCGCCGAATTCGATCGCGACCGCGTCTATCCGGTCCTCCCGCTCAGGGACATTGTCGTATTCCCCGGAATGATCGTGCCGCTCTTTGTCGGACGCGAGAAATCGGTGAAGGCGCTCGAGGAAGTCATGCGTGACGACAAGCACATCCTTGTCGTCACCCAGAAGAATGCCCAGGACGATGATCCGAAGCCGGAAGACATCTTTGCCACCGGTACGATCGCGTCCGTGCTGCAGCTGCTGAAGTTGCCCGATGGCACCGTGAAGGTGCTGGTCGAGGGCCTCAACCGCGCGACCATCGACCGCTACCTGCAGACGCAGGATTACTTCGAGGCCGAGGCGACAACGCTGCTCGAGCCGGAAGGCGATGCGGTCGAGATCGAGGCGCTGGCCCGCTCGGCGCAGACGGAATTCGAGAACTACGTCAAGCTCAACAAGAAGATCTCGGCGGAGGTGGTCAACGCCGTCAGCCAGATCGACAATTCGAGCAAGCTCGCCGACACTATCGCGAGCCACCTCGTCATCAAGATCACCGAGAAGGAAGACCTGCTCTCAACCGTTTCCGTCGCGGAGCGGCTGCAGAAGATCCTCGGCCTCATGGAGGGCGAGATCGGCGTGCTGCAGGTGGAAAAGCGCATCCGTTCGCGCGTCAAGCGCCAGATGGAAAAGACCCAGCGCGAGTACTACCTCAACGAGCAGATGAAGGCGATCCAGCGCGAGCTGGG
>JBQCIY010000122.1:0-48391 GCA_051953275.1 Devosia sp. | reverse complement strand
CGGCCGGCGAGCTCGCCGCACATGGTGATCGGCACGCCGTAGCGCCGGGCCATGGTGACGATGTGGCGCAACGCACGCAGGCGCGGCAGCGCGATCGGATCGTAGGCCTTGTTGACCCGCGCATTGGCCCGGTCGGCGGCATTGAGGAACATGATGAGATCGTTCGAGCCGATCGAAACGAAATCGGCCTCCGGCAGCACATGGTCGAGCTCGAACAGTAGCGAGGGTACCTCGATCATGGCGCCGATCTCGAGCCGCGACGGCGGCGTGCCGCCCTGCCGGATCAGGCGCTCGAGCTCCATCTTGACCACGCGCTTGGTCTCGATGAACTCCCAGGTTTCGGTGACCATCGGCACGAGGATTTTCATCGGCCCGCCGTCGGCAGCAATCAGGAGCGCACGAACCTGCGTGCGCAGCAGGCCCGGCTTGTCGAGGGCGAGGCGCAGCGAGCGGAACCCCATCGCCGGGTTTTCTTCCGGAGCCGAGCGCAGATAGGGGATAACCTTGTCGCCGCCGACATCGAGCAGGCGGAAGACGATCGGCTTGCCTTCGCTGAGCCGGATCGCCTCGCGATAGAGTCCGACCTGCTCCTGCACCTTGGGCAGGCGGCTCGCGATCATGAACTGCAGCTCGGTGCGGAACAGGCCAACGCCCTCGGCGCCGGTATCGCGCAGCATCGGCAGGTCGGCGACCAGCCCGGAATTGTGGAGCAGCGTGATCTGCACCCCGTCCCTCGTGACCGACGGCTTGTCCTTGAGCGCGAGGTAGTGGGCACGCCGCTTGGCGCCGAGCCGCACCTTGTCGACGTAGTTCTGCTCGAGCTCGCGCGTGGGCCGCAGATGCACTGTGCCCGCCGTGCCATCGACGATGATGTCGTCGCCGTTCTCCGAGATCGAGACGATATTGTCGACGCGGCCGACGGCGACGAGCCCGAGCGAGCGCGCGACGATCGCCACATGCGCCGTCGCCCCGCCCTCTTCGAGCACGATCGCCCGAAGCCGTGTGCGGTCGTATTCGAGCAGCTCGGCCGGCCCCATATTGCGCGCCACCAGAATAGCGTTCTCGGGCAACTCGCGGGCCGTCGGCGCCGTGCCATCGCCGGTCAGCACCCGCAGCAGCCGGTTGGCGAGATCGTCGAAATCGTGCAGCCGGTCGCGGATGTAAGGATCGGTCGAGCGCAGCATGCGGGCGCGCGTGTCGTGCTGCACCCGCTCCACTGCCGCTTCGGCGGTGAGGCCGTTGTCGATCGCCTCCTCGATGCGGTCGACCCAGCCGCGATCGTTGGCGAACATGCGATAGGTCTCGAGGATATCGCGATGCTCGCTGCCCGACTGCATGTCGCCATGGCTCAGCATGTCGTCGATCGAGACGCGCATGGTGGCGAGCGCCGCCTCGAGCCGGCTCTTTTCCTGCTCGGTGTCTTCCGCGATGAAATTGGCGACGACGACGCGCGGATCGTGCTGGACCACCGTGCCGAGCGCGATGCCCTCGGTGAAGCTCATGCCCACGATGGTGCGTGGCCGGCGGAGGTCGATGTCCTGGCCCGGCTTGATCAGCGTCTCGAAATCCGAGGTGACGAGCATTTCGGCGAGGATCGTCGCCGTGGTCAGCAGCGCCTCGACCTCGTCCTCGCCATAGACCCGGTGGTCGCGGTTCTGGACGACCAGCACGCCCAGCGTCTGGCCGGCGCGCAGCACCGGTACGCCAAGGAATGCGCGGAACGGGTCCTCGCCGGTCTCCGGGCGATAGGCAAAGGCCGGATGGCTCGGCGCGTCCTCGAGCCGCAACGGCTCGGCCTGCGCGGCGATGAGGCCGACCAGCCCTTCCCCCAGCCGCAAGGTGGTCATGTGGACGGATTCGGATTTGAGCCCGTGCGTGGCGAACAGTTCGAGGGCGCCGTCGTCGCGCAGGACGTAGAACGAGCAGACATCGGCCTGCATGTTCTCGGCGATCAGGTTGACGATCTTGTCGAGGCGATCCTGCGAAGCCAGGGGCTCCGCCATGGTTTCGCGCAACTGCCGGAGCAGAACGCGCGGACCCCCGATCGCTGTCGCCATACCGTGTTATGCGGCCCCGCACCGCCTCCCCGAAAGCATCGCGCGGAAAAGTGGACGCCGGTTTTCCATTCAGCGATGCGGCACTTCTAGTTCGCCGGCGGGGTCGCGTCAGGCCGCCGGCTTGTCCAGACCGTAATACGTATGGAGCGCCCGCACCGCAAGCTCGGCATATTCGTCGTCGATCAGCACTGAGGTCTTGATTTCCGAGGTCGTGATCAGCTGGATGTTGATGCCCTTGTCGGCCAGCGCCTTGAACATCGACGCGGCGACGCCCGCATGGTTGCGCATGCCGACGCCGACCACCGAAACCTTGGCGCCCCCCTTCGATCCGGTGACGCGCTGGTACTCGATCTCTCCCGAAGCCTTGGCGGCTTCGAGCACGCGGATCGACTTGTCGTACTCGCTGTCGGGCACGGTGAAAGTGATGTCGGTGACCGAGCCGTCGTCGGAGATGTTCTGGACGATCATGTCGACGACGATCGATTCGTCGGCCAGCGCGCCGAACACTGCGGCGGCGACGCCCGGCTTGTCCTTGACGTCACGCAGCGTGATCTTGGCCTCGGCCTTGGCGAGCGTGACGCCTGAAACGATCTGCTTTTCCATGATCTCATCCTCATCGCAAACCAGCGTGCCAGGCACGCCGGGCGTTCCGTCCGGGGCGAGCTGGGGCGCCTCCGGGTCGTCGAAAGTGGAGCGGACGACGAGCCGCACCTTGTGCGCCATCGCCATCTCGACCGAGCGGATCATCAGCACCTTGGCGCCGAGCGACGCCATTTCGAGCATTTCCTCGAAGGCGATCTTGTTGAGCCGCTTGGCCTTGGGATCGATGCGCGGGTCGGTGGTGTAGACGCCATCGACGTCGGTGTAGATATCGCACCGGTCGGCGCCGACGGCCGCCGCGATCGCCACCGCCGAGGTATCGGAGCCGCCGCGGCCGAGGGTGGTGATCCGGCCGGTGGCCGGCACGATGCCCTGAAAGCCCGTGACGACCGGCACCACGCCCTCGCTCATCCGCTTGTTGAGCTCGTCCGGGATGATCTCGGCGATACGGGCGGCGCCATGCGCGTCGTCGGTGTGGATCGGCACCTGCCAGCCCTGGAACGAGCGCGACGGGATGCCCATTTCGCTAAGGACGATCGCCATCAGGCCCGCCGTGACCTGCTCGCCCGAGGCGACCACCGCATCGTATTCGCGCGCATCGTGCAGTTTGGAACTCTCATTGACCCAGGCGACGAGCTCGTTGGTCTTGCCCGACATGGCCGAAACGACCACCGTGACCTGGTTGCCGGCGTCGACCTCGCGCTTGACGTGCCGCGCTGCCTGCCGGATGCGCTCGACATTGGCGACCGACGTGCCGCCAAACTTCATCACGATACGGGCCAATTATGCTCCCCGCGCCGGAACAGAGAACCCGGCGGTACGCTTTTCAATTCGGCGCGGGACATGCCACAAAGCCCCCGGAGTTACAAGAATGACCGAAACCACCGTAAATCCGGCCGAGATCGCCAAGTTCGCCGCCATGGCGGCGGACTGGTGGGACCCCGAAGGGGATGTGAAGCCGCTGCACAAGTTCAACCCGGTGCGGCTGGCCTATATCCGCGACTGGGCCCTCCGTCATTTCTCGCGCAGCGAGAACGAGCGCCAGCCCCTGACGGGGCTGACGGTGCTCGACATCGGCTGCGGCGGTGGGCTGTTGACCGAGCCCCTCACCCGGCTCGGCGCAGCGGTGACCGGAGTGGATGCGGCGAGCGACAACATCGCGGTGGCTCGCCAGCATGCCGAGACGATGGGGCTTGCCATCGACTATCGCAACGACACTGCAGAAACGCTGTTAAGCGAGGGCAAGCGCTTCGACATCGTGCTCAACATGGAAGTGGTCGAGCACGTCGACAACGTGCCGCTCTATATGAAGAGCTGCGCCGATCTGGTGGCGCCGGGCGGCCTGTTGTTTTCGGCGACGCTGAACCGAACGCTGCGGGCACTGGCGCTGGCCAAATTCGGCGCCGAATACGTGCTGCGCTGGCTGCCGCGCGGCACGCATGACTGGAACCGGTTCCTCACGCCCGACGAGCTCAAGGCTCTGATCACGCGCAACGGGCTGAAGATCGTCGACGAGACGGGCGTGGTGTTCCACCCGCTCGCCGACGAATGGCGCAAGAGCCCCGACATGGGCATCAACTACATGGTGCTGGCCGAACGGCCGGGCGCCTGAAACAACCTCACATCGGCGGCACGCGGTCGAGGAACCCCGTCACCGACTGGATACGCCCGTCGCGGACGACCAGCACGTCGGTGCCCTCGATCGGGGCATCGACGAAGTCGCCGGGCCCGAGGCTCCACTTGAAGCGGACGTGTTCGGCATAGCCGTCGGGCGTGCCCACCAGCTTGAAGTTGAAGCTCGGGAAGCGCGCCTTGACGCCGCCGATGAGGCCCTCGATCTCGTCGGTGCCATGGCCAGCGGCCATGGGATCGACATAGGTCGCATCCTCGGCCCAGTCCCGCGCGAGGAGCTGCTTGCGCACCCCGGCATCGGGTTCGTTCCACAGTGCGATGTAGCGCTCGGCCACGTGCTTGGGATCGGTCATTGCTGTCTCCGTCGGTTTGATCGCCTGCCGATCAGGCTGGCCGCACGATGGCGATGCCGAGCTGGCTGGTCGATTACGCTCGAGGTAATGGCGCCGGCGTGGACCGGGCCGTAGAAGGTGCCCATGATCCAGACCCAGCCCATTGGCGAACTGCTGCGCGACTGGCGGCAGCGCCGCCGCCTCAGCCAGCTCGACCTTGCGCTCGATGCCGAGATCTCGACCCGCCACCTGAGTTTCGTCGAGACCGGCCGGGCGCAGCCGAGCCGCGACATGATTTTGCGGCTCGCCGCCGAGCTCGAAGTGCCATTGCGCGAGCGCAACGCCATGCTGCTCAGCGCCGGCTACGCCCCGATTTTCGCCGACCGCCCACTCGATGACCAAAGCCTGAGCCAGGCGCGCGCCGCGATCGAGGCATTGCTCAAGGCGCACGAGCCGTTCCCGGCGTTGGCGGTCGATCGGCACTGGCACCTGGTGACGGCCAACTCCGGCGGCACCGCGCTGCTCCGAGGTGTGGCGCCGCACCTGCTCGAGCCGCCGATCAACGTGCTTCGGGTGAGCCTCCACCCGGAGGGCGCCGCGCCGTGGATCGAGAACCTGGCGGAATGGAAAGCGCACCTGCTGCATCGGCTGCGCCAGCAGTTCGAGGCGAGCGCCGACCCGGCCCTGCTCGAGCTGATCGAGGAGTTGCGCGGCTACCCGGCTCCGTCGCCGGCCGCGCCCACCCCGGGTGCACTGGCGGTGCCGCTGATCGTCAACGGACCGTCGGGAAGAATGTCGTTCCTCTCGACCACGCTGCTATTCGGTTCGCCTCTCGATGTGACGCTGAGCGAGCTCGCGATCGAGATCTTCCTGCCGGCCGACGAGGAGACGGTGACGCGCCTGCGCGCTGCTAGCGCAGCGACTGCAGCGTCGCAAAATCCTCGTCGCTGAGCGTGATGGACGCGGCGGCCGTATTCTCCTCGAGGTGCGAGACCTTGCTGGTCCCGGGGATCGGCAGCATCACCGGCGAACGCCTCAGCAGCCAGGCGAGGACCATCTGGTTGGCGGTCGCTTCGTGTTTTTTGAGCAGCGCCTTGAACTCGGGCTTGTCGAGCTTCGGATCGCCGCCGTCGATCGGCCGCCACGGGATGAAGCCAATGTTCTGCGCAGTGCAGTAGTCGAGCACCGCCTCGCTGGCCGCGTCCGAGATCGAGTATTTGTTCTGCACCGTGGCCACCGGGAAGTGCTTTTGCGCCTGCCTGATCTGCTCGACGGTGACGTTGCTGAGCCCGGCATGGCGGATGAGGCCGGCCTTGAGGAAGCCGGCGACGGCGCCGAACTGGTCATCGAGCGGAATCGTGGGGTCGGGCCGATGCAGTTGCCAGAGGTCGATGCGCTCGAGCTTGAGGCGGCGGAGGCTCATATGCACCTCCTGCTCGAGGTACTCGGGCCTGCCGACGGGGGTCCATTTGCCCGGACCGCTGCGCACCAGGCCGCCCTTGGTCGCGATATGCACCTTCGCATAGGGTGCCAGGGTTTCAGCAATAAGCTCTTCGGAGATGTATGGTCCGTAGCTGTCCGCGGTATCGATGAAGTCGATGCCGAGCTCCGGCACGCGGCGCAGCGTGCGCTTGCTTTCCTCGGGATCCCTGGGTGGGCCCCAGATGCCCTCGCCGGTAACGCGCATGGCGCCGAACCCGAGGCGATGGACCGGCATGTCGCCGCCAATGGCGAACGTTCCCGAACGGGTGGCATCGGGTGTGGGCATGATCGTTTCTCCGAAGATGGGTGACCCCATTATCGGCAGGAAACGATGAAGGGCAAGATTGGCTCCGCCCGAAGCCCTCTCCCCGCTCCGTCATGGCCGGACCTGATCCGGCCACCCAGAAGGCTGGCAGCGGTCGCGATGCGGAAAATCCGGCTGGGTTCCCGGGTCAAACCCGGGGATGACGGAACCGAAAGAGCGATGGAGAGCCTAGTTGTGCTCTTCCTTGACGTTGGGGAGTGGCATGAAATCGACGCCGTCTTCGATCAGCGCCGCGACCTCTTCCTTGGTCGCTTCGCCGTAGATGCCGCGCGCATCGACTTCCTTGAAGTGAATCTTGCGGGCTTCCTCGGCAAACTTGTCGCCGACATAGTCGGCCTCACTGGTCACCTTGTTGCGGAGCGCGAGCATGGCTTCGCGCAACTGCTGGTGCTGCGGATGGCCGATCGAGAGCGACACCTTTTCGCTGCCGGCGCGGCTGACCGCCGGCGACATGAGCGCCTTGTCGACTGCGGTGGTGGTGCAGATCGGGCAGGTGACGAGGCCGCGGGCCTTCTGGGCGTCATAGGCGGCCGCGTTGGCGAACCAGCCGTCGAACTTGTGGGACTTGTCACAAACCAGGGAGTAGTGGATCACGCGGGCAACCTCTCAAGCGCTCAGCTTGCGCTCGTAGGGTTAACGGATAACGAAAATGTGCGCGCGTTCGCAAGCGCCGGCACCCGACCGCGCGCTTCCGCCACAGCCTTCGGATCGATGTCGGCGACTAGGACGCCGGGCGTTTGGCCGTCGAGCTCGCCGACGATCTTCCCCCACGGATCGACGATCATCGAGTGGCCCCAGGTGGCGCGGCCGTTCTGGTGCTGCCCGGCCTGTGCGGCGGCGATGACGTAGCAGCCCGTCTCGATGGCGCGGGCGCGCAGCAGCACCTCCCAGTGCGCCTCGCCCGTCGGCACGGTGAACGCAGCCGGCACGGCGATGAGCTCCGCCCCGGCCTCGGCCAGTGTGCGATGCAGCGCCGGGAAGCGCACGTCGTAGCAGATGGTGAGGCCGAGCCTGAGGCCGGCGGCCTCGGTGACCACGGCTTCGTCGCCGCCGACATAGGTTTCGCTTTCGCGGTATTGCCTGAGGCCGGGAAGCGTCGCGTCGAACAGGTGGATCTTGTCGTAGATCGCGGCGATTTCGCCGTCGGGCGTGAACACCACCGAACGGTTGGCGAAGCGGCCATCGGGCAGCGCCACCGCCAGCGAGCCCAGATGGAGGGTCAGGCCCGTGTCGCGCGCGATGCCGCGGCAGCGGCCGATGGCGGGGTTGTTCTCCCACGGGCCGGCGACGGCCGCGAGCCCTTCGCGGTTCTCGGCAAAAGCGACGCTGACTTCAGGGGACAAAGCATAGGCGGCGCCTCGCGACGCCGCCTCATGCGCGAGTGCTTCGAGCGCATCGAGATTGGGCTCGGGCGCGGTGCACGAATTCATCTGCAGTGCCGCGACGCGCACCACGGTCAGGCGAGGAGCGGATCGAGCTGGCCCCGCCGGTCCAGCGCCGCCATGTCGTCGTAGCCGCCGACATGGGTCTCGCCGATGAAGATCTGCGGCACCGTGCGGCGGCCATGCGCGCGCTGGATCATCGCCTCGCGCAGGCTCGGCTCGGTCACGTCGATCTCTTCATAGGGTACGCCTTTGTCGGCCAGCAGCGACTTGGCGGCACTGCAGTAGGGGCACCAGCTGGTGGTGTAGATCTGAACTTTGGACATCGCCGGAAACAAAGTTGGTTTCCTTGTATATGGGCATTGCCGCCGTCCTGACAACGGCGTGGCCGCGCCTCAGCGTCCTGTCCGTCGGGCGATGATCTGCGCGATTCGCACGGTGTCCTCGGCTTGCAGGAACCGGCCCCGCTCGAGGATTTCGAGCTGGTATTCGCGGAAGGTAAGGCCCAGCGACTCCGCCTTCTTCGCCCGGCGAATCGCCGTTTCGACCGGAATCGACTTGAATGCCGCCTCGCTCTTGGCCCGCCAGACGAAGTAGTTGCCGATGCCGCCGGTGCCCCATTCGGGCACATGGTCGAGCGGCGGGCCGCCATTGTGCCCGATGCCGGGAATGTCGGCGGCCGAGATTTCGGGCGGCCGCTGCGTCATGATGCGCCGGAAGCGCGGCCGGTTGATGCGAAGATCGCCCATCAGTCCCTCCCGATCACGACGCGAGCAAAGCTCAAGACGTCGATGCCCGTCGCGCCACCCGCCTTGAGCGCCCGCGTGACCGCGGCCACCGTCGCGCCGGTGGTGATGACGTCGTCGACGATGATGACACGGCGACCGGCGAGCCGGGAATGTGCGCCGGGGAATGGCTCGAATGCACCGGCGACATTGCGGCGGCGGGCCTCGCCCGAGAGACCGACCTGCTGCCGGGTGGCTTTTTTGCGCCGGACGAGCCCCGTATCGACCGCGAGGCCGGTGAGCGCCGACAGCGCCCGGGCCAGCTCGGCCGACTGGTTGTAGCGGCGGGCGAACTGCCGTGTACGGTGCAACGGCACCGGCACCAGAACGGCGCCGCTGACCAGCAGCTCGTGGCCGGCCTGCGCCATCAGCCGGGCGCAGAAGCGGGCGAGCTCCGGCCGGTCGCCGTATTTGAGCTTGCCGACCAGGGCCAGCGCCGCCTCATTGTAGATGACCGCGGAGCGCGACCGGTCGTAGGGCGGTGGATCGGCGATGGCCTCGGCCGACAGCACACCCGGACCGAGCGAAACCTCGAAGGGGATGCCGAGCACCGGGCACATCGGATCGGTGATGGCCCTGAGCTTCTTGAAGCAGTCGGTACAGAGCGCGTCGGCCGAGCCGACCGGCGCGTCACAGCTCAGGCATGCGGGCGGATAGAGCGTATCGAGCAACACCCCGCCCAGCCATCTGAGCGGGCGCAACGCCTCGCTTTTGACAAGCCCGGTCGCGGTGCCCATAAGGCCATCCTGCCATCACCGACCGGCGCCGCCAATGCCTCCCATCCAGATGCCGCCGAAAGTCTTCGACCGCGCGCTGATCGCCCGTCACCTGCGGCGCCGGTCACCGGACCGCGACGATTTCGTCACCCGGCTGGCGCTCGCCGATCTCGCGGAACGGCTGGGCACGGTGACGCGCGACTTCGAGCAGGCGTTGATCATGGCGCCCGACGCGTCCGTGCTGCCGACGGCGGGCCGCAGCGCCAACGGCCCGTTCAAATTCGCCCGCGCCTCGAGCGTGCTGGATGTGCCCGGCGTGCCGACGGTCGATCCGGAAGTCCTCGACTTGCCCGGCCGCAACTACGACCTCATCGTCTCGCTGTTCGATCTCGACGTGGTCGACGACGTGCCGGGGTTCCTGGCGCGGGCGCGAGCGCATCTGCGCGGCGATGGCCTGTTCATTGCGGCAGCGATCGGCGGCGAGAGCCTCACCGAGTTGCGCGAAGCGTTCCTTGCCGCCGACGCCGAGGTTGGCGGCGGCGCCTATCTGCGCGTCGCGCCGTTCATTCCGCTGAGTGAAGCCGCGGGCCTTCTGCAGCGCGCCGGACTGGCGCTGCCGGTCAGCGACGTCGAAAGTCACACCGTGCGGTACGACAGCGCGCTGGCGCTGATGCGCGAGCTCAAGGCGCTCGGCGCCTCGAACCCACTTGCCGACCGCCCGCAGAAGCCAGCGACCCTCCGACTGCTGAGCGCCGTGAAGGATGCTTACGTCCAACTCGCCGGGGACCCGGACGGGCGCGTCCGCGCCACGCTCGAGCTCATTTGGATGAGCGGCTGGGCGCCGCACGAAAGCCAGCAGAAACCGCTGAAACCCGGCAGCGCCGAGATCAGCCTGACGAAGATACTGGGGCAGAAGAACTAGCTTCCAGAGTTGGCCATGGCGTTGCCGGCGGTGTCGCTGACGCGCTGGAACAGACCCTGCAGCGAGCTGCCGAATACCTCGAAGGCGGCGATGCAGGCCACCGCCATCAAGGCGGCGATGAGGCCGTATTCGATGGCGGTCGCGCCGCTCTCGTTGCGGGCAAAACGTTCTACCAGCGACATCCGGCCCTCCCTCAGAGCAGATCGCACAGCGGTGCGATCAGCGGCTCGTCCGCCGGCGGCATCGGATACTCCCTGAGGGCGTGCGGCCGGACCCATTTGAGGGCGGCATGCTCGCGCGCGGTCGGCGTTCCCTGCCACTTTCGGCACACGAAAAGTGGCATCAGAAGGTGAAAGCTTTCGTAAGAATGGGACGCAAAGGTTAAAGGCGCGAGGCAGGCGGTCTTGGTCGAAATTCCGAGCTCTTCTTCGAGCTCGCGGATCAGCGCCTCCTCCGGCGTTTCGCCCGGCTCGAGCTTGCCGCCGGGAAATTCCCATAGGCCGGCCAATTGCTTGCCGGCCGGACGCTGGGCGATCAGGACGCGGCGATCGGCATCGACCAGCGCACAGGCGACCACCAGAAGGATGGACCGGTCGCTCACTTTGCCGGCTGTGGCTTGCGATAGTGGTAATCATATGCACGACCGAAGCCGAGCGACGTGTAGAGCCGGATCGCCGCGGTGTTCCCCGCCGCCACCTGGATGCCGGCAGCCGTCGCCCCGGCATCGCGCGCCCAGGCAATCGCCGCATCCATGCCGGCCCGCGCAAAGCCCTGGCCGCGATGGCTCGGACGCGTCACCACGTTGCCGTAGATCGAAATACCGTTGGCGACCGCAACCAGGACCGCCGCCGCCGGAACGCCGTTCGCATCGTAGGCCAGCACGCCGCGCTGGTCGCACGGCACGCGCTCGAGGATGAGGCGTACCGTCTCCGCATCGTAGCCGCTGTAGCCGCTCAGCTCTGCCTGCACCGAATGCCATTGCGCATCACGCGGATCGAACAGCGCCGTATGATGCCGCGGCGCAGCGATCCCGGCCCGCATGTCCATGCGCAACACGTGGCTGTGGCCGTAAGTGACCCAGTCGAGGGCATCGAGCGCAGCGATGGCGGCCGGTGCCGTCAGCGGCGTCACCTTGAACACGGGCGGCAGGCCGTGCCGCGTGAAGAGGTCGGTCATCCGCCCCAGCCGCGCCGCCGCGTCGGCGCCATCGCCCGGTTCGAGGCATTGGATCGAGTTGGCGCGGTTGCTGTAGCCGCGCGCCGCGCGCCACACCCAATGCCCGTCATTGGCGGTGTAGAGTCCGGGCCAGGCGGTGAGCGCCGCCGTCTCGATCTCAAGCGTCGTCGGCAGCGGCACGGGGTCAGCTCCGGTAGCTGCCGTTGATGTCGATATAACCGTGCGTGAGGTCGCAGGTGTAGACCGTGGCGCGGCCGCCGCCGAGGCCCAGCCCGACGGTGAGCTCGAGCTCCTCGTTCTTCATGTAGGCCGAGGCCTTCGCCTCGTCATAGTATGGCGCGCGCTCGCCGTTCTCGGCGACGACGATGTCGCCGAAGGCGATGCGCAGCCGGTCGCGGTCGGCCGGCTCGCCCGCCTTGCCCACGGCCATCACCACGCGCCCCCAGTTGGCGTCCTCGCCGGCAATCGCCGTCTTGACCAGCGGCGAGTCGGCGATCGATTTGGCAATGCGGAAGGCGCTCGCATCGGACGTGGCGCCCTCGACATTGACCGTGACCAGCTTGGTTGCGCCTTCGCCGTCGCGCACCACCAGCATCGCGAGCTCGTGCAGCACGTCGCCGAGCGCCTCGGCGAAGGCATGCGCCCGCGGATCGGTGGTGGAATTGATGGCGTCGATGGGCGACTTGCCGGTGGCGAATACCAGGCAGGTATCCGAAGTCGAGGTATCGCTGTCGACGGTGACCGCGTTGAAGCTTTTGTCGATCAGGGGCTGCAGCAGGCTTTGTAGAACGCCGCTCGAAACCGGCGCATCGGTGAAGATGAAGCTCAGCATCGTTGCCATCGCCGGCGCAATCATGCCCGAGCCCTTGGCGATGCCGGCGATCGACACGGTCACGCCGTCGAACTCGACCGTCGCCGTGGCGAGCTTGGGATAGGTGTCGGTGGTCATGATCGCCTTGGCAGCGTCCATCCACGGCCCCGGCTCGAGCCGGCCGACCATGTCCCGCGTCACGACGTCGAACTTGAGCGGATCGAGCGGCTCGCCGATCACGCCGGTCGAGCCGAGGAACACCTCGGATGGGTTCACGCCGAGTGCCCTGGCGGCCAGGCCAGCCGAAACCTCGACGGTGTGCTTGCCCTTCATGCCGGTGAAGGCGTTGGCGTTGCCGGAGTTGACCAGCAGCCCGCGCGCCACGCCGCCCTTAAGGCTCTGGCGGCACCAGTCCACCGGCGCCGACGGACATTTCGACGACGTGAACACGCCCGCCACCGTGGTGCCCTCGTCGAAGGCCGCGAGCAGCACGTCGGTGCGGTTCTTGTATTTGATCCCCGCCTCCGCCGTGGCGAAGCGCACCCCGGCGATCTGCGGCAGCTCGGGATAGGTCTTGGGCGCGAGGGGTGAAACCGGATGGGCCATGTCGGTGCCTCTGGAGTTTGGCCCGTGATGCCCGATGTTGCCGACGGCTTCAAGAGAGTGGACGAGGCCGGAAAATGAAAAGGCCGGGATTGCTCCCGGCCTTTCCGCTGAGCTTTGTGGTCGGTTTACTGCGCCGGCTGCGAGGCGGGCGCTGCCGGCTGCGCGGGCTGCTGCTGCGGGGCGAGTTGCGCGTCGACCTGCGCCTTGAGCTGCGCGTCGGGGATATCGATCGTCGCCTTGGCACGCAGGTCGTCGAACAGCGCCCGGTACTTGGCGACATAGAGCTGCTGGCCGATCTGCTGCGTCATGTCCTGCAGGGTCGGCTTGGGGGCCGGACGGCGATCGAGCACCTGGATGATGTGCCAGCCGAACTGCGTCTGGATCGGATCGGAAACCTGGCCGACCTTGAGGGCGAAGGCGGCGTCGGCGAAGGGCTTCACCATCTTGTCCTGGGTGAAATACCCCAGGTCGCCGCCGGAATCCTTGGCGCCCGGCTCGATCGACTTCTGCTTGGCGAGGGTGGCGAAATCGGCGCCGCCGTCGAGCTGCGCCTTGATCGCCTTGGCGTCGTCCTGGGTGCTCACCAGAATGTGACGCGCGTGCACCTCGTCGACGTTCGGCATGGCCGCGACTTCCTTGTCGTACTCGGCCTTGATCGCATCCGCCGTGATGGCGTCGCTCACCGCCTGCTTGGTGAAGGCGCGGCGCAGGGCACGGTCCTGCAGGTAGCTCAGGCGCTCCTTGTAGAGGTCGGACTGCTCGAGATTGGCGGCGTGGCCGGCCTCGGCCATGAGCTTCAAATCGATCATCTGGGTAAGGAGGACAGCGCGGACCTGATCCTGCGGGATCTGCTGCAGGTCCTGGCCGAGGTCTTCGGCAGCGAAAGCGAGGTCGGCCTCGGTGATCTGCTGGCCGCCGACCGTGGCGACGACGGTGGTCGGCGACGGCGCGGCGGGAGCCGCCGGTTCGGCCGATGACGCGGCGGCCGGAGCGGAGGACGAGGTATCCTGCGCGTTCACCGAGAACGGCAGGCTGGCGAAGGTCAGCGCAACCAACGCCAGCACGATGAATTTCAGGAAGCCGGGCAGTCGCGCCGGCGAGATATGGGACGTCATGAGATGAGTTTGCTCCGTAAGGCGCCTCGCCCTCCTCGGCGCGCGGCGCGTGGTTTGGCCCAGTTTCGTTCCGTTGACAATACTGCCCCCCGCTCTTACATACCCGCAACGCTTGTAAACGCCCGAAAACCGGCGGTTTTGAGCCCTCCGACAGGCCAGAAAACACCGCCCGGCGCCCGTTGAATTGCGGCGCCATCAAGACAAGGAACACTTCATGGTCCTCGCCAGCATCGCCAAGGCGATTTTCGGCTCTGCCAATGACCGGCAGGTGAAACGCTACCAGCCGAAGGTCGACGCCATCAACGCGCTGGAACCGGCGATGGCCAAGCTGAGCGACGCCGAGCTGCGGGCCAAGACCGAGGAATTCAAGGCGGCGCTCAAGGCCGGCAAGACCCTCGACGACATCCTGGTGCCCGCTTTCGCGGTGGTGCGCGAGGCCAGCAAGCGCGCGCTCGGCATGCGCCACTTCGACGTCCAGCTGGTCGGCGGCATGGTGCTCAACGACAAGTCCATCGCCGAGATGCGCACCGGTGAAGGCAAGACCCTGGTCGCCACCCTGCCCGTCTACCTCAACGCCCTGACGGGCGAGGGCGTGCACGTGGTGACGGTCAACGACTACCTCGCCAAGCGCGACAGCGAGTGGATGGGGCAGATCTACCGATTCCTCGGCCTGACCGTCGGCATCATCGTCCACGGCCTCGACGACACCGAGCGCAAGGCCTCCTATGCCTGCGACGTCACCTACGGCACCAACAACGAATACGGCTTCGACTACCTGCGCGACAACATGAAGTACTCGCGCGACCAGATGGTGCAGCGCGGCCACGCCTATGCCATCGTTGACGAGGTGGACTCGATCCTCATCGACGAGGCGCGCACCCCGCTCATCATCTCCGGCCCGACCGAGGACCGCTCCGACCTCTACATCGCGGTCGACGAGATCATGAAGAACATCGGCGAGGGCGATTTCGACCACGACGAAAAACAGCGCTCGGTGACCTTCACCGAAAGTGGCACCGAGAAGCTCGAGGGGCTGCTGCGCGACGCCGGCCTGCTGAAGGGCGAGAGCCTGTACGACCTCGAGAACGTCAACCTCGTGCACCACGCCAACTCGGCCCTGCGCGCCCACAAGATGTTCAACAAGGACAAGGACTACATCGTCCGCAACGACGAAGTGGTGATCATCGACGAGTTCACTGGCCGCATGATGCCGGGCCGCCGCTATTCCGAGGGCCTGCACCAGGCGCTCGAAGCCAAGGAACGCGTCAAGATCCAGCCCGAAAACCAGACGCTGGCCTCGATTACCTTCCAGAACTATTTCCGCCTCTACAAGAAGCTCGCCGGCATGACCGGCACGGCGGCGACGGAGGCCGAAGAGTTCGCCAACATCTACAACCTCAACGTCGTCACCATCCCGACCAACGTGCCGATCAAGCGCATCGACGACGACGATGCGATCTTCCGCACCGCCGACGAGAAATTCGAGGAAATCGCGACGCTGATCGCCGACTGTAAGACGCGTGGCCAGCCGGTGCTGGTGGGCACGACCTCGATCGAAAAGTCCGAGATGCTGGCCGACCTCCTGCGCACCAAGAAGGGCATCAACGACCTGCAGGTCCTGAATGCCCGCTACCACGAGCAGGAAGCCCACATCATCGCCGATGCCGGCGTGCCCGGTGCGGTGACCATCGCCACCAACATGGCCGGCCGCGGCACGGACATCCAGCTCGGCGGCAACCTCGAGATGCGCATCGAGAAAGAGGCCGAGGGACTCGAAGGCGAAGAACGCAATTCCAAGATTGCCCGCATCAAGGAACAGATCGCCCGTGACAAGCAGAAGGCGCTGGACGCCGGCGGTCTGATGGTCATCGGCACCGAGCGGCACGAGAGCCGCCGCATCGACAACCAGCTGCGCGGCCGATCCGGACGCCAGGGCGACCCCGGACACAGCAAGTTCTTTCTGTCGCTGCAGGACGACCTGATGCGTATCTTCCCGGTCGAGAGCATGGACTCGATGCTGGGCAAGCTCGGCCTCGAAGACGGCGAGTCGATCACCCATCCCTGGGTGACCAAGGCGATCGAGCGGGCGCAAGGCCGCGTCGAAGCGCGCAACTTCGACATCCGCAAGAACATCCTCAAATACGACGACGTGATGAATGACCAGCGCAAGGTCATCTTCGAGCAGCGTCTCGAGTTGATGGACAAGGAAGACGTCAACGAGACGATCACCGACATGCGTCACGACGTCGTTGACAGCCTGGTGCATCGCGCCATTCCGGACCGCTCCTATCCGGAGCAGTGGCAGACTGACCTCCTCGACGAAGAGGCGCGCTCCTTCCTCGGAATCACCATCGACAGCAAGCGCTGGGCCGAGGAAGAGGGGATCGACGCCGAGATCGTACGCGAGCGCATCGCCAAGGCGGCGGACGAATATGCGCAGGCCAAGATCGACAAATACACCCCCGACATCATGCGGCAGGTCGAGAAATCGATCCTCCTGCAATCGATCGACCAGCTCTGGCGCGAGCACTTGGTGACACTCGACCATCTGAGCAAGGTGGTCGGCTGGCGCGGCCTCGCCCAGCGCGATCCGCTCAACGAATACAAGCAGGAGGCCTATGAGCTGTTCCAGAAGCTCCTGACCGACATGCGCGAGCAGGTCGTGCGTCAGTTGAGCCACGTCGAGATCCAGATGCGTCCGCCGGAACCGCCGCCGCCGAACCTCGCCAATCTGAGCGAAATCCATATCGACCCGGACCTCGGCGTCAACGACGCGGCGTCGCAGATGTCGGGCACCATCGGCGGCGCCTTCGCTGCGGCCGGGGCGCTGGCTGGGCTGGGTGGCGACGTGGCCGAGGCCGATCCGCGGCTCAGGCCCATCGACCCCAAACTTCTGGTCGGCGTATCGCGCAATGCCCCCTGCCCCTGCGGCTCGGGCAAGAAGTTCAAGCACTGCCACGGCAGCTTCTGATCACTGCATTGGAACGACGCTTCAAGGCCGCCTTCGGGCGGCCTTTTTGCTGGAGCCGGAGAGCCGCCTCAGCCGGTCAGTTCGAGATGGACGCTACGGGCATCTTCGTCGCCGGCAAGTCCCTTGAAGCTTGGGCGCGTGATCATCCCGTCCGAGAGAATCTCGAAGAACTCGATTTCGGCCAGCAGGCGGGGGCGCACCCAGTTGACTGTCGGGAACTTGATCGGCGGCATCCCCTCGATGCGCGGGCGACGGCTCGCCAGCGGCGCAAGAATTTCGGCAAGCTTCATCCGCGCGCTTGGGCTGAAGCCTGCCTCGACCATGCCGCGATAGACGAGCCGCCCCCGCTCATAGGTCGCAAGCAGCAGGCTGCGAACCTTGTCGCGATCTTCCGACCCCTGCCAGCCGACAACGACGAAGGCCTGCTGCCGGGCTGCCTTGATCTCGAGCCACGCCGTGGATCGGCCGCCGCTGTAGTAGCGGGCGGTCGGCCACTTGGCGATGATGCCGGGATAACCCCCGGCACGCACCGCTTCGAACACCTTTTTGGCATTGCCGACGACATGCGGCGAATACAGCAGCGGCGAGTCGACCGGCTGGTCCGCAAGCAGCGCCGCGAGCCGGCGCTTGCGCTCGACCTGCGGTAGCACGCCGACGTCTTCGCCGTCCTGTTCCAGAAGATCGAAGGCGAAGAAGACGAGTGGCCCGCCGTCGGCGAGGTTGCGTTTCAGCAGCGCCGGATCGGATCGGCCGTCGTCGTTGAGGGCGCAGATCTCGCCGTCGATGAGCAGCGTGCCGATCGTCAGGTCGGCGAAAGCGGGGACCAGGTAGCCGAACTGCTCGGAGCAATCTTCGCCGCGCTCGTTGAAGAGCCGGACGTTGCGCCCCATGATCGCGGCCTGGCAGCGCCGGCCGCTGTAGCTGAGCTCGAACAGCCATTCGTCGTCGGTCGGCACGTGCTGCTGCAGCGTCGCAAGCTGCGGCGGCCTGAAGGCCGGCAGCGTCGACAGCCGGCGGAAGCGACTGACCTTGGCGGATTTGGTTCGGCTAAGCATCTGGAACTCAACTACAATCGAGCCAGCTTTAGCGCGCGACCGTGACGTCCCGCAGCCGCCGATGGATATTGAGGTTAATTGAGTGGACCTCCAACGCCGCCCCGCCGGTCGCGAAACGCCGGAAATCCGCGGCTTTGCCGGAGATCGGTATTTCAGGAAGACTACAATTTGATTCCAATTGCGCCGACCTCAGCCGGCATTCAGCCGACCGGCCGCATCTCCCCGGTCTCCAGGAACTGCTCGATTTGCGCGCGCCATGGCGCGACGTCGATGCTGTTGGCCGCCAGCCACCCGGGATTGTAGTAGGTCGTCGCATAGCGGTCGCCGCTGTCGCAGATGAGAGTGACGAGCGAGCCTTCGCGGCCCGCGGCGATCATTCCCGCCGCCAGCCGGCATAGCCCATAGAAGTTGGTTCCAGTGGAGCCACCGACGCGACGGAACAGCCGCTCGGAGAGGACATGCGCCGCGGCGATGGATGCCGCGTCGGGAACCCGCATCATGTGATCGACAACGCCGGGCAGGAACGACGGCTCGACCCGCGGCCGGCCGACGCCTTCGATCCGGGATGCTTCGGTGCAGGTGACCGACCGGTCGCTGCCGGTATAGGCGTCGTAGAATACCGAGTGCTCGACGTCGACGACGCACAGCCGCGTACCCAGGTTCTGGTAGCGGATGTAGCGCCCGATCGTGGCCGAGGTGCCGCCGGTGCCGGCGCTCATCACCACCCAGTCGGGCTCTGGATGCGCCTCGGCCTGCATCTGGCTGAAGATCGATTCGGCAATGTTGTTGTTGCCGCGCCAGTCGGTGGCGCGCTCGGCATAGGTGAACTGGTCGAGATAGTGACCATGCGCATCCGCCGCGACGCGCGCCGCCTCGTCGTACACCGCCGAAGCCGTCTCGACGAAATGGCAGCGGCCGCCGAAGCGCTCGATTGCCTCGACCTTGGCGCGGCTCACGGTCCGCGGCATCACCGCGATGAACGGCAGGCCCAGCAGGTGCGCGAAGTACGCCTCGCTGACCGCGGTCGAACCCGACGAGGCTTCGACCAGCGTGGTCCCTTCCGTGATGTTGCCGTTGCAAATGCCATAGAGGAACAGCGAGTGCGCCAGCCGGTGCTTCAGGCTGCCGGTCGGATGCGTCGACTCGTCCTTGAGGTAAACCGTGATCCCCGTGAGGCCCGGGAACACCGGATTGAGCAGATGCGTATCGGCGGAGCGGCGCCGGTCGCCCCGCAGGAGCGCGATGGCGCGCCGGGCCCAGGAGCGGTCGGGACAGTCCGGCAGCGCGATGTCGTGTTCTACGATATCGAGGTTTTTGGGCATGAAATGGCGCTGTACGAACAATACGTGGTACGTCTTACCACGAAATTACAGATCGGAGCAACTTGGACCTAGTTACAGGTCACCCGCATCTCGGCATAGCCGCTGGTGATGTCGGCCGAGAAGACCGAGATGTTGCAGCCTTTCTCGAGCGTGCCGATGCCACCCTGCGCGACGTCGCCGGCGCCATTGATGGTGGCGAGGCCGTCGTTCACGGCGGCCACCTTCACCACCAGCTTTGTCTTGCAGATCGGGAAGCTGTCGCCGGCCGCCCCCATGAAGCGGGTGCCGAGCGGGATGCAGTCCTTGGTCGGGCCATCGGCCACCACGGCGGCGGGCGTGCCCGGCGGCATGCTCGACGCTGACGCTGCCGAACCGTTTGGCGCGGGAGCCAGCGGCGTCACACTGGGCACGCCGGCGGTCGCCACCTGCGCCGGTGTGGCTTCGAGCGAGCTGACCTGCGCGCGCGCCGTCTCCAGTTCCGAGCTCTGGTCGCGCGTCAGCTGCTCGAGCGAAGTCACGCGCGCCTGCAGCGCAAGCAGTGCGTCGTCGACCCCTGGTTCGGCCGCCGGTTTGCTGGCGTCGACCGCCGGGGAGGCGGTGATGGAAGGCTGCGCCGAAGGGGCCGTCGCCGGCATCGACGGCGACTGCACGGTGGCGGCGGTCGCCTGCGCGGCCGAGGCATTGGTGTTGTTGCCGAGGAGCGAAACCGACGCCTTGAGCTGGGCGATCTCGGTGGCCATCTGCTGCCGTTGCGCGTCCGCGTTGGTGTGCACCAGGATCGCACCGCCAAGCGCAATCAGTGCGACAAGCGCGGCCAGAAGCGAAATGACCCGATCCATCAGGCGCGTCCGGACCTGACATTGCGGCCCGTCGCCGGAAGCGGCTTCACCTCGGCCCAGCTGTCGCCGTTGAGTTCGAAGATATGCTGGCGCTTTGGCGTGAAACCGATGCTGACCATGGGCGCACTGGTATGGATGATGCTGTCTCCCGCAATCCGGTGGCCATCAAGATAGCCCCGCAGCATCGGAGTGACGAGAGCGGCCAGTGCGACGCCGCCGACGAGGCTGAGCCCGACGACGAAACCGTAAAGGACGCGGTTGGTGGTGAATCGGCCCATCTCGTCAGCCTGTCTGGGGATCGTGTCAGAAATAGTGCGGCGACGGCCGGTCCACCAGCCGGTCCGGCGCCTGGGGGCCGATCAGCCGAACGTCGGCGCCGGCATCGGCGTCGGCGCGACGACCGTCGTGGCCGCAGGGGCCGGGGTCGTCTGCGCTTTGCCGCCGCCGAGAATGCCCGAAAAGAAGCCGCCGATCGCCTGACCACGGGCCTTTTCGGAAGCCTTTTCCTGGTCCGACGCCTGCTGCGCCGCGGCAGCCTTGGCATTCTGCGCCGCCATCTGCTGGACCAGCGTCTTGAACTGCGCGTCGTCGGCCGCTTCCCTGGCGGTCAGCGACGCAAGCAGCACATCGCCGCTGCGTGCCGGGCAGGCGGCCTGCGCATCGAGCGCCGCGCCGTTCGGGGCCTTGAGATCGAAGACGTATTTCTTGTCGCAGACGTCCCAACTGGGCGGTGTCTTGCTGATCTCGAACCGATCGTAGCCTTCCTTGATATTCATCCAGAACGGCAGGTTCGGATTGTCGGCGACGAGTGCGAGATTCTGCGGCGTCATGCGGAATGGGAAGATTTCCATCTGCACGACCGGGTTGCCGCCGTTGAAGCTTTCGCGGGCGAGCGCGTAGATCTCGGCGACGGACTCGTCGGTCATCGAGTAGCATCCGGCCGACGAGCAGTCGCCGTGCACCATCAGGTTGGCGCCCGTCCGGCCCCAGGCGCGGTCGAACTTGTTGGGAAAGCCCGTGTTCCAGCTCAGGTAGTAGTTGGAGTTCGGGTTCATCAGGGCCGGGGTGATATTGTAGAAACCCTCGGGCGCCTGCCGGTCGCCTTCGGCGACCTTCGGGCCGAGCGTGCCCGACCAGGCGCAGATCTTGTAGGTCTTGAACAGCGCGAACGGGCCGGCCTTGGTCTGCTTCCAGACCTCGAACTCGTTGGATTGCTTGAAGATGCGCACCATCATGGCGGCGCCCGGCGTCGAGCCGATCTCGCTCAGCCGGTTCAGCGCCGACTGCTTGAGCGGCTGCACGGCCTTGAGCGAACTCGAGCGCGGCAGGATATCGCTGCACCCGGCGAGCGCCAGGGTGCCGAGCAGGATCATCACGATCGCCAGGATCTTCGACAGCGAAAAAACGCGCATCTGACCCGAATCTGTGCGGAACACGGTGCCCCAAGTCCTACACGGCTCAGGGTTACTCAACCGTATCCAGAGCGCAACACCACGGCTTCGTGATGTGATCGGCTAGTTGAGGGCAGAGCCGATCGCCATGAACTTTTCGCGCCGGTGCTCGCGCACTTCGAGCGGCCCACGCGTGCCGGGAAAATCGCGCAGGAACTTCGCAATCGCCTCACCGGTCGAGGCCATGACGGCTTCGGGATGCCGATGCGCGCCGCCCGCCGGCTCCGAGATGATCCCGTCAATGACGCCGAAGCCGAGCAGGTCCTGCGCCGTGATCTTCATGTTGTTGGCGGCATCCTGCGCCCGGGCCGCGTCCTTCCACAGGATCGAGGCCGACGCTTCCGGCGACGCCACCGCGTAGATGGCGTTTTCGAGCATCAGCACCCGATTGGCCGTGGCGATCGCGATTGCGCCGCCCGAACCGCCCTCGCCGATGATCACCGCAAGGTTCGGCACGCCGAGCTCGAGGCACTTTTCGGTACAGCGTGCGATCGCCTCGGCCTGCCCGCGCTCCTCGGCCCCGATGCCCGGATAGGCGCCGGCGGTATCCACGAACGAGATCACCGGAATGCGGAAACGGTCGGCCATGTCCATGATGCGCACGGCCTTGCGGTAGCCCTCTGGCCGCGCCATGCCGAAATTGTGCTTGAGGCGGGTCTCGGTGGTCGAGCCCTTCTCCTGCCCGAGCACTGCGACCGGGACGCCGTTGAAGCGGCCGAACCCGGCCTGCACGGCCGGGTCTTCGGCATATTTACGGTCGCCGGCGAGCGGCGTCCATTCGGTGATGAGGCCGGCGATGTAGTCGGAAAAATGCGGCCGCTGTGGATGCCGCGCCACCTGCGTCTTCTGCCAGGGCGTGAGCTTCTTGTAGATGTCGACCAGCGCCTGGTCGGCGCGCGAAGTGAGCGCCGCCACCTCGTCGTCGATCGACACCGCGCGGTCGTCGCCGCTCAGCGACTTGAGCTCAGCGATCTTGCCCTCGAGGTCGGCGACCGGCTTTTCGAAATCGAGATAGGACTGCATGCCGCCCGCCTGCGCTGGTGTTGTCGCGGGGCGATCTGGCCGCCCTTCGTGGCCGGAAAGTGGCGAGCAGCCAGGTTCAAGTCAAGGAGAACAACCTTGGCTGACGATCCGATCCATCCCCGCCACAAGGTCATTCCCGGTGGACGGGGATCGCGCCGCTCGCTCGTCGACGCTCACTGCGCCGGGTTGGTCCCAGTGATGTTCACCGCGTTGGCAAGCACCGTCGGATCGTTGCTGGCCTGCTCGAACAGCGCGGTCGGCACGCCGGCTGGGTCCTTGGCGACGACATTGATGCTCACCGCCTTGGCCTTCCCCGCGATGAAGTCGCCGATCGCCTGGCCGAGCTGGCGCGCCGCGTCGGTGCTGCCCAGCATCTGCAGCGCCGCCCCTTCCGCCATGCCGGCCATCTGCGTGCGATAGGCGGCCGCATCGGACGCGCCCTGTTGCTGCGCGAGCAGCGGGAACAGCTTGTCGGCGAGACCGGAGTCGCTGAGATCGAGCTTCATGCTCTTGAGCGTCAGCGCCATGCCGGCGGCCGTGGCCGTGTCGGGATCGGTGTCGAACAGCTTGTCCGTCGCATTGCCGAGCACCGTCGAGAGCGCGAAACCACCGAGGTCGTTGCCCGAGAAGGCGACCCTGTCGACGTCGATGGTCTGGCTCGCCTTGTCCCAGTTGGCGGCCATGTCGAAGTTGAGGTTCACCCGCGAGATGCCGAGCGCCAGCAGCATCTTCTGGCCGTCATTGTCGGTGTTGGGCGGGATCGGCACGTCGATGCCAGTGCCCTTGGTCGACACCCTGGTCGGGATGCCGTTGAGATAGTCCGACAGCGTCAGGTCGAAATCGGCAATCTTGGCCGCATAGTTCTGGCTGGCATCTGTCGGGTCGACGACGGCGATGTCGATGCCCGACATGGAGAGGCCTGCCCAGGCCGGGATCAGATGCCGGTAGTTGTTCCGGAACCAGCCCTCGTCGAGCTGATTGCCGGCGGCATTGACTGCCGCGATCGGGCCGCTGAGGTCGGTCTGCTTGACCACCACCTGGTCGATGTTGACGTGGCCCTGCGGGCCGGCGTCGACCTTGATGTCCTTGGCGGTGACCGCCGGATAGATGCCCGGCTGGTAGCCGTCGATGCCGACGCTGCCGACGCTCACGGTGACGGGCGTGTCGCCGGTGGCGTTGCAGGACAAGCCATCGAGCGTCACCGGCGTCGATTTATACGAGCTGAACGTATCGAGGATGAACTGCACATAGGTCGACAGCGCCGCGGGCGGCGGATTGTTGGGCGACGCCTGCATCTGCTGTGCCGCTTCCATCATCTGGGTGAAGCTGATCTTGAGCGGCCGGGCGTCGAACTCCGCCGCCGCCACCTTGCCGAAGCTGCAGCTCACATTGTCGCCCTTGAGTGTGCCGCCGGCAAACTGCAGGTCCTTGTACAGCGCCTGCATCGTCGTGGCATCAGCCGGCGGCGGCACGAGGCCGTAGAACTGCAGCAGCGCCGCCATGTTGAAGCTCGAGGCGCTGAGCGCGCCGAGATCGAGCGTGAATTTCGCATTGCCCATCGAGATGCCGCCGATGCTGGCGCTGCTCGCCACACCGTCCTTGACGTCGTTGAGGGCGACATCCTTGAGCTCGAAATCGGTGTCGAGCGCCGGCATGTCGGGGGTCGCGGTCGTCGTGAAGCTCACCTTGATGCTGGGAACGGTGACGCTGGTGGCGTTGAGCGCCGCGACCTCCTTGGCGTGATCGCTGAGCTTGCCGTTGGTGAGGATGTCGCGGAAATCGGCCTCGCTCATCGACGAGCCGACGAGCGTAATCGTGGGCACGGTGACCGTCGGCGGGGCCGGCGGCGCGACCGGCGCTGCCGGCTCGGCAGATGATGACACCGCGCCTCCGGCGGCACCGGCAGCCGCTCCGGCGGGCATCGCGGACGACGACGCATCCTGCGCCAGGGCAGGCATCGCACTTGCAGCAAGCATGGCGGCGAGCACGGCGGCTTTCGAAATCATCTGCACGATGGCATTCCCCTTGATCGTGTGTATGAGCATGGCGGGCGAACCTGCCGTACTTGTCGCGGCGAGAAACGAAGTCTTTGTGGCAAATCGCCGAACAATTGAATGCAATTTGCCGGATCGGTGCTGTGCAAGCATAGCATTGAACGGCACCTGAACGGAGCCCCAGCGGTGAGCATCGATATCGTAGGCCATGCCATCGTTTCCGCCGACGGCATGATCGCCGACAACGGCCATCGCATGCCCGCGGCCCTGCGGAACGATGCGGACTGGCGCCGGTTCCAGGCCGCACTGGACCGGTCGGCACTCGTCGTGCTTGGCCGCCTCGGCCACGAAGCGTACCCTAACCCGGGCCGGAAACGGCTGGTCGTGACGAGCCGGGTCGCCTGGCTCGAGCGCGACCCCGCCGACGACAATTCGATGCTGTGGAATCCCGATGGCATCGGTTTCCGCCGGGTGCTCGCCGGCCTCGGCATCACCGACGGCACCATCGCAGTGACCGGAGGCCAGCGTGTCTTCGACCTGTTCCTGCCCGGTTTCACCCAGTTCGACCTGGTGACGGTGGCAGCTGTGACGATCCCCGATGGCGTGCCCTGCTTCAGCGGCGGCCGGCCCGAGGCAATGCTGGCCGGCGCGGGCCTAGCCCTGGCACAGACCGAGGTGCTCGATGCCGGGGTCTCGCTCGACGTGTGGCGCCGTCAGCTCTTGTCCGCCAGCGGGTGATGCTGCTCGACCAGCGTGCGCAGTTTCTCGTCGAGCACGTGGGTGTAGATTTGCGTGGTCGAAATGTCGGCGTGGCCGAGCAGCGTCTGTACCACCCGCAGGTCGGCGCCGCCTTGCAGCAGGTGGCTGGCGAAGGCATGGCGCAACACATGCGGGGCGACACGGGATGACGAGATGCCGGTGCGGCCGGCCAGCGCCTTGAGGTCGCGGGCGAAGACCTGGCGGCTCAGGTGCCCGTCCTCGCCCTTGGCGGGGAACAGCCACGGCCCGCCCTCGAGCGTTTCGACCCAAGCCTTGACGGCGTCGCGGGCGCGGTCGTTGACCGGCACGATGCGCTCCTTGTTGCCCTTGCCGACAATGGTCAGGAAGCTCGCGTCGCGCATCACCGCGGCGCGTTTGAGCCCCACCAGTTCGCTGACGCGCATGCCCGTGGCATAGAGCAGTTCGAGCAGCACGTAGAGGCGGAGCGCCGACTCCTTTTTCTGTGGCGAGACGTCGGCGCCCACTTCCGCCTCGGCGGTTGACAGCAGCCTGTCGACCTCGGCGACCGAAAGCACATTGGGCAGCGGCCGGCGGGCGCGCGGGCTCGCGACGATGCGCGTGGGATCGTCCGGCCGGATCTGGTCCGCACAGAGGAACTTGTGGAACTGGCGCAGCGCCGAGAGCCGCCGCGCCGACGACGAGGCGGCGAGCCCCTGCCCCTCGAGCATGCTCAGATACGCGACCACCTGCTCGCGCTCGGCGGTGATCGGGGTCTTCGCCTTGGTCGCCAGATAGCCGGCGTAGTCGGACAGATCGCGCCGGTACGCCTCGATGGTGTTCTGCGCTGCGCCGCGCTCGGCGCTCATCATTTCGAGGAAGGCCTCGACCAGATGGCCGCTATTCATCGCCGCCGGCGTTGTCGACCGTCTTGACCCCGGATTCGCTGGCCGCGCTGTCGCTGGTGTCGATCGATGCCAAATCGGGGGCCGCCGAGGTGACCGCGCTGATCTGCGGCACGGCGGACGAAGCGCCGCTCGCCGAGGCGCTCGCATCACCCTTGGGCGCCACATTGACGGGCGCCGGCAGGTTGTTGAGATCGAGCGCCGACGAGGGCGCCACGAGGTCACGCGCCGGTATCTTGATGGTGATGTCCTTCTCGCCGGGGTCGACCATCACGGTCAGGGCGATCATGCCGGCGAGGCCGAGCCCGCCGAGCACGATCAGGACGATGAGGAGGCGGATAAGGGTCGGCATCGAATCCCGGTCGTAGGCTTGTGGCTCAGCTTGTCTCGCCATTCGGCGGCGCGATCAAGGGCGCCCGCCACCCCATGACGGTACCGGGATTGACTTTAGGAGGCCCTAACGGTTCAACCCGCTGACCTTTCGGGATCGACCATGACCGCCGCAGCGCAGCCGCGCGAACCGCATCGGGACGAGCTCAACGCCCTGCTGGACGGGCGGCCGATCGTGCTCGTGGGCATGATGGGCGCCGGCAAGACCACGGTCGGCCGCCGCCTCGCGGCCAAGCTCGGCCGCCATTTCGTCGACAGCGACGAAGAAGTGGAAAAAGCCGCCGGCATGAGCATCGAGGATATCTTTGCGACCCATGGCGAGGCCGATTTCCGCGCCGGCGAGGTGCGGGTGATTGCGCGGCTGCTCAAGGATCGCGACCTCGTGCTCGGCACCGGCGGCGGCGCCTTCATGAATGCCGAGACTCGCGCCTTGGTGAAGTCGTCGGCGGTTTCGGTGTGGATCAAGGCCGATTTCGAGCTCCTGTTCCAGCGCGTGCAACGCCGCTCCAACCGGCCGCTGCTCAAGACGGCCAACCCGCGCCAGACGCTGCAGGACCTGATCGACAGGCGCTATCCGGTCTATGCCGAGGCCGACGTGACGATCGTCAGCCGGGACGTGCCGCAGGACCAGGTCGCCAACGAGGTCATCGACGCCCTCATTGCGGAACTGGGAGCCGCCAATGGCTGAGCCGGTCAAGGTCCACGTGCCGCTCGGCGAGCGCGCCTACGATATCCTGATCGGGCCGGACCTGCTCGATACTGCGGGCGAGCGGCTGAAGGCGATGTTCCCCGGCCGCCGTTTCGGCATCGTCACCGACAGCGAAGTCGCCAAAGCGCAGCTGCCACGCCTCACCCGCTCGCTTGACGGTGCCGGTCTGAAGCATGCCGAAATCGTCGTGCCCAATGGCGAGGTCAGCAAGTCGATTGCGCGGCTCAACGAGGTGGTCGAGGGCCTGCTCGAAGCCCGGCTCGAGCGCGGCGATATCGTGCTGGCGCTGGGCGGCGGCGTCATCGGCGATCTTGCCGGCTTTGCCGCTTCGGTCACCCGACGCGGCATGGACTTCGTCCAGTTGCCCACGACACTGCTGGCCCAGGTCGACAGCTCCGTCGGCGGCAAGACCGGCATCAACTCGCCGCACGGCAAGAACCTGATCGGCGCTTTCCACCAGCCCAAGCTGGTGCTGGCGGACCTCAGTGCGCTCTCCACGCTACCGCCTCGCGAGTTCGCCGCCGGCTACGCCGAGACGGTGAAATATGGGCTGATCGACGACGAAAACTTCTTCTTCTGGCTCGAGCAGCACCAGCCGGAAATCTTTTCGGGAGGGCTCGCCCGTGCCGAGGCAGTGGCGCGCGCCTGCGCCGCCAAGACGCGCTTCGTGCTGGCCGACGAAAAGGAAACGGGAGTCCGCGCCCTCCTCAATCTCGGCCACACCTTTGGGCATGCGCTCGAAAAGGCCACCGGCTTTTCCAGCCGCCTGCTGCACGGCGAAGGCGTGAGCATCGGCATGGTGCTGGCGCATGGGTTTTCGGCCAGGCTCGGGATCGCGCCGAGCCAGGACACCGGTCGCGTGGCGGCGCATCTGAAGCGGGCAGGCCTGCCGACCACCCTCGCCGAGATTCCGGGCGAGTTGCCGGGCACCGATTTCCTGATGGACGCGATTGCCCAGGACAAGAAGGTCGTGCGCGGCGCGCTGACCTTCATCCTGACGCACGGCATCGGCCAGGCGTTCATCGAAAAGAACGTCGATCCAGCGCTGGTGCGGGACTATCTCGACCAGGTTCGCAACACCTGAATCAACGTTTCGATCCGGAGGGCAATCCCCCCGGTCTCCGGCGTCACCCCGGCGTCACGTGCGGTGCACGTGTGGTTGCCTCCAGCCGGGATCCAGGTCGACGAACTACTAACCACTGGGCTCCGCCTTTGCGAGGACGGAACGACGCCGGAGGGATGGACCGTCAGGCCCATCCGATCCCTCCCTGGCGAGGGGGAGGGAAGCTCGGGGTTGGATCAGAGCGTGACGGTCGGCACCGCCCGCCGTTTGTGTCCGGACGATGCTCCGGACTGATGTGTGGTGGCCCCCGCCACTATGCCCCTGTCGGCAAAACTCATGGCGAGCAGAATCGCCCTTTGCCGAGACATCTTCATTGCGCCCTCCTGAAAGCTGTCTGCCGGCAAAGTGCTAGAAACCCAGGGGGGCGAGACTTTGCTCGGGCCAAGGCACGTGACCATCAGCGCGCCGGAGTTCTGCCGCAAAATGGAAAGGTTGCAACAGTCCGCGCGCAAATTTGCAAACGCGTGTCACAACATAGTCAGCGGTCTTTTTGGCGCCGCAAACTGGTGCTCGCGCGGCCCTGGCCTGTAAGATCGGGCAAACAAAACTCCCATCGACTGTGGAGAATACGAGGGACGTACCTCGCGCCGATGCCGAAACCGCCGCCACCGATTCCATCCGCCGCTGCCCTGAAGTCCTTCGAGCGCGGACTCGCCACGCTGCGTGCCGGCGAGTTGCAAGGCGCGGGCGCGGCGTTCGATGCCGCCGTTCGCGCCTCGCCACATTTTGCGCCGGCGCACCACATGCGCGGCATCGTGCTGCAAAGCACGGGGCGGCTCGCCGACGCCGATATGGCCATCGGCCGGGCCATCGACCTCGACCGCGGGCAGCCCGACTATTTCGCCAACCGCGCCCTCGTGCGCACCGGCCTTGGGCGGTTCGCAGAGGCCATCACTGATGCCCGCGCCGCGCTGGCGCTCAAGCCCGACCATCGCGGCGCACTGATCAACCTTGCCTTCGCGCAAATCGGCGCGGAACAGTATGCCGACGCGGCGGACGCACTGCGCCGGCTGATCGCCGCCGCGCCGGAGTCTATCCCCGCTTACGCCAATCTCGGCATTGCACTCAACGGCCTCGGGGCCCCCGAAAAGGCGCGCGCCGCGATCGAAGCCGGGCTGGCCCGCGCGCCGGACGATGTCGATCTGCTCCGCGGTCTCGGCGATACACTGCTCAAGCTCGGCGATCCGCGTGGCGCGCTGGCGCGCTACCGGCGCGTCCTCGTCATCCAGCCGGGCAACGTGCCCGTGTGGTCGAGCTACCTGTCGATGCTCAACTATTTCGACGACGTGACCCCGACCGAAAAAGCTGCGGCGGCACGGCAGTTCGGCGCCCGCCTCGAAGCGGCGGTGCCGATGCTGCCAGCGATCTCGCCGGCGCCACGCGAGGATCGAAAACTCCGCATCGGCTTTGTCTCGGGTGACCTGCGCGACCATTCGGTCAGCCTGTTCCTGCTCGGCATCCTGCCGGCGCTGCGCGCGCTCGGCGACGACCTCTACGCCTATTCATCGCTCCGAGGCGCCGACGCGACGACAGAGCGCCTGCAACAGCATTTCGCCGGCTGGCGTGATATTGCCGACCTCAACGATGCTGACGCTGCCGCGCAGATCCGCTCCGACCGCATCGATATCCTGATCGATCTCTCCGGGCATTCGAAGGGGCATCGGCTCACGCTTTTTGCGCAGCGGCCGGCGCCGCTGTCGGCGACCTGGCTCGGTTATCCCGCGACCACGGGCCTGCGCCGGATCGACTACGTCATTGCCGATCGGAACGCTCTGCCGCCGGCGATCGAGCCGCTGTTCACCGAGCGGCCGCTGCGCTTGCCCGACAGCTTTCTCTGCTTCACCCCGCATGTCTTCGAGCCGCCGGAATACGCCCTCGGCGGCCCCGTCACCTTCGGCAGTTTCAATACCGCGCTGAAGCTGAGCGACGGCTGCGTCGCGGCCTGGGCGCGCATTCTCGAGCGGGTGCCGGAGGGCCGGCTGCTCCTCAAGGACTGGCGGATGACATCCGACAGCGCCCGGACAGCGATCGAGGACCGCTTTGCCGCCCAAGGGGTCAGCCGCGAGCGGCTGACCATTCTCGGCCGCACCGCGACACGCGATGACCACATCCGGCTCTATGGCGGCATGACCATGGCGCTCGATCCCTTTCCCTATTCGGGGACGACGACCACGATGGAAGCGCTGACCGCCGGCGTACCCGTCCTCACGCTCGATGCCGGGGGCTTTGCGACACGCGTCGGCGCAAGCCTCATGCGGACCGCAGGCCTCGGCGACTGGGTCGCGACCGATGTCGACGACTACGTGGACCGTGCCGTCCGGCTCGTGGCCGAGGCGCAGCGGCCGGAGCTGCGGCAGCAGATCCGCAACCAGGTGCTGGCCTCGCCGCTCTGCAATGCGCCCCGTTTCGCGGCCGCCCTGCATGCCGCCTTGCACGCCGCCTGGCGCGGCGAAGTGGCCTCTTTTGCCGAGACCACGAACTGACCATATCGATCAGGCAGCCGGGCCTTCCGGCAACACTTCGATCGAGAGCGCATGGACGTGGGTCTTGAGCTCGTGCGCCAGAATGTCGTTGATGGCGCGGTGCTGCGCCACGCGGCTCAACCCAACGAGCGACGGTGCGGCGATGCGGATGCGGAAATGCGTCTCCCCTTCGGGCCGCGATCCAGCGTGCCCTTGATGTCGTGCCGACTCGTCGATCACTTCAAGATGGGTCGGAGCAAATTTGGCGGAAAGTTTTGCAACAATCGTGTCGCGAACAGGCATAAGTGTAACCCTCTTGAGGGCCGATTTGTTTTCGACGCGTAACTAGGACCGATGAAGCTCGATTCCAAGCTTTTCGACCGCATCCGCATCAATCCGCGGCACCATGCGGCCGAGCCTCACACCGATGTTCCCGATTGTGCCTGGGAGGGTTGCGACCAGCCCGGCATCTACAAGGCGCCCAAGGGTCACCGCTTCGAGGGCGAATACCATCATTTTTGCCTCGAGCACGTTCGCCACTACAACACCGCCTTCAATTTCTTCGCCGACATGAGCGAGAAGGAGCGCGAGCGCCATCTCTACCAGACGGCCGAAACCGACGGCCGCCCCAGTTGGGGCCTCGGCAGCAAGCCTGGCGCCTACAATGGCCCGCGCATGCCCAAGCGCGATCCGGGCGCGCAGGGCAAGCGCTTCTCCGACCCACTCCACATCTGGGCGCGCTACCGTCGTGCCAACGCCCGCGGTCCGCAGGCCGAGCGCGAAATCAAGCTGGGCGAACACGACCGCCGCGCCTTCGAGACGCTGGGCTTCAAGACCTCAGCCAAGTCCGACGAGATCAAGCGCGCCTACAAGGCGCTGGTGAAGATCCACCACCCCGATGCCAACGGCGGCGACAAGGCCTCCGAAGAGCGCCTGCGCTCGATCATTGCCGCCTATTCCCACCTCAAGCTCACGGGCTTCGTCGGCGCCTGAAGCGGCCGCGAACCCCTGGAAATTGCACGAAAACCGCCCATATTCGGCGGTATCGGGGCGCTTCAACCGGGCCCCTACCCACCCCGAAATGAAGCTGCTATAGGGCCCGAATACCCCTGAGGGCCGGCTTGAGCGGCCCACACTCCTTAGAGTCCCAGCAAATGCCCGAATACGCCAATCTGCCGAACAAGGAATTTTCTGTCCGCGACACCTTCGGCATCGACAGCGACATGACGGTGATGGGCTATGCGGCGCCCGATCCGCACACGCCGCCCGTCGATCCGGATTACCTGTTCGACCACAACACCACGCTCGCCATTCTTGCCGGCTTCGCCTTCAACCGCCGTGTGATGGTGCAGGGCTACCACGGCACCGGCAAATCGACGCATATCGAGCAGGTCGCGGCGCGCCTCAACTGGCCGCTGGTCCGCGTCAATCTCGACGCGCATGTGAGCCGCATCGATCTCGTCGGCAAGGACGCCATCGTCCTCAAGGAAGGCAAGCAGGTCACCGAGTTCCGTGACGGCATCCTGCCCTGGGCCGTGCAGAACAACATCGCGCTCGTCTTCGACGAATACGACGCCGGCCGGCCGGACGTGATGTTCGTGATCCAGCGCGTGCTCGAGGCTTCGGGCCGCCTGACGCTGCTCGACCAGAACCGCGTCATCACTCCGCATCCGGCCTTCCGCCTATTCGCGACGACCAACACCATCGGGCTCGGCGATACGTCGGGCCTGTACCATGGCACGCAGCAGATCAACCAGGGGCAGATGGACCGCTGGTCGATCGTCACCACGCTCAACTACCTGCCGCACGACAAGGAGGCGGGCATCGTGCTCGCCAAGGCCAAATCCTATGCTGCGACCGAAAAGGGCAAGAAGACCGTGGCCAATATGGTGCGCATGGCCGACCTCACCCGCCAGGCCTTCATCAACGGCGATCTCAGCACGGTGATGAGCCCGCGTACCGTGATCACCTGGGCCGAGAACGCGCAGATTTTCGGTGACCTCGGCTTTGCCTTCCGGCTGACCTTCCTCAACAAGTGCGACGAGCTCGAGCGCCCCGTGGTGGCCGAGTTCTACCAGCGCGTGTTCGGTGAGGACCTGCCGGAGTCGGCCGCGAACCTGGCGGTCACTGCCTGAGGGCGACGGCGGGCGGCAGATGGCACAGAACGTCTATGACGATCCGGCATTCTTTGCCGGCTACAGCGACTTCCCACGCTCCCGGCTCGGGCTCGCGGGCACGGCGGAGTGGCCATCGTTCCGCGCCCTGTTGCCAGCCATTGCCGGGAAGCGCGTGATTGAGCTGGGCTGCGGTTTCGGCCATCTGTCGCGCTGGCTGGCCGGTGAAGGCGCACACAGCGTGCTTGGCCTCGACCTCTCCGAAAAGATGCTGGACGGCGCGCGGGCGGCCACACACGACCCGGCCGTCGACTATCGTCGCGCCGATCTCGATACACTCGTGCTCGAGGCGGAAACTGCCGACCTCGTGGTGAGCTCGATGACGCTGCACTACGTCGCCGATTTCGACCGCATCGCGAGCGCGATCCATGCCGCCCTCGTGCCGGGCGGCGACCTGGTGTTCTCGGTCGAACATCCGCTCTACAGCGCTCGCGCCGTGCCGGAATGGGTCCGCGCCGACGACGGCCGGCAGGCGTTCGCGATCACCGACTACAGTGTCGAGGGACCGCGGCAGAGCAACTGGATCATCGACGGCGTGGTCAAGTACCATCGCACCATTGCGACCATGCTCAACAGTCTCGCCGCCAGCGGCTTCACCTATCGCGGCATGGACGAATGGCGGCCCAGCGAGGCACAGCTCGACGCCCATAAGGACTGGCGCCAGACCGAGCTGACCCGGCCGATGTTCCTCATCGTCGCCGTGCACAAGCCGGAGCGGGTGCACTGATGGCCACTCCGCCGCGCAGCAAGGCAAACAAGCCCGACACCACCCAGCCGTTCAAGACCGCCATGGGGGCGGCCGTGCGCGCCATCGCCGCCAAGCCGGAACTCGAAGTGAGTTTTTCGGCCGACCGGCCGCTGCTCACCAGCGACAAGGCGAGGCTCGCCAACCTGCCGCGGCTGCCGACCCGCCGTGACGTCGCCATCGCGCGTGGGCAAGGCGACGCCATGGCCATGCGGCTTGCGAGCCACGACGCCGAGGTGCACCGCAGGCGCTCGCCCGCAGAACCGGAAGCGCGTGCCGCATTCGATGCCCTGGAGCAGGCTCGCGTCGAGGCGCTCGGGTGCCTGCGCATGCCGGGCATGATCGGCAATATCCACGAAATGCTGGATGACCGGCTGTTCCGCGCCAATCTCGCCGAGGTCAGCAACAAGGACGATGCACCACTCGCCGAGGCCCTGGGGCTGATCCTGCGCGAGCGCCTCGCCGGCGTCGCCATTCCACCCTCGGGCAACGCCGTGGTCGATTTGTGGAAGAAGGAGATCGAGCAGAAAGCCGGCATCTCGCTGACGACCCTACTGCAGCAGTTCGAGAACCAGGATCTGTTCGCGCGCGCCGCCCGCCATGTGCTGCACGATTTGAACCTCGTTCCAGATGGCGAGCTCGACGATCTCGACGGCGAGGACGAGGACCAGGGCGACGACCAGGAGCCGGACAAAGGCGAAGACAGCGAGAAGCAGCCCGAACAGGGCGAAGGCGAGAGCGAGGATTCCGAGGCCCAGGATGAGCAATCGCCCGGCGACAGCGACGAAAGCGGCGAGACCGAAGGCGCGGATCAGGACTTCACCGAGAGCGACGAGGACCAGCCCGGCGAGGCCGGCGATGAGGCCCCGTTGCCACCCCCTGGCGCCAACGCCAAGGAATTCCAGAACGTCTTCAACTACAAGATCTTCACCCAGAAGTTCGACGAGATCGTCAAGGCGGCCGAGCTCTGCCCGCCCGAGGAGCTCGACCAGCTTCGCGCCCTGCTCGACAAGCAGCTCGAGAACCTCGCCGGCGCCGTGGCACGGCTCGCCAACAAGCTGCAGCGCCGCCTGATGGCGCAGCAATCCCGCAGCTGGGAGTTTGACCTCGAGGAAGGCCTGCTCGACACCGCGCGCCTCACCCGCGTGGTGACCGATCCGCTGCAGGCGCTGAGCTTCAAGGTCGAGCGCGACACCGATTTCCGCGACACCGTGGTGACGCTCTTGATCGACAACTCCGGCTCGATGCGCGGCCGGCCGATCACCATCGCGGCGATCTGCGGCGATATCCTTGCGCGTACGCTCGAACGCTGCGGCGTGAAGGTCGAAATTTTGGGCTTTACCACCCGCGCCTGGAAGGGCGGCAAGAGCCGCGAGGCCTGGCTCGAAGCCGGCCGGCCCGCCAATCCCGGCCGCGTCAACGACATCCGCCACATCATCTACAAGGGCGCCGACGAGCCGTGGCGGCACGCCCGCCGCAACCTCGGCCTGATGATGCGCGAAGGCCTGCTCAAGGAAAACATCGACGGCGAAGCGCTGGAGTGGGCCAAAAAGCGCCTGCTCGCGCGCACCGAGAACCGCCGTATCCTGATGGTGATTTCCGACGGCGCACCGGTGGATGACTCGACCCAGAGCGTCAACGCCGGCAACTATCTCGAAGCGCACCTCAGGCAGGTCATCGAGGAGATTGAGACCAGAACGCCGATCCAGCTGGTCGCCGTCGGCATCGGCCATGACGTGACGCGTTACTATCGGCGTGCCGTCACGCTGCTCGATGCCGAGGAGCTGGCGGGCGCCTTGACCGATGAGCTCGCGGCGCTGTTCGACGAAGAGCCGCCCGGCCTGTCGCGGCGGGTCCAGTACGCATGAGACTGGCAGCCGCGGCGCTCGCCGCAGCCCTGCTGCCGGTTGCGCCGGCGGCAGCCTACGATGCGACGGTCAACGCGGTGCAGCTCAGCCGCTTCGAGAATGCCGGGATCGGCGAGACTGTGCAGGGTCTCGTCTTTCAGGGCGGCCTCGAATTGAACAGCGCCACCGATACGTTCGGCGGCCTCTCGGCGATTGGCTTCACCGCCCCCGACAACCGGCTGACGATGGTTTCGGACCGCGGCAATTTCGTTTCCGGCCAGCTGATCTACGACGACCGGGGCGCGCCCTTGTCGCTGGTCGGCGTCCGCATCGATCCGATCCAGAACTCCAAGGGCGCCGACCTGCCGCGAGCCTTTGCGCGCGACGCCGAAGCGCTGACGGTGATCCGGCGGCCCGACGACAAGTCGGTGGTTCGCGTGGGGTTCGAGAACCTCACGCGCGTTGCCGATTTCCATTTGGCGAACGGCGTTCCTCAAGGTCCGGCAATGGAAGTCGCGATCCCCGACTGGTTGACCAGGACCCGCACCAACGAGTCGCTCGAGGCGGTCTGCGTTGCGCCGTCCGCCTCGCCCGTGGCCGGCTCGACCCTGCTCCTCACCGAGGGCGTGATCGACAATGACGGCCTGCATCAGGGCTGGTTGCTCGGCAAGAACGACAAGGGCCCGATGCGCTATCGCTCCGGCAATTCGACCAACCCGACCGACTGCGCCTTTCTGCCCAACGGCGACCTGCTGGTGCTCGAACGCGGCGTCGTGCTGGTCAATTTCGCGGCGCGGCTGGTCCGCATCAGGGCCGCCGACGTGAAGCCCGGCGCGCAGATGCAGGGCGAGGTGCTGTTCGAAGCCGTGGGCGGCGACCTCGACAACATGGAGGGACTGGCCGTGCACCCCGGACCAGACGGGAGGACGCGGATCACCCTCGTCTCCGACAACAACTTCAACGACTGGGAACGCAGTCTGCTGCTGGAATTCACGCTGCCTGCGGAACCGGCCTGAGCGGCATCACGACGTTCATCAGCAGCCGGTAAGGCGCAAGCAGCAGCAGCGCGGCGAGGAACTTCACGCTGAAGTCGCCGCTCGCGAGCGACAGCCACAGCGGCACCTGCACCCCGACGCCAAGCCACGGCGCCGCCATGCCCAGCGACCCGTCCGGCGCGCCGAAGAACCCGTCGATGAATGCGAAGGCCGGCGCAAAGGCGATCGAGAAGAACAGCGCCGTGTCGAGCAGCGAGCCAAGCAGGGAGGCACTGAGCGGCGGCACGAGCCAGAACCGGTTCCTGAGCCGCGAAAACACGGCAATGTCCAACAGCTGCCCAACCAGGAACGCCGTCGCGGAGGCGATCGCGATACGCGGCGTCGACAGAAATGCCGACAGGCACAGCGCCACCGCGAAGCCGGCGATCACTACGGTGCGCGCCCGCGTCGGACCATCGAAGCGATTGGTGAGGTCCGAGACAAGGAACGCGAACGGATAGGTGAAGGCGCCCCAGGTGAGGAAATCGCCCAGACGCAGGGGCCCGACAGCCGCATTCACCGGAAACTGCACGAGGATGTTGGACGCGGTGACGACCGCGATCATGGCGGCGAGAGCCGCGGCAAAGCGAGCGAACATATCGCACCTTTCGAGGCTGGCGATCCGGCATCTGACCGGGGCCAGAAAAACAAACCGCGCTCGCCTTGCGGCCAGCGCGGTACGAAACCTTGGCGTCGCTGCTTAGGCGGCGACGGCGGCGCGGACTTCGCGCTTCAGCGCCAGGGCATTCGGCGACAAATCGTCGTCGCTGGCCTTGAGCAGGAACGCATCGAGCCCGCCGCGATGCTCGACCGAGCGCAGCGCATTGGCCGAGATGCGGAGCTTCACGGTGCGGCCGAGCGCATCGGAAATCAGCGACACGTTGAGGAGGTTGGGGAGGAAGCGGCGTTTGGTGCGGTTGACGGCGTGGCTCACATTGTTGCCAACCATCACACCCTTGCCGGTCAATTCGCAGCGGCGCGCCATTTTGAAATTCCTGTCAAAACGGCCCGGTGGCGGGCAATTCCCGCAGCGGGCCTGAGGTCTACCTTGATCGAGGCGCTTCCATAGAGAAACCGGGCTTTCCCGTCAAGCCGAGCGGCCTCAAACCTGCCGTGAGCGCCTTGCCAGCCCCCGGAAGGGCAGGCAATTTGGCCCTCTGCCGCGATTCGCCCCTGCCCGGGGCCGGTTTTCGAGCCCGAGGGTCCTCAGTTGGCCAGTTTCCGACTGCTGTCTGCTTTAGCCGCGACCCTGTTGCTGGCCGGGACCGCCGACACCGCCCTTGCCGATACGTCGGCCGGCGCGAGCTACGTCATCAGCCTGGGCGGCAACATCATCGCCAGCGCGTCGTTCAAATTCGACAGCGCCGGGGGCAACTATACGCTCGGCCTCAATGCCAACGTCACCGGTGTCGCTTCGCTGGTCGCCGCGGGCACGGCCAAGTCCGACTCCTCGGGCACCGACGCCGCCGACGGCCTCCACGCCAATGCCTTCGACCTCATCACCCATTCCGATGGGCAGGAGTTCAAGGTCCAGGTGCAGTACAACGCCGGCGACGTAACCGCCTTCGTCGTGACGCCGCCCATCGTCAACAACATCAACCGCGTGCCGATCGAGCGCAGCCAGCTGAGCGGCGTGACCGACATGCTGGCCGCCTTCATCCTCAAAGGTCCGGCGCTCGACCGGGCCCTGTGCGACCACCATGCGCACATCTTCACCGGCATCGAGCGCTTCGACCTCGACTTCTCCTACGCCAAGGACGACACCGCGACGTCGCCGCGCACCGGCTACCAGGGACCGGTCGTGTTGTGCAAAGTCGCCTACAAGCCGATCTCCGGGCACTACACGACCAGCGAGTTGACCAACTCGCTGGCCCAGAACGATCGCATCCTCATCTGGTACGCCCCCCTGCACCAGACCGGCTATTACGTACCCTATCGTGTGCTGCTCACCACCTCGATGGGCGATCTCAGCATGGTGCTGACCAGCCTCGACTGAGGCGTTTGCTTCAATCTGCGACGCGCGCTTCGCGGCCATGCTGCCGCGGCACTGTTTTGTGCGTCGCCGCCACCTTTATGGTGAACAAAACCCTAAGATTTCGGCTGTGCCGTTCTGGCACGGTCAACGGCTTTTTTGCCAACGCGCGCCTGGCAGAGCCTCACGGCGCGGCGCGGACAGTGCAAACGTCGCGAAAATCTTTGAGACGCGCCCGCTTACCTTCGGTTTACCTTTGCCATCGCGCCGCCCGGAGCACCTCGAATTCAATCAATTCGTAAGCTCTATGAATGGTTTGCAGCCGTTTCGGGCGAATATCGAGGGAAATTTCGGCTTGCTTGCGCCGAATCGGATGGAGCAGCCACCACATCTAGTGGAGAACAAAGCACTACTGCCGAGTCGCCGCCGATTCGGGCCGCCTTTGTTCCCGCTTCGTGCCGCTTGTTAACAGCCGCCTCAGAGGCCGAACATGATCACGTCGGCGACGCGAATGGCGATGCTGGTGGCAAACAGCACCAGGCCAAGCAGCCCCAGCACCTCGTTGTCGCTGTCCTTGCGGCCGACTAGTGGCACGATCGGCGGCAGGCCGAACCGCGCCATCAACGCCGCGCCGGAGACATTGCTCACCAGCACCGCAACCGGTACCCAACTCATCGTCGCCCCATGCCCCGCACGCCGGGCGAGCATATGGGTCCTGCGATTGCGTCGCTATAGCGGCGGCCGGTAGCAATTGAGGCAAACATCGGGCCTAGGCTCGCCGATTGTCCTCGCCTACATACGCCCTTAGATGACCGATCCGTCCGCCTTGAAGGCCATCCTCGGCCCCACCAACACCGGCAAGACCTTTTTCGCCATCGAACGCATGCTGGCGCATCGTTCGGGCATGATCGGCCTGCCGCTGCGCCTGCTCGCGCGCGAGGTCTATGGCCGCGTCGCCGACCGTGTCGGCAAGGATGCGGTGGCGCTGGTGACCGGCGAGGAGCGGATCGTCCCGCCCACGGCGCGCTACTGGGTCTGTACCGTCGAGGCGATGCCGCTCGACATGCCGGTCGAATGTCTCGCCGTCGACGAGATCCAGGTCGCGACCGATTTCGACCGCGGCCACATCTTCACCGACCGCATCCTCAAGGCCCGTGGCATCAGCGAGACGCTTCTGCTCGGCGCCGGCACGATGGCGCCGCTGATCCGCACGCTCCTGCCCGATGCCGAGATCATCCACCGGCCGCGCTTTTCGACCCTGACCTATGCCGGCAGCCGCAAGATTTCGCGGCAGCCGACCCGCTCGGCCATCGTCGCCTTTTCGGCGCGCGAGGTTTACGCCATTGCCGAGCTGATCCGCCGCGAGCGCGGCGGCGCCGCGGTGGTGATGGGCGCGCTGTCGCCGCGCACGCGCAATGCGCAGGTCGACATGTACCAGAATGGCGACGTCGACTTCCTGGTCGCGACCGACGCCATCGGCATGGGCCTCAACCTCGACGTGCACCACGTCGCCTTCGCCGACGACCGCAAGTTCGACGGCCACCAGACGCGACCGCTGACGCCGGCCGAATTCGGTCAGATCGCCGGGCGCGCGGGACGCCATATGCACAACGGCACGTTCGGCGTCACCGGCAACGCCGATGCGTTCGAGGAAGAACTGGTGGTGCAGCTCGAGGGCCACGATTTCGAGCCGGTGCGGCAGGTGCAGTGGCGCAACTCCGACCTCGATTTCGCCTCGATCGACGCGCTCCGATCAAGCCTCGACATCTCACCCGGCAACAAGGCGCTGACGCGTGTTCCCATCGCGACCGACCAGCAGGCGCTCGAATTCCTGTCGCGCAACGAGGCGGGCGACCTCGCCATCGGCCGCGGCAATGTCGAGCTGCTCTGGCAATGCTGCGCCCTGCCCGACTATCGCGACGTCTCGCCGGCCGCGCACGGCGAGATTATTACCCGCATTTATACCGACCTCCGCCGGCATGGTGCGATCGCGACCGACTGGATTGCCGAGCAGGTGCGTTTCTGCGACAACGTCGCCGGCGACATCGACACGCTCAGCAACCGGATCCGCCAGATCCGCACCTGGACCTATGTCGCGAACCGGAAAAACTGGCTTGAAGACCCTGCGCATTGGCGCGAAAAGACCCGTGACATCGAGGACCGGCTGAGCGACGCCCTGCACGAGCGGCTCACTCAGCGATTTGTGGACCGGCGCACCAGTGTGTTGATGCGTCACTTGCGAGATCGATCTATGGCCACTCCCGAAATCAACGACCGCGGCGAGATCAGTCTCGAGGGTCACCACATCGGCTCCATCCAGGGCTTCCGTTTCACGCTCGCGCGCTCCGACGGGGACACCGATGCCAAGGCGCTTGCCTCCGCTGCCGCACAGGTCGTCGCGCCCGAGATCGCGCATCGCGCCGACCGCCTGTCGGGCGCGCCGAATGAAGAGTTCGTGCTTTCGACCGACGGACAGTTGCGCTGGCGCGGCGAAGTGGTGGCGAGCCTTGCCGAGGGCGACGGCCTCTACGCGCCTCGCGTCATCGTGCTGGCCGACGAAGGCCTGACCGGGGCCGACCTCGAGCGGGTGCAGGACCGCCTCAACCTTTGGCTCCGCCATCATATCAACACCGTGCTCGAGCCGGTGCTGCAGCTCGAAGCGCCGGCCGACCTCGAAGGCGCCGCGCGCGGCCTCGCCTTCCGGCTTTATGAAAATCTCGGTCTGCTGCCACGCGGCGTCGTCGCCGACGAGGTCAAGGGCCTCGACCAGGAGGTGCGCGGCAAGCTGCGCAAGCTCGGCGTCAAGTTCGGCGCCTACCACATCTACGTGCCGCTGGCCCTGAAGCCCGCACCGCGCGAGCTGGCGCTGATCCTTTACGCGCTGAAGAACGGCGGCGTCCGCCAGCACGGCGTCAGCGAACTGCCGCACACCGTGCTCAGTGGCAGAACATCGTTCCAGATCGACCCGGAGATCTCGACCAAGCTCTACGAGGTCGCCGGCTTCAAGGTGGCCGGCAAGCGCGCCGTGCGCGTCGACATCCTCGAGCGCCTCGCCGACATCATCCGGCCGCTGATCGCGCTCGACGCCAAAACCCATCAGGGTGAGCTGCCGGCCGGCGCCGCCGAGGGCAACGGCTTCCGTGTCACCGTGGAGATGACGTCGTTGCTCGGCACCGCCGGCGAGGACTTCAACTCGATCCTCGGCTCGCTCGGCTATCGCGTGCGTCGCACGCCCAAGGTTGCAGCACCGGCGCTTGCCACCGCCGACGTCACGGCCCCGGTCGAGACCGAGGCGCAGATCGATGCCGTCATCGAAGCCTCCACCGACAGCGTTGCCGCTGAGACGGTGGAAGGCGGCGACGTGACCGCCGCGACGCCGTCAGCCGAAGCTGCCGCCGTGGAGGCTGCCAGCTCCGATCTCGGCGCCACCCCACCGCCGGCCGAATCTGCGGCCGCCCCGATGAGTGAAGGCGCGCCCGCTGCCCAAGCCGAGACCAAGCCGGCGGAGGCCGAATTCGACGAAATCTGGTTCCCCGCAGGACGCCGTCCGGACAATCCGCGCCACGAAAACAAGCGCCCGCGTGTCCATCGGCCGGCGCCGAACGGCGCCGCCGCCGCGGACGGTGCCGAGGGCGAGGCCGCCAAGCGCGACGCGCGGCAGTTCCGCCGTCCCGATCGCGACAAGGTCGCCGCCGGCAAGCCGCAGCGCCGGTACGACAACAATGGCGGCGGCAAGCCGAACGGCAAGCCCAAGTTCAACGGCAAGCGCGACCGCGAGGATTGGCGGGAGCATCGCCCGCGCGAGAAGCGGGACGTGCCCCTCGATCCGGATTCGCCGTGGGCGGCGCTGGCGGCGCTGCGCAATCCCAAGCCGGAATAACACTTGGCGAAACAGCGGCTCGACAAGTGGCTGTTCTTCGCCCGGGCGGTGAAGTCGAGAACGCTGGCGCAAAAGCTGATCGAGACCGGCGCCGTCCGCGTCAATTCCGCGCGCGAGACCCGCACCGACTGCCAGGTTGGCGCCGGCGACGTGCTGACCATGACGGTTCACTCGCGGCTGCTGGTGTGGAAAATCCTCGACCCCGGCGAGCACCGTGGTCCCCCGGCCGAGGCGCAGCTGCTCTACGAAGACCTGTCGCCGGACGTCCCGCGCGCCTGAAAACGGCTTCCGCCCCTGCGACAACCGCGGCAATCCGGTGCTCTTCGGCTCACTTGCGAGCCATTCTAAAACGCGTTAGCACGCTGCCGACCGCCGGGCCTTGCCCAGGCGAGTCCGCTGCCTCCCGGGCCTTCCAGGATCTTTCCGCCGCACATGACCTACATCGTCACGGACAACTGCATTAAGTGCAAATACATGGACTGCGTCGAGGTTTGCCCCGTCGACTGCTTCTATGAAGGCGAGAACATGCTCGTCATCCATCCGGACGAGTGTATCGACTGCGGCGTGTGCGAACCCGAATGTCCGGCCGAAGCGATCAAGCCCGACACCGAGCCGGGCCTCGACAAGTGGCTGGAAGTCAACGCGAAATACGCCGCCGCCTGGCCCAACATCACCGAAAAACGCGATCCCCCGGCCGATGCCAAGGAATGGGACGGCGTCGACGGCAAGTACGAAAAATACTTCTCCGAGGCCCCTGGCGAAGGCGACTGACTCTGCCCATTTTCAGGGCAGATCATCAACATCGGACGCCCGGAGTCGGGCCAAATTAACGCACCTGATTCGGCAATTTTGATTCTGCCGGAAAATTGTGCTATGGTCCGCCAATCGATGCAGACACCAGCCCTGTGCCGCAAGGCACTCTTTTTTTGACAAAAGTCACGGACTGAACACCGGACGGTCGAGCGGGACCGGACGGCGCTATGGGCTTACCTGCAAAAGTAACAAGGACGGTCTTCCGCAAAGAACCGGTCCGGCGGCGGCGTCAAAGGAGTATCTCATGGTAGCCAAGAAGTCTGTGCAGCGCCTCGGATTCAAGACCGGTGAATACATCGTCTACCCCTCTCACGGGGTGGGCATGATCACCTCGATCGACGAGCAGGAAGTCGCCGGCCTCAAGCTTGAGCTCTTCGTCATCTCGTTCGAGCAGGACAAGCTGACGCTGCGCGTCCCCACCGCCAAGATCAAATCCGTCGGCATGCGCAAGCTGAGCGAAGAGCCCGTGGTCAAAAAGGCGCTCGAGACCGTCACCGGCCGCGCCCGGGTGAAGCGCACCATGTGGTCGCGCCGCGCCCAGGAATACGAAGCCAAGATCAATTCGGGCGACCTGATCGCCATCTCCGAAGTCGTGCGCGACCTCTACCGGTCGGAAGACCAGCCCGAGCAGAGCTATTCCGAACGCCAGCTGTTCGAGCAGGCGATGGACCGCATGAGCCGCGAGATCAGCGCCGTCAACAAGCTGACTCTGACCGAGGCGGTGCAGCTCATCGAAAAGCAGCTCCAGAAGTCGCCGCGCCGTGGCCCCCGCACCGAGCCCGACGCCGAGGAAGCCGCCGCCTGATCGCGACGCGTCCAAGCTTCAAAGGCCGGCAGCGATGCCGGCCTTTTTCTTTGGCCGCGCACGCTCGCGCGCCGTCATCACCCGCGGGAGAGGACCCTAGTTCACCACCACGACCTTGTACTGCTGTCCCGGCACCACGGAGTCGCCCGGATAGAGGTTGTTGAGGATGTAGAACAGGTTGGTCGCATCGGCGACGCCGCCCATCTTGCGGGCCAGCGAGTCGGCGCTGTCGACCGGCCCGGCGGTGACGGTCTTGACCCTGAGCGTATGCACCTGCGCCACGTCGGCGGGCGTTGCGGCGCGGAAGCTGCGGATGGTCTGGTCGGCGCCGCGCGCGAACAGCTCGCTATCGATGCGCGCCGCAAAGATGAAGCGATAGACCTGCCCGTTGTAGCGCACCACCTCGACCCGGAAATTCCACTGGTCGGTCTTGGCAACGCCCGAGGCCGTCTCGAAGCCATTGATGTTCTGCTCTGTCACCGAGCCGGCGTCGAGCCCGGCGATCCAGCCGGACTTGAGATAGTCGCCGAGCGCCACATTGCCCGGCACCGTGGCGCTGTCGAAGCGCACCGCCTGGCCATCGCCGGCGACGCCGACCACGGCGCCGTTCGACATCGACAGGTTGTAGCCCTGCGGCACTGTGAAGGTGAACCTGAGGCCGGGCTGGATGAAGCGCTGGCCGCTGATCGCGCCCTGCTGCGGGCTGTCGCCATAGACCATGCCATCGATCGCGGCCATGTAGTCCGGCCGGTTCTGCGCGCCGGTGCCCGGCGACCCGAACGTCCCTTGCGCGATGGCCGTCGCCTTCTGGATTCGGTCCGGGGTGGAGGGGTGTGAGCTCAGGAAGTCCGCGCCCTGGTCGGCGACGTCGCCCGACGTGTACTGCGCAAAGCGGCCCATGGCCGCGAGGAAGCGGCTTGCCGCATAGGGATCGAACCCGGCCTTGCCCGCGATCATGATGCCTTCCTTGTCGGCGGCGAGCTCCTGCGCCTGGCTGAACGCGGCGAGCGAGAGCTGGGCCTTGTTGGCCGACTGGTCGGTCGACGGATCGTCGCCGAACACGCCTGACACCACCTTGTCGACCAGCGCCGTGGTCTTGATGCGGTTGGAGCGTGCCTGCGCGTGCTTGAGGATGACGTGTGAGATCTCGTGCGCCAGCACCGCCGCGAGCTCGCTCTGGTCGTTGGCGAGCGCGAGGATACCGCGCGTCACATAGATGTAACCGCCCGGCAACGCGAAGGCGTTGACGATCGGGCTGTCGAGGACGGTGACCGTGAACTTGGAGTTGGGCTGATCGGCCGCGCTCAACAGTTTGCTGACAATCTGCGCCAGCATGATCTCGGCCGGCCGGTCGTTGTAGATGCCGCCATAGGAGGCGATGATCTTGGGGTTCTCACGCGCCCCGATGATGTCGTCATTCGGATCGCCCGTCTCCGACACCAGCGGCGCCATCTGGCCGGTGGTCTGCGTCACCGCGACGCCGGGGCCGAGCACGCTCGAGCAGCCGGCGAGCAGCGCCAGCAACCCGATCACCGCCAGCCGGGGGAGCAGCTTCACGCTCATGGGACCGCCAGCACCTCGATCTGCTCGGGATGCGTGACCGCAATCCGCGGGCCATCGACGAGATCGATCCAGCCCCGCACGCGCACCAGCGCGCCGCTGAGCCTGAGCGGATCGAGATGTTCGTCGGAAAACAGGCGCAGCGCCCGGCTGTCGATCACCGCCGTGAAGTCCTCTTTGTAATAGCGGCCGAAATTCAGATAAACGCGCCCGCCGGCCTTGTCCGCCTTGAGCACGCGGCCTTCGACCAGCTCATAATGTCCCGCAAGGCTCGAAAAATCCGCCGGCCGGTCGGCGCGCCGCACCCTGTAATAGGGATCGCCCCAGATGCCAAGGCCGCCGGTCCGCGCCCGCGTCTCGGCCGCGAACAGATCGGGCAGGCAGGCGCGGTTGTCGGGAAAGGAATAGACCCGCGCCATGCCGGCCAGCAGCATCTGCTGCTGCACCCAGGTGCCGGCGGCATCGCGCAGGAACACCTGCGCCAGGAGGCGCCCGTAGCGGTCCTTCTCCTCGCCGCCATAGCGCAGCAGCACCGGCTTGTTGAGCGTGAGATCGCTCAGCGCCTGTTTGCTCTCGGCGCCCTTCGGCCAGTCGTCGAGCCCAGGCCGGCCGAGCGCCAGATGCGGCGCCTGGACGCCGATGAGCCGCACCACCAGCCCGTTGTCGAGCATGAGCGTATCGCCGTCGACGATCTGCGTGACGGTGCCCCTGGGCCCGTCGCGCAGCCCCTCGCAGGCCGACACCGACGGCACCGTCAGCATCGCCAATGCGAGCGCTCCCAAAACCGCATACCGAACGAGCAAATCCGGGCCCCGACGACCACCGCACGAACCATGCAGCAGATTGCGGCGAAAATCCCGCCCATGCGAGGCCCCACCCCGCATTGTGACTGTCGGGCGGCACTGGGCCGCGGGATACTCCCGTCCTTGCGCCGACGCAGCGTGAGAAACAGATGCGGCCGGACCTTTCGATCCGACCGCATCATTGTTTGGCGAGTCCCGCCTACTGCGAGATCGAGGCGGTGTTCGTGCCGATCTGCGTCAGACCGATGCTGTTGCCCCAGCCGTTCTGTACCGTCGTGGCAAGGTTGGTGCCGCCGAGTCCCGTAAGTTGCGCCACCGAAAGCTCGTTGCCGTTACCCCCTTCGATGGTGGCATTGAGCGTATTCGATCCGCTTCCGATCGTGCCCTGCGTCGTCGAGAACAGGTTGTTGCTGCTCGACACGCCGAGCGTCAGCGAGTTGCTGCCGCCGAGATCGGCAACCTGCGTCATCAGGCCGGGCGTCAGCAGCGGTGTACTGCCCAGTGCGCCTCCGATGGTGCTTCCGAAGATCGAGTTCAGCACGCCGCTGCCACCAAGCGCATTCGCAACGGTGCCGATGGTCACCGGTGATGCGACGTTTGCAGCCGCACTATGCCCCGACGCGAAGTGCGACGGAGTGATGCCCGACAACAGGTTGTTGTTGCTGCCGTTGATAACCACCGACGCAGAGTTGGTGCCACCACTGCTGTACTGCCCGACGACGGCGGTGTTCGACCCGCCGGTCTGCACGTTCACCGTGGCCTGGTTGGAGCCCCCAGTCGCATACTGGATCACGCCGAGATTGTTGCCGGCGCCGCTGCCGCCGCTCGTCGCGCCAGTGTCGACCTCGCCGGTGTTCGAACCTCCCGTCCCGTCCTGCAGAAGCAGCGAGCGGTTGAAGCTGCCACTGATCGACGCAGTGCCGGTGTTGCCGCTGGCGCCGAGCTGGATCGAGCCGACCTGGTTGCCATAGCCGGAGACGTAGGCGTTGAGCAGATCGCTGGTGCCTTCCTGCACCGCGGCGATCTCATCCCAGTTGCCGCTGGTGATTCCACCATTGATCTGGCGCGAGCCGCTCGACCCGTTCTGGTAGAAGCCGAACTTGTTGTCGTTGCCACTGATGTTGAAGCCAACCGTGTTGCCGCTGCCATTCTGCGTCACGGTAGCCTGGCCAATGACAGGCCAGGGCGGGCTGACATAGGAGTCGTAGTAGTGCGGATTCGCAACCACATCGGCGATGCCGTCCGTGGTGAAGCTGCCGTCGCCGTTGGCACCGCCGCCGGAGAGGTTGGTCAGCGTCATTGTAACGGCGTTGTTGCCGCCGTTCTGCGAGATGGAATTGATGTTGTTGCCGGTGCTGCCACTACCGCCGGTCTCATTGATCCAGATCGTATTGGGATTGCCGCCGGTGTAGTGCTGCGTCACCGTGCCGACATTGTCCGAATAGAACTGGTAGATCGTCGCCTGGTTGGCCCAGCCTGAACCGTTCGGCGTCGAGCCGCCAATATAGCCATCCTGCTTGATCGAGCCGATGGTGTTGTACGGATCCCAGGTCGAGGTGTCGCCGTAGCCCTGATAGATATAGATATTGTTGTAGTTGTTCTGCTGGTCGATGCCCGGGCCAGCCGCGCCGGCGCTGTTGTGCCCGGCGACCTGCGTGGCGGAGAGGTAGTTGTTATTCCCCATCTGCGTCGCCGGCAGACCAGGAGCGCCGATGTTGCTGTTGTGGGCGCTGGACTGATCGGTACCGGCGACGTTGCTGTTACCGCTCTGCAGTGTCAGCGCGTCGTTGTCATCACCGGCGTAGGCGGCGCCGGTGGCCATCAGCAGGCCCACGGCAGTGGCGCTGACGAGTGCA
>JBQCIY010000121.1:0-4864 GCA_051953275.1 Devosia sp. | reverse complement strand
AGACACCCGCCAGGGCCTCGCGGTCCTTCTTGCGGAGCCGCTCGGTCTCGCTCTTGAGCTGGCCGCAGGCGGCGAAGATGTCGCGGCCCCGCGGCGTGCGCACCGGCGAGGCGTAGCCGGCGCGGTTGACGATATCGGCGAATTTTTCGATCCGCGCCGAGCTCGAGCAATCGTAGTTGGTGCCCGGCCAGGGGTTGAACGGGATCAGGTTGATCTTGGCTGGAATGCCGCTCAACAGCCGCACCAGCTCGCGTGCATCGGCGTCGGAATCGTTGATGTCCTTGAGCATCACATACTCGAAGGTGATGCGCTTGGCGTTGCTGAGGCCCGGATAGTCGCGGCAGGCCTGGATCAGTTCCTTGAGCGGATACTTCTTGTTGATCGGCACCAGCATGTCGCGCAGGTCGTCGCGCACCGCGTGCAGCGAGATGGCGAGCATGACGCCGATCTCGCGGCCGGTCGGCTCGATCTGCGGCACGACCCCGGAGGTCGAGAGCGTGATGCGTCTCTTGCTCAAGGAAATGCCGTCTTCGGCCTGCGCGATCAGCAGCGCGTCCTTGACGTTGTCGTAGTTGTAGAGCGGCTCGCCCATCCCCATCATCACGAGGTTGGTGATGGCCCGCGTCTCCCCCGACGGCACCAGCCCACCGTCGGCCGGCCGCTGCCCGCCGGGGAAGTCGCCCAGCCGCTCGCGCGCCATCAGCACCTGGCCGAGGATCTCGCCGGCCGTGAGGTTGCGCACCAGCGTCTGCGTGCCGGTGTGGCAGAACGAGCAGGTGAGCGTGCAGCCGACCTGCGAGGAAACGCACAGCGTGCCGCGGTCTTCTTCAGGGATGTAGACGGTTTCGATCTCGACCGGCGGCAGGCGCGGGTTCTGCGGATCGCGGAAGCGGAACAGCCATTTGCGGGTGCCGTCGATCGACACCTGCTCGGAGACGATCTCGGGCCGGTCGAGCAGGAACGCGTCGGCAAGCTTCTGCCGCACGCCCTTCTGGATATTGGTCATCCGCTCGAAGTCGGTGACGCCGTGGAAGTACACCCAGTTCCACAGCTGGCTCGCCCGCATTCTGGCTTCACGCTCGTCGAGCCCGATGCCGGCGAGGGCCTCGCGCAGCTTCGGCTTGCCCAGCCCGACGAGCGACCGCCGCGCCGGCGCCGAAGCGCGCGCGGCATGACTCGCATGGTCGAGGTCGAGGGCGATGCTCAAGGGGTTCGGTCTCCGGGGCGGCGCTCTAACATAGTCTCCCCGCGGGCGCAAAAAAGGGCATTGCAGGCCAGCCCTGCATCAGCACCCGGCGTCGATGGCCTTGCTGGCGGCGGTGGCGCCTGAAAGCGAGAACGTCTCGGTGACGAGGATACCCTTGCCGGTCGTGCCCTGGATGGTGAGCGAGTCGCCGGCGCGCATGGCGCCCGCAAGGTCGTCGGCCTGCTTTTCGTCGAGAAGCCAGGCAGCGTCCTTCTGCGTGAAGAGATCGAAGCTCCTGCCGCCCACGCTGAGCGTCGCCGGCTGGTCCGGCGCGAACTCGAAGCCGGCCACGAGGTTGAGCTCGTTGCTGATGTTCTCGGCCGGCCGGTGCGTCAGGTAGAGGTAGGCCTGGGTGTAGCCGTCGGGCTGCGGATCGACGGTCGTCGGCTTGCTCATGGCAAAGCACATGGCTCCGGCGCCCTCCGAGGCCGAGTAGGCCGACCAGTCCTTGAAGGTGCCGATCTGCGTCACCGATTGCGCCAGCACGGGGACGGGCCCAGCGCCCAGCGCCAGGAAGAGCACGAAGAACAGGGAGCTGCGGACCGCCATGGCGCCTCGATTATCCGGTCATCACGCTGCCTGCAACGGCGCGGCAGCGGCCTGCGTTCCGCTATGGGCAGGCCTTGTCGATAGCCCCCATCGCCTGCGTGATGCCGGCGAGCGAGTAGGTGTCGGTGGTTTTCGTGCCGCGCGTCGACGTCCCGGTCACCACCAGCTTGCTGCCCTTCTTGAGCGCCGCCACGAACCCGGCCTCGTCGTCCATGCTGGCGAGCCAGGCTGCCTCGTCGTCCTTGATCGGGGTCGACGGGTCGTCGGCGATCGACTTCATCGGATAGGCCTTGCCGTCGACCGAGGCGGTATGGGTGAAGCTGTCGGTGGTGGGCTTGAGCGGATAGCCCATCAGGGTCTGCACCTCGTTGCGCACCTTGCGGAACACCGGGTTGCCGTTCTTGTCCTTGGCCGCGGTGCCGTCGGCGTTGATCGCCGGCGCCTTGTCGCGGTGAATGACGAGGAAATGCACCGGATCGCGAACGATCGGCTTGCCGTTGACCTGCGTCGGCTCGCTCGAATCGGGGGCCGCCGAGATGAAGCAGATCTTGCCGTAATCGTCCTGCCCCTGCCAGGCGGTCCAGGTCTTGAAGGTGCCCAGATTGGTGGGCGCCGGGGCGGCGGCGTATGCAAGCGTCGGGGCCGTCGCTGTGAGCAGGGAAATGGCGATCAGGCCGGTCGAAAACCGGCGACGCAGCGAAATCATGTGCTTACCCCTGAACAGAATGCAGCCTCGGTCAAGGCTGCCACGCTATGGTTACCAAGGTCTCAAAACCCTGCCGCGTGTGGTGAGGGCCTGAGGATCAGAGTCAATCATGTCGGCAATTTGACGCCGATTTGACCGACTTTCTGTCGACCCATGAGGGTTAACGACCGGTTAACTCACGCACAACGTGAAGTGGGGCCAGACCCGGCTAGGCGGCGAGCTCGGCCAGCGGATAGGTCTGCTCGACCAGGTAGGGGCCACCTCCCACCGAGGCTTTGGACGAAAACAGCACGAAGCGCCCGACGGTGAACTCGAGCGGCGCGAACTGGCCGGCTTCGTGGATGAATTCTGCAACCTCGATGGCGGAGGCGCCCCTGAGCCGGGCCAGCGACACGTGCGGCACGAAACGCCGCGCCTCGGGTTCGAGCCCGGCACGCCGCAGCACCCGCTCCTGTGCGGCCTGCAGCCGTTGCAGCGCCTCGTTGTTTTCGACCCCGGCATAGAGCGCCCGCGGCGTATCGCCGCCGAAGGTGCCGAGGTGGGACAGGCGCAGCGCAAATCCGTCGGAATGGCTCAGCCGGTCGAGCTCGTAGCTCACTTCATCGGCAGTCCGGTTGTCGACGTCGCCGATGAAGCGGAGCGTGATGTGGTAGTTTTCGGGATCGATCCAGCGCGCTCCGGAAAGACCGCCGCGCTTGAGCGAGAGGGCAGACTGGACGTGGTAGGGGACTTCGAGGCCGGTAAAGAGCCTGGGCAACGGACCCGTCTCCAATAGGTGCCGATTCGAGACTGGCACAAGGCAAGCCTAACATAGTGAGTCGCCGCTGCAAGTTCATGACGGTGCTGCAACAGACGCCGTTAACCCCTTGGCCGGGCAAGGTTACAGTTTGGTAACACCGCCGTCCGGCCTTGTATTGCCGGCCCTGTCCGTCCATATTCTCACGCAACGGCCCGCCTTGCGCGGGACTTCCTGAGTTTCAAGGGGAACTGACCATGGCTGAATTCGACCGTCCGTCCGTAGCCGCGCGCGGTGGTACCGCTGCGGTCGTCGACCAGGGCCTGCGCAGCTACATGCTCAAGGTCTACAACTATATGGGCATCGGCCTCGTGGTGACGGGCCTTGTCGCCTACTTCACCTACATGGCCGCCACTCCCGACGGCTATCACCTCACCGCCTTCGGCGAGGCCATCTATCTGTCGCCGCTGCGCTGGGTGGTGATCTTCGCGCCGCTCGCCTTCGTGTTTGCGCTGAGTTACGGCGTCCGCAAGATGCAGCCCGCGACGTTGCAGATCCTGTTCTGGGTGTTCGCGGCCGTCATGGGCCTGTCGCTGAGCTCGATCTTCCTCGTCTATACCGGCGCCTCGATCGCCAAGGTGTTCTTCATCTCGGCGGCCATGTTCGGCGGCATGAGCCTCTACGGCTACACGACCAAGTCGGACCTCACCAAGTTCGGCTCCTTCCTCGTGATGGGCGTGTGGGGCCTGTTCATCGCCATGATCGTCAACCTGTTCTGGCCGTCGGGCGCGCTCGGCTTCGCCATTTCCGTGATCGGCGTGCTGATCTTCCTGGGGCTCACCGCCTGGAACACCCAGCAGGTCAAGGAGAGCTACGACGCCGGCTACGGCCAGGACGTGCTGACCAAGACCGCGGTGATGGGCGCGCTGTCGCTCTACCTCGACTTCATCAACATCTTCCTGTTCCTGCTGCGCATCTTCGGCAACCAGCGCAGCTAGTCACAAACCCAACCATCGGCTTTAAAGGGGCCGCGACCGCCAGGGGCGCGGCCCCTTGCTTTTGAGCGTCCGACATGTCCGAGCCGATCTTCCGCAACTTCGCCTGGTCCGACGTGCCGGCGATCACCGCCATCTACCGCCACGCCGTCGAGACCTCGGTCGCGACCTTCGACACCGAAGCCCCCGGCGAAGCGGCCATGGCCGAAAAGTTCGGCCACATGCTGGAACTCGGCCATCCGGTGATCATCGCCGAAGCGGAGGGCAAGACCATCGGCTACGCCTACGCCTCGACCTACCGGCCGCGCCCCGCCTACCGCTTCACCGCCGAGGATTCGATCTACCTCGCCCCCGAGGCGCAGGGCAAAGGCCTGGGCAGCGCCCTGCTCGGCCGGCTGCTGGAGCAATCGAAAGCCTTCGGCTTCCGGCAGATGCTCGCGGTGATCACCGCCGAGCGCGCCAACTCGATCCGCCTGCACGAAAAGCACGGATTCCGCCTGATCGGCCGCTACGAGGCGCTGGGCTATAAATTCGACCGCTGGCTCGACATCGTGCACCTGCAGCGGGCGGTGTGAGGGTATTGACGTGATATTTTTTGTACGTACATTAAATGGTGTGCTATGGACCCATAT
>JBQCIY010000120.1:0-18283 GCA_051953275.1 Devosia sp. | reverse complement strand
CGCCAAGGCCGAACCCCGCCCCAGCCTGCGCCGCCGAGACTGGTCGAGCTTCGGCGATAACGTCATTCCACTCCGCCCCCGCGAACACGCGCCACAAGCCTAAGGTTTTGCAGGCGGGACTCCTCCCCTATGCGCCGCATGAGAGAGCTTGCCCCGGACTTGATCCGGTGTCGGCGAAGCCGACGGAGGGGGCGACCGCTTTGCGCAATTCCTCCGTTCCGTCGTCCCAAACCCCTCCGATCCTTCATCCCCAAGACCCCTCCGCTCCGTCATCCGCGGGCTTGATCCGCGGACCCAGCGGAACTCTAAGCGCCCGCTGCAGGTCCATCTGGCTGGCCGGGTCTGCGCCCGGCCATGACGGAACCGAAAGATCGTGATGTCGCGGGTCTGCCGAGAGGCACCATCGCGCCCACCCACCAGGTCATTCCCGCGCAAGCGGGAACCTCCGTTAGGCCACATCAACAGAGGTCCCCGCGCGGAGATGACCCCGTGTTTGCTGCAGCTTCGGCTCGAGCTTTCCCTCCCCCGCGTGGCGCGGGCCGGCGCGCTTAGCGAGCGAAGCGAGCTTAGCAAAGCCGGGGTGGGGGGAGTCGCGGTCTCGCACGCTGCCCCCAACCGACACGCGTTCATCTTCGCAACCCCCAGGCTCTCCGGGCATCACAGCCTCATTTCAAAAAACTTATGCCCGGTGCTTTGCGCCCCCTTATATTCCCCTCATCCCCTCGCGCTGCGAGGTCGCGACGAACGGTCTGCGGGGGGAGTTGGGGATCACGGAGGTCGCTCCGTGGTGGGCCAAAGCGGGAGCCGAGGCAGGAGCACAGTTCTCCTGCCCTCCACGCGGCGTATGCCTGAATCCACCCCAACGCGTCGGCGGGACGAAGGTCCCATAAGTTGCCGACTACCGGCTTGGACCCTAGTCCCGCCGAGGCCGCTTCTTTCCCCCGCAAACCGGGTCACCGGACGCGTCCGCTCGCCCTAAGATTGACAACCCCGCCCGCCCCGGCAACAACCCGCGCATGATGCTCAACCAGGTTTCCGTGCCGCTCTCCCGCGATCAGGCTTACGCACTCGTCGACGCTGTCATGGAGCGCGACGATCTCGCCCTGACGGCGTCGGCCCACGAGGATGCCGAGACCGGCGAGTGGGTGTTCGAGGCGACCTGCGAGATGCTGCCGGACCTCGACGCCTTCGAGGAACTGGCGCAGGCAACGCTCGGTGGCGCGGTCGGCTTCACCATCACGCCGGTCGATACCGAGACCAACTGGGTGGCCAAATCGCTCGAGGGGCTGAAGCCCGTGACCGCCGGCGGCTTCTACGTCTATGGGAGTCACGAGGACGCGACGCCCCCCGCCGGACTCATTCCCATTCGCATCGATGCAGCGCAGGCCTTCGGCACCGGCCACCACGAGACCACCACTGGCTGCCTCGAAGCCATCGACCGCACGCTGAAGCGCAGCCGGCCCAAGACCATGCTCGACGTCGGCACTGGCACCGGCGTGCTCGCCATCGCCCTTGCCAAGCGCACCCGCCTGAGCGTCGTTGCCAGCGACATCGATCCGATCGCCACGCGAACCACCATCGAGAATGCGCGCGACAACGGCGTCGGCCGGCTGGTCGCCGCCGTCACCGCGCCGGGACTCGATCATGCGCTGATCCAGAAGTCCGGCCCCTACGACCTCATCGTCGCCAATATCTTGTCCGAGCCCCTCGCGGCCCTGGCTCCTTCGATGGGCCGGGCGGCGGCCCGCGGCGCGACGATCATTCTGTCCGGTATCCTCATCGGGCAGGCGCCGCGCGTCGTCTCCGCTTACGCGCGGCAGGGCATGGTGCTGCGCCAGCGCCTCGAGCGCGGCGACTGGGCCACCCTGATCCTCGAGAAGGCCGCGTGAAAAACAAAATCCCCGGAGGACATCCGGGGATTTGGCTTTGCCTGCATGGGGCTTGGAGGTCAGTTGGGGCGCTTGGTGATCGCCCCGAGCAGCAGGAACTCGTTGCGCCGCGCGAGCTGGCGGGTCGCTTCGCGCGAACGCGCGCCGACGACGGCGTCGAGGGTCTTGCGGAAATCGGGTCTGCTGGTGGTCATCGTCTTAGTCTCGGATCAATCGGTGGTGGCCGCTCTCGCGTCCATTGGCTAAATAGGCGTCATCGACCATCCCGGAAAGGCGGCGGCCGGCAACCCAGCCATGCCCATGCCGCAACCCGGCTTAATGTGAAATGAACAATGGCGAACCCCTCCTTCGGCCCCGCGCAGTTCCAGCGCTTCGACACCCGCACGACGCCTGAGACCGTCGCCCCACGCCTCGCAGCGCTGCGCGCCGCGATCGCGGCGGCCGGCCTGGACGGTTTTCTGATCCCGCGCGCCGACGCGCATCGCGGTGAATCGGTGCCGCCCAGCGAAGCGCGGCTCGCTTACGTGACGAGCTTCACCGGCTCAGCCGGCATCGCTGTCATCGGGGCCAAGAAGGCCGGGCTGCTTGTCGACTCGCGCTATACCCTGCAGGCGCCGCTCGAGACCGACACCAGGCTGGTCACTGTCATCGAGACCGGCCAAGGGGCTGTGGATAGTCGCATCGCCGACTTCATTCCCACCGGCGGCAAGCTTGGCTTTGATCCGTGGCTGCATACGCCGGGCGAGATCAAGGATCTGAGCGAGAAGCTTGCCGGCAAGGTCACGCTGGTGCCAAGCACCAACCTCGTCGATGCCATCTGGGACGATCGCCCGGCCCCGCCGGTCAGTCCGGTCGAATTCCTCGGCCACAACCGGGCGGGACGCACCGCCGACGACAAGCTGAGCGAGGTCCGCAAGGCCCTCGCGGCCGAGAACGCCGACGTGGTGGTGCTGACGTTGCCCGAATCGATCAACTGGCTGCTCAACATGCGCGGTCGGGACGTGCCCAACGTGCCGGTGGTCCTCAGCTTCGCCATCGTCCCCAAGACCGGCAAGCCGACGCTCTTCGTCAACAAGGCCAAGATCACCGCCGACCTGAAGAAGGGCCTCAGCGGCACGGCCAAGGTCGCCGACGTCGAGACATTGATCGCGGAGCTGCGCAAGCTTGGCGCCGCCGACAAACGGGTGTGGATCGACCCCGCGACGGCGCCGCTGGCGTTGGTCACCGCCGTTGCGGGCGTGTCCGACGCCAGGATCGTCGAAAAGCGCGATCCCGTCCTGCTTCCTAAGAGCCGCAAGAACGACGCCGAGATCGGCGGCATGAAGGAGGCGCACCGGCTCGACGGTATTGCGCTTGCGAAATTCCTGCACTGGTTCGATCAGGAGGCGCCCCGGGGCAAGCTCACCGAAATCGGAATCGTGGAAGCGCTCGAGCATTTCCGCCGCGAGGACGAAAGCTGCATCGATGCAAGCTTCGACACGATCTCAGGGTCGGGGCCGAACGGCGCGATCGTCCACTATCACGTCGACCAGAAATCGAACCGGACCCTGAAGCCGGGCGAACTGATGCTGCTCGATTCCGGTGCGCAGTATCTGAGCGGCACCACTGACATTACCCGCACGATGTTCACCGGCAAGGCCACCGCCGAGCAGAAGGACCGCTTCACCCGCGTGCTTAAGGGGATGATTGCGCTGTCGATGCAGAAATTCCCGCGCGGTACCTCGGGCGCGCAGCTCGACGTGCTGGCCCGGCAGTTCCTCTGGCAGGACGGCGTGACCTACAACCACGGCACCGGCCACGGCGTCGGCGCGTTCCTCTCCGTGCATGAGGGCCCGGTCGGCTTCTCGCCGCGCTACCCCACGCCGCTCGAGCCCGGCATGATCATCTCGAACGAGCCTGGCTACTACAAGACCGGCGCCTACGGCATCCGCATCGAGAACCTCGTTCTGGTTACCGAAAGCCAGGTCGCCGAGAACTTCCTCGAGCTTGCCACCCTGACGCTGTGTCCCATCGACCTGCGGCTGGTGGACGAAAGCCTGCTGCTGCCGCACGAGACCGAGTGGCTCAACGCCTATCACAAGCGCGTCTTCAGGGAGATCGGCCCTTCCCTCAAGGCAGACGTCAAGGCGTGGCTCAAGGAGGCGACCCGCGCGATCTAGCTCAATGGGCCTTCCATGATCGCCTTCAGCGAATACGGAAAGTCCTTGTTGGACGAGACGACGTCGTCCACCTTCCAGCCGTCCGCTTCCTCGACCAGCGTGAACATCAGGTCCTCGGCGGCATCGAAGTTCTTGAAGGTCACCTCCACTTTGGCTGTCGTGCCGGTGATCGTGGCCTCGCCGAACTTGAGGTCGGTGATCTGATAGTCCTGCCCGTCGATGTACGGATCGAAATCGAGCCGGCCGACATCGCCATTGGCCTCCTTGAGATCCTTGGCGAAGAGCTCGTTGAGGTGCGAGGAACGGAACTTGCTCTCGTCCCACTTGCTCCAATCGAAGGAATCGCCCTTCGCGTACGGCGCGTAGAGCGCCGTGAGCAAATCTTGGGGTGTATCGAACGCGAAGGCGGGAAGCGCAGTGAGCGCGAGCGCGAACAGGGCGAGGATTAGACTTTTCATGGTGTAGCCTATGGAAAAGGTGGCGCTTGGTAGCCCCTCGATTCCGAACGCAGGCTGAACGAAATTACTGCCGGGCAAGCTCGAGCCACTCGTCCTCGCTGAGCACTGTGATGCCGAGCTCGGTCGCGGTCTTGAGCTTGCTGCCGGCGCCCGGTCCGGCCACGACGATGTCGGTCTTGGACGACACCGAGCCGGCGACCTTCGCGCCCAGCCGCTCGGCCATCGCCTTGGCCTCGCCGCGCGTGAGCTTTTCGAGCGTGCCGGTAAAGACGATCGTCTTGCCGACCACCTGCGAATTCGCCGACACCGCGACGACATAGGGCTTCGGGTGCACCTCCGTCAGCAGGTCGTCGAGCGCCGCAACGTTTTGCGCGTTGCTGAAAAAGTCTGTGACGGCGTGGGTGACCGTGTCACCGATTCCATGAATCGAGGGGAACTCACCGGTCTTGGCTGCATCGCGGAAGGCCTCGATGGTCGAGAACGTCTTGGCGAGCACTGCGGCCGTCGTCTCCCCGACATGCCGGATGCCGAGGCCGAAGATGAAGCGGTCGAGTTCGGGCTCCCGGCGCGCATTGATGTTGGCAAAGAGCTTGTCCAGGCCTTCATAGGTCCGCGCTTCGGCCGAGAGCACCTTCTTGCGCTTGGTGCCGCTCGCCTCCTCGCGCAACCGAGCCTGCTCCTCGCGCCGCTCGTGCATCGCCCGCTGCACCGCATCGCGGTTCCGCTCGAGCCGGAAGATGTCGACGGCGTGCTTGACTATGCCCTTGTCGAAGAACAGCTCGATCTGCTCGGTGCCGAGACCCTCGATGTCGAGCGCGCCGCGCGACACGAAATGCTTGAGCTGCTCGACCGCCTGCGCGGCGCAGATGAGCTCACCGGTGCAGCGGCGCCGCGCGTCTTCCTTGCCGGTCTTCTCATTGACCTCCCGTACCGCGGGCGAGCCGCAGACCGGGCAGACGTCGGGAAAATCGTACGGCTTTGCGCCCTTGGGCCGCTTGTCGAGCAGCACCTGCACGATTTGCGGAATCACGTCCCCTGCCCGCTGGATCACGACGGTGTCGCCGATGCGGATGTCGGCGCCATCGCGGATCGGCTCACCGAAACTGTCGACGCCCTTGATGTAGTCCTCATTGTGGAGCGTGACGTTGACCACGGTGACGCCGCCGACAGTCACCGGGTCGAGCCGACCGACCGGCGCGAGCGTACCTGTGCGGCCGACCTGGATGTCGATCTGGCGCAACACGGTCGTCGCGCGCTCGGCCGGAAACTTGTGCGCGATGGCCCAGCGCGGTTCGCCGCTCAGCGCACCCCAGCGCCGCTGCAGCTCGAGGCTGTCGATCTTGTAGACGACGCCGTCGATGTCGTAACCGAGCGAGGAACGCTGCGCCTCGATCTTGCGGTACTGCGCCAGCAATTCGTCGACGGACTCGGCGCGGACCATCAGCGGGCTCACCTTGAAGCCCCAGGTAGCGAACCTCTGGACTGCCTCGTACTGCGTTGACGCCGGATCTTCGGAGCTGAACCCCCAAGCGTAGGCGAAGAAATTGAGCTTGCGGCTCTTTGTGACCGAAGGGTCTTTCTGGCGCAGCGAGCCGGCCGCCGTGTTGCGCGGATTGACATAGTCCTGCCCACCGACAGCTGCCGACCGCGCCTTGAGCGCCTGGAACTCGGCATAGGTCATGTAGACCTCGCCACGGATTTCGATGACCGCAGGCCAGCCCTTGCCTCTGAGCTGATGGGGGATATCGGCGATGGTCTTCAGGTTTTCCGTGATGTCTTCGCCGACCGCACCGTCGCCGCGCGTCGCGCCGCGGACGAGAACCCCGTTTTCGTAGCGCAGGGACGCCGACAATCCGTCGATCTTCGGCTCGGCCGTGAACGCGAACTGCAGGCCCTTGTCGCGCTCGAAGAAGCGCTTCGCCCGCTCGGCGAAATCGACCACATCCTGGTCAGTGTACGCCTTGGTCAGGCTCAGCATCGGCACCTCGTGCCGGACCTTGGCAAAACCCTCGACCGGCGCACCGGCGACGCGGTCGCTGAGGCTGTCGGGACGCTTGAGCTCCGGGAAAGCGCGCTCGATCGCCTGGTAGCGGCGCTTCAGGGCGTCATAGGCCGCGTCTGTCAGCTCTGGGGCGTCCCGCTCGAAATACTCGCGGTCCGCTTCGCTCAGCGCGACGTGCAGTCGGTCGAGCTCGGTTCGCGCTTCGTCTTCGCTGAGGCTTTCGACCTCGCGTGCCTGGTCCGTCATGCCACGTCCGACAAGAGCTTGCCCGCAGCAGCGCGGGCTTCCGACGTGATCGTAGCGCCGGCGAGCATGCGCGCAATCTCTTCCTTGCGAGCTGCGCCATCGAGCGGCCGGACGTGGGTACGCATGAACGCGCCTTCGGCGATCGACTGCTTCTCGATGAACAGGTGCGTGTCGGCCCGCGCCGCTACTTGCGGCGCGTGGGTGACTGTAAGCACCTGCACCTTGCCCGCGAGCCGCTTGAGCCGCCGCCCGATCGCGTCGGCGACAGCGCCGCCCACGCCGGTGTCGATCTCGTCGAAGATCAGGACCGGCGCGGAGCCGCGATCAGCCAGCACGACCTTGAGCGCCAGGAGGAAGCGCGAAAGCTCACCGCCCGACGCCACCTTCATCAACGGTCCGGGTAAGGTCCCCGGATTGGTCTGGACGTGGAACGCGACCTGGTCGAAGCCGCTGGCGGCGAGGCGCGTCTCGTCGACCTGCTGGTCGACGATGAAACGGGCCGAGCCAAGCTTCAGATCGGGGAGCTCAGCCTCGACCGCCTTGCTCAGTGCCTTGGCCGCCTTCACCCGGCCGGCGCTCAGCTTCCGCGCCTCCTTGCGGTACGCCTCGCGCGCCACCTCGACATCTGCCTCGAGCTTGGCGAGTGTCGCCTCGCCGCTCTGCAGCGCCGCGAGCTCAGCGCGATATTTCGCCAGCACCTCGCTGAGCTCGTCGACGATCACGTGATGCTTGCGGGCCGCAGCGCGCAACGCGAACAGACGCCCCTCGACCTGCTCGAGCTCGGCCGGGTCGAACGCCATCTCGCGCTTCAGCGCTTCGACCGCCTCGCTCGTGCGGTCGAGCGCGGTGAGGCTCTGGTCAAGGGAGTCGATCAAAGGCTGGAACAATGCCATGCCGCTATCGGCCTTCCGCATCAGGCGGCGCATCAGGCCACTCAGCGCCGGGGCCGCCGCGTTGGGGCCGCCCAGAATCTCATCGGCCTCGGCGATCTCGTCGTGTGCCTTTTCGAGCTGCATGAGACGCGCGCGCTTTTCAGCGAGGGCGTCCTCCTCCCCCACTTCCGGGGCAAGCTCGGCCAGTTCCTCGACGACATGCCGCGCATAGTCCTCGCGGGCTGCGGCTTCCGCGATCAGCGCCCGCTGTTCAACCACCTTCGTCTCAGCCGCGCTGAGCGCAGCGTGCGTCTTGCGCGTCGCTTCGACATCGCTCTCGAGGCCGCCGAAGGCATCGAGCAGCGCGCGGTGCGTTGCTGCATCGATAAGCGCCCGGTCGTCATGCTGGCCGTGGATCTCGATGAGCTGACGCCCAACTGCCTGCATCAGGTTCGCACCGACCGGCTGGTCGTTGATGAATGCCCGCGTGCGGCCGTCGGCATATTGTACGCGCCGCATGATGAGGTCGGCATCGTCGGCGATTTCATTGGCCCGGAGCATTTTCCGCGCGGGGTGCTCCGTGGGCAGTTGCAGCACAGCCACGACCTGCCCGCTCTCCTGCCCATGTCGCACTAGGGAAGCATCACCGCGGCCGCCGAGCGCCAGCGTGAGGGCATCCAACAGGATCGACTTGCCGGCCCCCGTCTCACCCGTCAGCGTCGTCAGCCCGGCATCGAGCGCCACGTCCAGCTGGTCGATCAGCACGATATTGCGAACCGAAAGGGCGCTCAGCACCGGATCACAGCTCCGCCACAGACCAATGAATCGGCCCGCGGAGGTATCTCACGCGGACCGGAACAAAATAGCAACTATTGCCGCTTTTGGCTAGCCGCCTCAAACCTTGGGCGGCGGCACGGGCTTGTTCGGATCGGCATTCGGCGAGGCGGGAATCGCCTTGGTGGTGACCGCCGTTGCGAGGGTACTCTGGGCATTTACCTGCGGTTGCAGGCCCGCCTTCTGCAGCAGGTCATAGGCTTCCTTGTACCAGTCGCTCGACGGGTAGTTGTGGCCGAGGACCGCGGCGGCCGTCTGCGCCTCGGAGGTGAGGCCCAGCGCCAGGTTCGCTTCGGTCAGGCGGAACAGCGCCTCCTCGATGTGCGATGAGGTCTGGTACTTGTCGACCACGGTGCGGAAGCGGTTGATTGCCGCCGCATATTGGCCGTTGCCTTCATAGTAGCGGCCGACCGACATTTCCTTGCCCGCGAGCTGGTCGATGGCGATCACCATCTTGTCGCGGGCGTCCTTGGCATAGTCGCTCTGCGGATAGTCGTTGATGAGCAGCGTGTAGGTGTCGATGGCGTTCTGCGTGATGCCCTGGTCGCGCGTGATGTCGGTCATCTGCGCGAAATATGCCGTGCCCTTGAGGAAGAGGACATAGGCCGTCTGATCGGACGATGGGAACAGCGCCATATAGCGGTCGGCGGCGGCGATGGCGTCGTCGAACTTGCCGATGCGGTAGTTGGCGTAGACTTCCATCAGCTTCGCCTTCTCGTTGTAGTCCGAGTAGGGATGCTGGCGTTCGAGCTTCTTCAGGGCCTCGATGGCAGCATTGTAGTGCTGCTGGTCCATGTCGGTGAGGACCTGCTGGTAAAGCGTCTCGGGCGGAATGATCTCTTCGTCTTTGAGCTTGGTCGGCCCGAACATGCTGCAGGCCGCGATGGTGGCCGCGACGGCGCCGATCGCCGCAATCTGGGTCAGCCGGCGCACCAGCACTGCAAAGTCACTGTTGTTCACGAAAGGCCCCGCAAAACGCAATTGCAGCATGCTGTTAGCACCGCCCGAGCGGCCTAGATACCAAATCCATCAAAACTGTGACGGGTTCAGCTGACCGACCGCAGATACGGTCTCACCTCAAGGCCCTCGGGCATGTCGTTCAGCGAGTCGTAGCCGAGCGGCAGGTCCTCGGCCGTCACCACCTGGTAGTTGGCCTCGCTGGCGAACAGCCCATGGAGGACCAGCGCGTTGAGCGCGTGACCACCCTTGTACGACCGGAAGCGGCCGTAGATCGGCAGGCCGCAGAGCGCGAGATCGCCGACGGCGTCAAGCAGCTTGTGGCGAACGAACTCGTCGTCGTACCGAAGACCGCCGGGATTGAGAATGCGGTCCTCATTCTTGGGGCCGCTGCCGATGGCGACGGAATTGTCCATGGACGACCCAAGCGCATAGCCCGCCTGGCGAAGAATTTTGGCATCACGCACGAAGCCGAAGGTGCGGGCGCGTGAGACGTCGTCGAAATATTTGCGCGGCGTCCAGTCGAAGATCATCCGCTGCCGGCCGATCAGCCGGCTATCGTAGTCGATCTCGACGTCGAGCTGGCGGCCGTTATAGGGCTCGAGCGCAGCGGACGCCTCGTTGTTGCGCACCAGTACCTGGCGCATGATCTTGATGTAGCGGCGCGACTTGTTCTGAATCTCGAGCCCGGCCCGCATGAGCGCCTCAGCGAAGGGGGCAGCTGAGCCGTCGATGATCGGGCACTCCGGGCCGGTGACGGTCAGCAGCGCATTGTCGACGCCGAGGCCTGACAACGCCGAAATCACGTGTTCGACGGTCGCGACCGAAACGGAATCACCCAGGTCGATCGTGGTGCAAAGCGTCGTCCGTGTGACGCGGGCAAAGTGTACAGACACCGGTCCGACGATCGAGCCGTCTTCGAATTTGCGCTGGATCTTGAAGCCGGAATCGGCCGGCGCTGGAGCAATCGTAAGGGTGACCGGCTGGGCCGAGTGCACCCCGAACCCGCTGAATTCGAGCACACCGCCAACGGTACGCTGGCGCGCCGACAGGTTCTGCATGAAGGACAACTCCGACCCCTTGGACCCGAAGCAGTCTTAACCAAAAAGAAACCGGCGCGGAAGCGCGCCGGTGGTGGTTAAGAACCGCGTTCAGCCGATGGTTAACCGTGCTTCCGGAGGAAGGACGGGATCTCGATGTGCTCCTTCTGGGGCAGTTGGCGACCATGCGGATCGAGCTGGCCACGCGCCCCTTCGGAAGCCGTCGAAGCGCCCGGATTCCGGGCCGCTCCGGCCTCGATGGCGCTGCGAGCGGCGGCATCTTCGGCACTCGAATACGGCGTTTCGTCGAGGCCTGGATGCTGCTGGGGGCGCAGCCCGATGCCCACATTGGAAGCCAGCCGCTTGAACAGCGCGCGGGCATTCCGGGGCTCGGGATCGTGACGTTCTTCCGCTGCCAGTGTCTTCCGCGCAACAGCCGGAAGCTCCTCCGTCCGCGGCATCCGACGCTGCCCCTCCGGACGCTCCGCATGCGACGGCACGTAAACGCTCGGGATCGGCTGCTCGATCGAGCGAACCGGCTCCTCGTAAGTCTCGACGCTGGCCGACGGGATGTAGGGCTCGACGGTTACCCCATCGTCCTGCTGGTACTGGGCCGGCTCCTGGTAGGTGATGGCCTCGGCGACGGCCTGCCGGACGTCCTGTTCCAACTGCTGGGCTGGCTGCTCATACTGCGGCTGCTGGTATTGGACCTGGGGCCCCGGGGCCGCCTGCTGCTGCTCTAGCGCGCGACGCACCGTCGTGGCTTGAAGCGGAGCACGCGTAGTGCTGGCCTTCATCGGCTCGAGCGCCTGCACCATCGTGGCGTCGGTGCCGGTCGCGACGACGGCGACGCGAATCGTACCGCTCATGTCCGGATCGTAGGTCGCGCCGAGGATGATGTTGCAATCCTGATCCACTTCCTCGCGGATGCGGCTCGCCGCTTCGTCGACCTCGTAGAGCGTGAGATCGGGACCGCCCGTGATCGAGATCAGCAGTCCACGTGCGCCCTGCATCGAGACATCGTCGAGGAGCGGATTGGCGATCGCGGCCTCGGCGGCATGGCGGGCACGGTCGTCGCCCGAGGCCTCGCCGGTCCCCATCATGGCCTTGCCCATACCGCGCATCACGGCGCGCACGTCGGCGAAGTCGAGGTTGATCAGGCCTTCCTTGACCATCAGGTCCGTAATGCAGCTCACACCGGAGAACAACACCTGGTCCGCCATCTTGAAGGCGTCGGCGAAGGTCGTCTTCTCGTTGGCGACGCGGAAAAGATTCTGGTTCGGAATGACGATCAGGGTATCGACATGCCGGTGCAACTCGTCGATGCCGTCGTCCGCGAGCCGCATGCGCCGGTTGCCCTCAAACGTGAAGGGCTTGGTCACAACGCCAACCGTCAGGATGCCCTGCTCGCGTGCCGCCCGGGCAATGACGGGAGCCGCCCCCGTGCCAGTGCCGCCGCCCATGCCCGCAGTGATGAACACCATGTGCGAACCGCTCAGGTGGTCGTTGATCTCGTCGAAGCTTTCCTCAGCGGCGGCACGACCGACTTCGGGATGCGAGCCCGCGCCCAGCCCCTCGGTCACCGAGACCCCGAGCTGGATGATTCGCTGCGACTTGCTCAGTGCCAATGCTTGCGCATCGGTGTTGGCGCAGACGAAGTCGACCCCGTCCAATCCCTGCATAATCATGTTGTTGACGGCGTTTCCGCCGGCGCCGCCGACACCGAACACGGTGATGCGGGGCTTCAGTTCCTGGATATCAGGGATGGCAAGATTGATCGTCATGTACGGCCCCATGGCACTGGCGGGATGGGGTAATTGTTAGTCGCCAATTCGTTAACCGGACCCTAACAATCCGTGCCAATCCGTTAACGAAGATGCAGAATGCGACGCTCTAAGTCGTGATTTTTACGGGGCATTAACCACGTTGGACACTAGAAGCTGGTCCTGAGCCAGCTGCCGACCCGCGCAAAGTATCCATCGGTGCCGGTGAGTCTCGCCGCCTGGCGCGGTTCAGCGAACTCCTGCGCGCAGACCTGTGGATAAACCAGCATGCCGGCGACCGTCGCAAACCCGGCGCCGCGCGCCATTTCCGGCAGTCCGGAAATCCCCATCGGCCGACCGCTGCGGACGTTGCGGCCGAGGAGGCGCCGGCCGACTTCGGGCAGGCCGGTGAGCTCGCTGCCACCGCCGGTGAGGACGAATCGGCGGCCACAGACATCCATCATGCCAGTGGCCTGCATGCGGTCACGGACAGCGGTGAGGACTTCCTCGACCCGCGGGCGCAGAATACGCGTGAGGTGCGAGCGTGGAATCATCCCGGGAGCTTCGTCGGCCCCTGCCCCCACGGGCACGATCGAAATCATCTCGCGCTCGTCGGCCTGGCCCGGCAGGACGCTGCCATAGACGGTCTTCAACCGCTCGGCATCGGCCACCGACACCGAGAGCTGGCGGGCGATATCGAGCGTCAGGTGGTGGCCACCAATAGCAAGCGCGTCGCAGTAGACCGGATGGCCCTCGGTGAAAACGGCGACGGTCGTCGTTGCGCCGCCGAAATCGACCACCGCTACGCCGAGTTGCGCTTCATCGTCGACGAGCGTCGATAGGCCGGAGGCGTAGGGCGTCGCCATCAGCGCCTCGATCTGCAGATGGCAGCGGTTGAGGACGAGCTCGATGTTGCGCATTGCAAGCGTCTCTGCGCTGATCACCGCAACATCGACGGAGAGCTTCTCGCCGACGAGGCCGCGCGGATCCTTGACGCCCTTCTGGCCGTCGAGCGCATAGCCGATTGGCAGCGCATGAACGATCGACCGCTCGGGCCGGACACTGCGTTGATTCACGGCGCGAAGAACGCGCTGAATGTCAGCGACTTCAACCTCTTGGGCGCCGAGGTTCACCGTCGCCGAGAACGTCTCCGAGCCGAGCCGACCGGCGGTGACGTTGACGACCACCGACTGGACTGTGAGCCCGGCCGCCCGCTCGGCCATGCCGACGACTGTGCGGATCGCCTGCTCCGCCTGGTCAAGATCGGTGATCACACCACTCTTGATGCCGCTCGATGCGCCATAGCCGAAGCCGATGACCTCGGCGGTATGAGTCCGGCCCTTGAGCGCCTTGCCCTCAGGCCGTGGCGCGAGGCGCGCGATGACGCAGCAGATCTTGGTCGAACCGATGTCGAGCACTGAGATCAACGTCGTCTTGCCCGGCTGCACCGGCTTCAGCCGAGCGGTCATCATGTCGGTGATCATTGCGCTTTACTCTGCGCCGCACGCTCGGCGGCTGTCTCGTACTCGGCGTCGCCGCCCTTGGTGGCGTGCTTGTTCTTCTTCTTGAAATCGGACCATGCCTGGTTCGCGAGATCGCCCAGCTTCAGCGACAGCATCCCGGGCACCCGCATGTCGATGACGTCGACGTCACGATCGAGAAGCTGGTTGTCGGCCTGGTACTGGTCGAGCTCCGCAAGCGCCCGCGCGGTGCCGTTTTCAGGAAGCTCCACACGCAGGCCGGAGTAGAAAATGAGATCCCAGCGGCGATCCCCTACTCGGCTCAGCGCCGCGAGGTTCTCGGTGAGCTGCGGATACTTGTCGAGCGCGTGGATCATCACCATCGCGTCGCCGGCAGCGCCCTTCCCCACGACCAGTGGCAGAGACTTGAAGCTGCCGTCGTCGGCGATGATCGGATTGCCACCTTCGTCCACGAGCCAGGTCTTGTCGCCGATGCGCCAGCGCGCCATGGGCTTGCGCTCTTCGATCGTGACCTGCAACTCGTTGGGATAGATCTTGCGGATATTGGCGGATGCGACAGACGGGATCGCCTCGATCCGCGACAGCGCCGCATCTGCATCGAAGTTGAGCGTCGAGATAGTCGGCGTTATGGCCAGTGCCTTGAGGACGTCGGCTTCGCTCGTGAGCGTCTGGCCGGTGATCTTGATCGAAGAGATGCCGAAGCCGGCGTGTGCGAACTCGCCTTGGGCCAAATTGTAGAGTGCCGTTGCAGCCGCACTGACGTGTTCCTGCTCGGCGAGCAGCCCGGCTCCGACAACAAGGACCACGCCAGCCGCAACCGAGCGCAGGATCAACGTTCGATGCAGGATCCAGGCGCGGCCGAAGCTCAGGCGCGCACGGCGCGGCAGGTCCACGATAGGAACCGGAAGCTGGCGCGGGTCGACAAGCTGGGCATCGGCGAAGCCCTTGGCGCCTACCTGTTGCAACTCGCGTCCTCCACCATCCAGGTGACCAGGTCCTCGAACGAGTGTCCCGCATATCGGGCCTGCTCGGGGGCCAAAGAAGTCGGGGTCATACCTGGCTGGGTGTTGAGCTCGAGGCAGACGAGCTCGCCGTCCTCGCCCGCCCGGTCGTTGTAGCGGAAATCGGTCCGCGTCACGCCCCGGCACCCAAGCGCAGCATGCGCCTTGAGCGCCATCTTCTGCACTTTGTCGTAAATTTTCGGTTGAATCTGCGCCGGAATGACGTGCCTAGAGCCACCTTCGGCGTATTTCGCCTCGAAATTGTAGAAGGCCAGGTCGGTCACGATTTCGGTGACGCCTAGCGCCACATCGCCCATCACCGCACAAGTCAGTTCGCGGCCCGGGATGTAGCGTTCGACCATCAGATCCTCACCACCCTTCCAGTCGGGCCCGAGGATTTCCTGCGGTGGATGGCTCTGATCGGCCTTCACGATGAAGATGCCGTTGCTCGATCCATCGGCGATGGGCTTCACCACATACGGGGGTGCCATCACGTGCGCCCGGCCAACCTCGGCGCGGGAGGCGACGACGTGATCGGTCACTGGAATGCCGGCCGCCTTGAACATGATCTTGGCTTGGTGCTTGTCCATTGCGAGTGCCGAGGCCAGCACACCCGAATGCGTATAGGGGATACGCAGGAATTCGAGCAGGCCCTGGATCGTCCCGTCCTCGCCGTAGCGCCCGTGCAGCGCATTAAACGCCGCATCGGGCTTCACCGCCCGCAAGCGCTCCGCGATGTCGTAGCCAACGTCGACTTCGGTCACCTCGAAGCCGGCGCGGCGCAGCGCTGCAGCACATTCGCGGCCCGAACTCAGCGATACCTCACGCTCGTTGGAGATGCCGCCCATGAGGACCGCGACGTGCTTGGCCATCACACCGCTCCCGTGAACGGGGCGCCGTCCATGAACTCGCGCACTTCGCGGCCCGGCACGAAATGCCCCATCCGCCGGACTTCCCAGCGCAACTCGATGCCGTGTTTGTCGCGCACCTTCTGCCGGATCGTCTCGCCGACAGTCTCGACCTCGAACGCATCGGCGTCGCCTGTGTTGATCAGGAAGTTCGAGTGCATCTCGCTCATCTGCGCCCGGCCGAAGGTGAAGCCGCGGCCGCCGGCTTCGTCGATGAGCTTCCAGCTCGAATGCCCATCTGGGTTCTTGAAGGTCGAGCCCGCGGTTTTGGCACGAGTGGGCTGCGAGCGTTCGCGCCGCTCAGTGACGGTGCGCATTTCGGTGAGGATCGTCTCAGGATCGCCTGGGAAGCCCTGGTACACCGCCGAGGTAAAGATCGCGCCGCGGGGACCGTTGGACTTGCGATAACGGTAGCCCATGTCGGCGTGCGTAAGGGTGACGATGTCGCCGTTGCGCAGCACGGCGCGCAGTTCGACCATGCGATCCATGGTCTCGGTCTTGTAACAGCCAGCATTCATGTAGAGGGCACCGCCAATCCCGCCGGGGATACCGCGGTAGAACCAGAGTCCATCGATGCCCGCTTCAGCGGCGGCAGTCGCAACCTTGACGTCGGGCACTGCCGTGCCGACACGGACGCGGTAGCCGTCGAGGATCTCAATGCCACCGAAGGTCTTCGCGGGCAACCGGATCACAACCCCATCGAGCCCGCCGTCGCGGATCAGCAGGTTCGACCCGAGTCCGATGACGGTGAGGCGAATATCCTCCGGCAGGTTGCGGAGGAAATAGCTGAGATCGTCTTCATCGGCCGGGCGGAAGAATAGCTGTGCCGGCCCGCCAACGCGCAGTGTCGTCATCTCGCCCAGCAGCTGGTTCGGGATGAGCTGGCCGCGCACCCTGCCGATCCAAGGCTCGAAGCGCGGCGTCAGGTCGGGCCAAAGCGGAGCGTCCGTAGTCATGGCTGCTCGGGCTCCTTGCCCATCACCTTGCCCAGCTCGGCCGGCAGCTGCGCGGCCCACTGCGTGATGTTGCCGGCGCCCAGCATGACCACGTAGTCACCTTCAGCCACCCGGCTCGAGAGCAATGGCGGCAACGCCTCGAAGCGATCGATCAGGCGCGCATCGCGATGGCCGCGCGCCTTGAGGCGATTGACCAGTTCTTCATGCGTCACGCCCTCAATCGGCTGCTCGCCCGCTGCATAGACCGGCGCGACAATCACAGTGTCGGCGTCGTTGAAGGCGGTCGCGAAGTCGTTGAACAGATCATGCAGCCGGCTGTAGCGATGCGGCTGCACCACGGCGATGACATCGCGCCTGGTCGACTGCCGCGCCGCCTTCAGCACCGCGGCGATCTCGACCGGATGATGGCCGTAGTCGTCGATGACGGTAACACCGCCGACTACGCCCGTCTTGGTGAAGCGGCGCTTCACGCCGGAAAAGCCGGCGAGCCCCTTGCGGATTGCTTCGGCGGGCACCTTGAGTTGGTCGGCCACAGCGATCGCCGCTGTGGCATTGAGCGCATTGTGCTCGCCCGGCATGGGCAGAACGAGGCCTTCGATCCGCAGATGCGTCATGCGGATGCGATCGCGGATCTCGACGGCGAAGTGGCTCTGCCCGTCGACGATGTCGAGGTCGAGCAGCCGGACGTCCGCCTGCGGGTTGCGGCCATAGGTGATGACGCGGCGGTCGCGCACGCGCCCCACCATTTCCTGCACCACCGGATGGTCGGTGCACATCACCGCGAAACCGTAGAAAGGGACGTTCTCAACGAAATTGAGGAAGCCCTCTTTCACATGCTCGAAATCGCCATAGTGGTCGAGGTGCTCAGGGTCGATATTGGTGACGATGGCGACGTCCGCCGGCAACTTGACGAAGGTGCCGTCGCTCTCGTCGGCCTCCACCACCATCCATTCGCCGTCGCCAAGGCGGGCATTGGTGCCGTAGGCATTTATAATGCCACCATTGATGACAGTAGGGTCGTAGTTGGCCGCGTCGAGCAGTGTCGCGACCAACGTTGTGGTCGTGGTCTTGCCGTGCGTCCCGGCAATTGCAACGGCGTTCTTGAATCGCATGATCTCGGCCAGCATCTCGGCACGGCGCACCACCGGCAGCCCGCGCGATCGTGCCGCGGCGAGCTCAGGATTGCCTTTCTTGATGGCCGAGGAAATCACCACAACGGCAGCGTCGCCGAGGTTGTCGGCGGACTGCCCCACCTTCACTTCGATGCCCATGGAGCGCAGGCGCTGCACATTGGCGCTCTCAGCGCTGTCCGAGCCGTGGACCTTGTAACCCTGGTTGTGCAGGATTTCGGCAATGCCGCTCATCCCGATACCGCCAATTCCGACAAAATGGACGGGGCCGATGTTGCGCGGCATCTTCATGTGTTGGTCCCCCTGGCCGCCGCCTCGGTGAGGTCGGCAAGCTGTTCTACGGCCCGCGGCTGTCCGAGCGACTTGGCCGCTGCCGCCGCAGCCTCGAGCATCGCCGGATCACCGAAAAGTGAGGTCAAGCGATTGGCGAGCGAAGGTGGCGAAACCGTGGCCTGCTCCATGATCCAGCCGGCATTGGCCGCCTGCATCAGCATGGCGTTGTTTTTTTGGTCCGCATCGAGCGCGCCCGGCAGCGGCACGAGGATCGCTGGCCGACCGAGCACCGTGAGCTCGGCGATGGTCGAGGC
>JBQCIY010000119.1:0-2750 GCA_051953275.1 Devosia sp. | reverse complement strand
CACCGACGCCTCGATCACCGAGCTCGCCGACAAATTCCACATGACCCTCACCGGCATGAAGAAACACGTCGGCGTCCTCGAACAGGCGGGCCTCGTGATGACCGAGAAGGTCGGGCGCGTCAGGACCTGCCGTCTCGGCAGTCGCGGCCTCGACGAAGAGGCCGCCTGGCTGGAACAGCATCGCCGCCTCTGGGCCGCCCGCTTCAACGAACTCGACAACGTCGTCGAACAGCTCAAGCAGAAGGAAAAGAACGATGAGCGCAACAGAAAGCAGTGAGCAGGTGCAGGGGGCGCTCACCAGGACCGATCGCCGCTCCGACCGGGAGGTCGTCGTCACCCGCATCTTCGATGCGCCGGCCCGCCTGGTCTTCCAGGCCTGGACCACGCCCGAGCTGCTGATGCGGTGGTGGACCCCGAAATCCTTCGGCATCACCTTCATCTCGTGCGAGGCTGACGTGCGTCCCGGCGGCACCTACCGCTTCGTCATGGGCCACCCCTCGTTCGACCAGCCGATGGCGTTCGTCGGCCGCTATCTCGAAGTGGACCCGCCCAGGCGCTTGGTCTGGACCAATGAGGAAAACGAAGAGGGCTCGGTCACCACCGTCACCTTCGAGGAAAAGAACGGCCGGACATACCTGATGCTGAGTGATGTCTATGCCACCAAGGCCGCGCTGGACGAAGCGATGGTCCAGGGCGGCATCGGTGCGTTCCCCGAGCAATTCGAGGCGCTGGACAGCCTGCTGCAAACCCTTCACTGACAGGCGCGAACCTGCGCGGCTAGACTTCGTTCAGTCGCGGCATCAGCTCGACGAAGTTGCAGGGCTGGTGCCGGTTGTCGAGCTGGGCGCGCAGGATTCCCTCCCAGGCGTCGCGACAGGCGCCGCGCGAGCCCGGCAGCACGAACACGAAGGTGTCGCCGATCAACCCTGCGGTGGCGCGCGACTGCAGCGTCGACGTGCCGACCGTTGTCGCCGAATACTGGTGGAACAGCACCGAAAACCCCTCCATCCGTTTCTTGAACAGCGGCTCGATCGCCTCCGGCGTCACGTCGCGGCCCGAGAATCCCGTTCCACCCGTGGTCAGGATCACGTCGATCTGCGGGTCGGCGACCCAGGCCATCACCTGCGCCCGGATCTGCTGGATGTCGTCTTTGCACACTGCGCGTGCCGCGCAGCGGTGGCCATCGCCTTCCAGCAGCGTCTTGAGCAACGCCCCCGCCGTGTCGCTCTCGAGCGTGCGCGTGTCGCTTACCGCCAGCACCGCGATGGCGAGCGGGGTAAACGGCTTGCTGCGGTCAAGTTCCGACTTGAACATGTGTGTTGTCCTTTGCCGCCGCCTCTGCGGCGTCCTTTTCCCTGTCCACCTCGGCCTCGATCACCTCGGACTCGATGATCGTCACCGTCGGCGGCTCGACCGTCGTCACCACCGCTTCGGCCGCAACGCTGCCCGCCGGCGCTGTCTGCGGCAAGTCCTCCTGCACCTCGCCCGAACGCGGGTCGAGCGTCACGGTGCCGGGCGAGATGCCCTTTTCCGGGTTCAGCGCCCGGAACCGGATACGGCCGTCGACACGCACCGGCCGCACTCGCATGCGCAGGAACGCCGTCACGGCCAGCGCCCCGTGGAAGGTCGCCGTCACGATGAACAGCCCGACCGGCTGGTAGAGGTTCATCACCACCGCGGCGATCGCAGGCCCGATCGCCAGCCCCGAGCCCATCGTCAGCAGCATGCCGCCGGCCACGCGCCCGAATTCGCCTTTCCTCGCGAAGTCGTTCGCGTGCGCCACCGCGATGGCGTAGATCGGATAGGCGGAAAAGCCGTAGCAGCAGAACAGCACATACATCCACCAGCCGCCCTGCGGGTTGGTGAGGATCATGAAAAAGCCCACCACCGCCGCGAAGCCGGCGAGGAAGACGATGATGATCCGGCGGTCCATTGTGTCGCTCAGCCGTCCGAACGGCACCTGCGCAATGGCGCCCAGCACGGCGGTTGCGGCAAACAGGTATGCGATGCCGGCGGCATCGAGCCCCTGGTCGTGGCCATAGACCGGCGCCAGCGTGCCGAACGTACCGTTCGCCATCCCCACCGCGAACGCCGCGATCACCGCCAGCGGCGAGGTCCGGTAGAGCAGCAGCACGTCGAGCTTGGCCGAGGCGAGCGGCTTGGGTTGCGGCGTCGAAGTCAGCGCTGTCGGCAGCACCGCGCAGATGAAGCTGATGGCGCCGACCACGAACGGCACGGCGCTCGTGACGCCCGTCACCGACATCGCCAGCTGCCCCAGCGTCGACGCCATCATGTTGATGGTGGTGTAGATGGAAAAGATCGTGCCGCGGCTCTTGTTCTCGGCCACCTCATTGAGCCAGCTCTCGACGATCATCGCCGCGCCGGCAAAGCAGAAGCCCGAAAAGGCGCGCAGGAAGATCCAGCCGATATCGTAGATCCACAGGAGATTGAGCAGGATCGTCACCGTGCCGATCGCCGCCATGATCGAGAAGGCGCGGATATGGCCCACCCGCTGCACCAGGAACGGCACCGTCACCGAGCCGGCGATGAAGCCCACCGACCAGCCTGTGCCGATCAGGCCCAGCGAGAGCAGCGAAAAATGCTCGTCCGCGCCGCGCACGCTGAGCAGCAGGCCCTGCAGCCCGCCGCCGAACAGCAGCAGGGCGGAGCCGAGGAACAGCGCATAGATTTTGACGACCGACGACATAGACGACCCGATGACCAATCAAGACCGGCCCCTTCACCAGGTC
>JBQCIY010000118.1:0-4460 GCA_051953275.1 Devosia sp. | reverse complement strand
CGCAATCGGTGCATCGGCGGACATCGAGGCGGCCGTTGCCGCCCTGAGTGCCTGACTCATTTTCTCCCAAGGAGACTTCAAGTGTTTGATCTGACGGGAAAACGCGCGTTGGTGACCGGAGCATCGGGCGGCATCGGGCGCGAGATCGCCAAGGCGCTGGGCAAAGCCGGCGCGCGCGTCGCGCTGTCGGGCACCCGTCTTGCGGCGCTCGAGGACACCGCCAAGGAAATGGGCGGCGAGCATCCGATCCTGCCGTGCAACCTCGGCAACCAGGACGAGGTCGACCGGCTGGTGCCATCGGCTGAAAGTGCGCTGGGCGGGCTCGACATCCTCGTCAACAATGCCGGCATGACCCGCGACAACCTCTTCATGCGCATGAAGAACGAAGAGTGGGACGAGGTGCTGGCGGTCAACCTGACCGCGGCGTTCCACCTGACCCGCGCCGTGCTGCGTGGAATGATGAAGCAGCGCTACGGCCGCATCATCTCGATCACCTCGGTGGTCGGCGTCGCCGGCAACCCCGGGCAAGCCAATTATGCGGCCTCCAAGGCCGGCCTCATGGGCATGAGCAAGTCCCTGGCCTACGAGGTCGCCTCGCGCAACATCACGGTCAATACCGTGGCCCCGGGCTTCATCACCTCGGCCATGACCGACGAACTCAACGACAAGCAGCGCGAGGTCATCATGCAGAAGGTGCCCGCCGGCCGGCTGGGCACGGCCGAGGAGGTGGCGGCCGCGACCGTGTTCCTCGCCTCCGCCGAAGCGGCCTACATCACCGGCCATACCTTGAACGTGAACGGTGGAATGCTGATGATCTAGGGCGGCAAGTATTGGCGGAGCGGCGGTTTCGCCAATATGGTCAAAGCTGAACGAGTGTGTTAGTGCCGCGCCCTGTTGAACAGGGACACGGCCTCACTTGCGGGGTTTGTGAACGCCGCCTAAAGTCCACCGGGCCAGGAATTCAAGGCTCGGGCGCGATTAACGAACCGAACCAGGCTATCTAAAAGGGAAGTCAAAATATGAGCGATATCGCTGACCGCGTCCGCAAGATCGTTGTGGAGCACCTCAACGTCGACGCAGACAAGGTTACCGACAAAGCCAGCTTCATCGACGATCTGGGTGCTGACTCGCTCGATCAGGTCGAGCTGGTAATGGCGTTCGAAGAAGAATTCTCCGTCGAGATTCCCGATGACGCCGCCGAGTCGATCCAGACCTTCGGTGATGCCGTCAGCTACCTCACCAAGGCGGTCGGCTGAGCCTCAGCCGCCGGAACGGCACATCGATGGACCTGCGCCGCGTCGTCGTAACGGGTATGGGGGCGGTTACCCCCCTCGGGTGCGGCGTAGAGACCACCTGGGCCAACATCCTCGCCAGCAAGAGCGGTGCAAAGCGGATCGACGACTTCGAGATCGCCGACATCGCCTGCCAGATTGCGCACCGCATCCCGCTCGGCTCGCTCGACGAGGGCAAGTTCAATCCCGACGACTGGATGGACGTCAAGGAGCAGCGCAAGGTCGATCCGTTCATCATCTTTGCGATGGCCGCCGCGACGATGGCCATCGCCGATGCGGGTGTCGAACCCAAGACCCTGGAAGAGGCCGAGCGCACCGGCGTGCTGATCGGCTCGGGCATCGGCGGCGTCGGCGGCATCTACGAAACGTCGCTGCTGCTCAATGAGAAGGGCCCCCGCCGGGTCAGCCCGTTCTTCATCCCCGGCCGCATCATCAACATGGCCTCGGGGAACGTGTCGATCCGCTTCGGCCTCAAGGGGCCGAACCACTCGGTGGTGACCGCCTGCTCGACCGGCGCGCACGCGATCGGCGACAGTTGGCGTATCATCGCCATGGGCGACGCCGACGTGATGGTGGCCGGCGGCTCGGAATCCCCGGTCAACCGGCTGTCGATGGCGGGCTTTGCCGCCTGCCGGGCGCTCTCGACCGGATTCAACGACCGCCCGACCGAGGCGTCGCGCCCCTACGACAAGGACCGCGACGGCTTCGTCATGGGCGAAGGCGCGGCCGTGGTCGTGCTCGAAGACTATGAGCGCGCCAAGGCCCGCGGCGCCAAAATCTACGGCGAGGTCATCGGCTACGGCATGTCGGGCGACGCCTACCACATCACGGCGCCGGCGCCCGATGGCGACGGCGGCTTCCGCTGCATGCAGATGGCGGTGAAGCGCGCCGGGATTTCGCCGGCCGACATCGACTATATCAACGCGCACGGCACCTCGACGCCGCTCGGCGACGAGATCGAACTGGGCGCGGTGACGCGGCTGCTCGGCGACGCCGCGCCCAGGGCCGCGATGTCGTCGACCAAATCGGCGATCGGGCACCTGCTTGGGGCGGCCGGCGCGATCGAGGCGATCTTCTCGCTGCTCGCCATGCGCGACAACGTCGCGCCGCCCACGCTCAACCTGGACAATCCCTCGGTCGCGACGCCGATCAACCTCGTGCCGAAGGTGCCGCTCAAAAAGCAGATCGACGTGGCGCTCTCCAATTCCTTCGGCTTCGGCGGCACCAACGCCTCGCTGATCTTCCGCAAGGTGGCCTGAACTCGGCACAGTCGCCGCGGTGATTTCTTCAGCGGCTGACCGCACTTGCGTCCTTGTTTTGCCCGCTTCGTTGAGGCAAATGGCGCGGGGGCAGGGACTGGCGAGAGGGGACCGGATGGCGCCGCGCGAAAAGAAGAAACGCCGCAGAAGCTCGAGCTGGGTCACTCTGCTGAGCGGCGCATTCGCCCTGCTGATCATCGGCGTGCTCGCGGTCGGCGGCGCCATCGTCTATGGGCTGCACCTGTTCTATGAGCCGGGCCCGATCGATACCGACAGTCCCTTCATCGTGCAGAAGGGCAGCACTCTTACAGCGGTCACCAACGACCTCGTTGCGCAGGGTTTTACCGAAGACGGCACGCTGCAGCCGATGATCTTCCGGCTCGCGACCGAGTTGCTCGGCGCCAAGAAGCGCAAGCTCCTGCCCGGGCAGTACATGATCCCGGCACACGCCTCGATGTCGGACATGCTCAATATCGTGACCGAGACCAAGCCGCAGGAGTTCTTCGTCAACGTCGTGCCCGGCGAGACCTCGTGGCAGGTGGCGCAGGCGCTGAACGACCCTGGCCTCAACCTCACCGGCCCCCAGGTGTCGCCGCCCGGTGAAGGCGGGCTGCTGGCGGTGCGCTACGATTTCTTCCCCGGCGACACCCGGCAATCGCTGATCGACAGCATGCAGAAGGCGATGAGCGACAAGGTCGCCGAAATCTGGAAGGACCACGACCCGTCGATCGACGACGTGATCAAGTCGCCGCAGGACCTGGTGGTCATGGCGTCGCTCGTCGAGAAGGAAACCGGGCTCGACACCGAACGGCCGGACGTTGCCTCGGTGTTCCTCAACCGGCTACGCAAGCACATGCGGCTGCAGACCGACCCGTCGGTGATCTACGGCATCACGCTGGGGCATCAAAAGCTCGACCGGCCGCTGAGCAGCAAGGACCTCAATACCAAGACGCCCTACAACACCTACCAGATCGACGGGCTGCCCGCCGGACCGATCGCCAACCCCGGCGTCGAGGCGCTGGAGGCGGTCGCGCACCCCTCCAAAACGTCGTTCCTCTACTTCGTCGCCAAGGGGCCCGACCCCAAGGACGGACACACCTTCGCCTCGACCTATGCCGAGCACAGGAAGAACGTGCTGAAATACCGCCAGGCGGTGGCCCAGGACGCCGCCGAGCAGGCGAAGGAAGACCTCGAGGCGCAGCAGGCCAAGGACGCCGGAGACACCACGCAATAAACGGTGTATCGGCAGGCGCATGGGGAATTCTCTTGCCAGCATGACCGGATACGGGCGGGCGCATGGCGCCGTGCCCGGCATCGGCTTTTCGGTCGAGATCAAATCGGTCAACGCGCGCGGACTCGATATCCGCATGCGGCTGACCCCGGGCTATGACGCGCTGGAGCCGGAGATCCGCCGCCGCATCGGCAAGGCGCTGAACCGCGGCTCGGTGACGGTCAACCTCAATATCGAGCGCGAAGGCGAGGGCGGCCGGGTGGTGGTGAACCACGAGGCGCTCGATGCCGTACTCGGGGCGCTGCGCGAGATCGCCGGCAAGGTCGATGCGGCCAAGCCTACGCTCGAGGGTATCCTGGGCCTCAAGGGGGTGCTGGAACAGCACGAGGCGCCGCTCGACGCCGATGCCGAGGAGCGGCTGCAGCAGGCGATCTATGACGCTGTCGATGACGCTTTGGCGGCGCTGGCCACGGCGCGACAGGCGGAAGGGGCGATGCTCGGCGGCGTGCTGCTCGGCCAGGTCGACGACATCGAGCGGTTGCGGGACTTGGCCGAGGCGCATCCCGGCCGTGGGCGTGAGGCAATCCTGGCGCGGATCAAGGAGCAGGTCGCCGAACTGCTGGCCGCCGCGTCGTCGCTGCCCGAAGACCGGCTGGTGCAGGAAGCGCTGCTGCTGGC
>JBQCIY010000117.1:0-12784 GCA_051953275.1 Devosia sp. | reverse complement strand
CGACATACGATCTTTTCGGTTCCGTCATGGCCGGGCGCAGACCCGGCCAGCCAGATGGACCTGCAGCGGGCGCTTAGAGTTCCGCTGGGTCCGCGGATCAAGTCCGCGGATGACGGAGCGGAGGGGTCTTGGGGATGAAGGTCGGAGGGGTTTGGGACGACGGAACGGAGGAATTGCGCAAAGCGGCCACCCCCTCCGTCGCTCCGCGCCACCTCCTCCGTGCTGCGCACAGGGGACGACCCCGACCGTGAGCTTGGCGCCACGCGAGAGGACGCAGTCGGCGGGAAATGCCTCGTAAAGAAAAGCGGCCCTTGCGGGCCGCCTTGAGTCTGGAGGTTAGAACGACGGTTCAGGTCAGGCGACGCGCTCTTCGCTGGTCGGGCGACGGCGGAAGGCGTGGGTGCGCCAGAGCTCGAAGATGCCTTGCGCTTCTTCGGTGGTCAGGGCTTCGAAGCGGCTGCGCACATTGGTCTTGTCGGCGTCGGTCGGCAGGTCGCGCCATGGCATGGTGGCAACGAGCGCTTCAAACAGGTCCGGAGCGAGGCCGAGGGCGCGCAGCGCGACGGTGATCGCGACATAGTCCTGCGCGGCGAGCCACTTGACGAACACTTCCGGCTGCACGCGCAGCATGACGCTGAGCGCGGCGGCCGAATGGTGGCCATAGCCGAAGCGGGCAAAGCGGGTGAGCGCACGCTCGTCGAGCTGGTGCCGGTCGGAGAGCGCCTTCACCTGATTGTAGGCAACCTTCCACTCCTGCGCCGAGAACCCGGCGCGATTGCGCAGGCGGTTGTAGACCACGGCATTGACCTTGCCGGCGGTCACCGGATCGACCGGGCGGGCGGCGTCCGAGCCGAGCGACTCGAGAATCTTGCGACCGGCCTCGTTGATCTGCGAGCGTAGCGACGCCCAGTCGATGTCGGTGCGGCCGCGCAGACCATCGGCGAGCGCCGGCTCGGTGCCGGCGCGAACCACCAGGCGTTCCACCGTCTCGCGGCCGAGCTCGGCGGTCTTGTTGGAGACGAGCCGCGCGACGGACGGCGTGCCGCCGTGTTCGGCGATGGCCTCGCCGACACGCTCCGGAACGTTGTTCCGGCCCGCGATGGCGACGCGATGCGCCTCGGACTGGTTGGACACGATATCGATGAGATCGTCGTCGTTGAGGACGTTGGAGAATTCGAGCAAGGGCTGCGCCACCTCGATCGAATCATTGGCAAGCTTGTTGACCACATTGCCCGGCGCGCGATCGAGCGGCGCCAGGAGCTTGGCCACATGGGTGCGCGCTTCGACCTCGACAAGCTCGGCCAGCTGGCAGAGCACCTCGTCGTACTGCGCGACCTGCTCGTCGTCGCAGCGATCGGACACGTAGGAATAGAGCTGCGCCATGTTGCGGAACAACTGGTCGCGCTCGAGGATATTGGCGTCGCCGTTCAGGACCCGGAAGGTCGAGAAGGCGCGCTGGCTGTCTTCCATCTCTTGAGGCACGTCACATACTCCCCGGCTTCTGCCGCTACGGGAGCCAGAATGCACCCGCCCGACCCTGTGGCGCTTGAAGGGTGATGTGGAGATTTGAGTAAAATTGTAGCGGTCGGGGTAACGCTCGAGGCGCTCAGACCGCGGCTGCGGCGCGCCGGCGGAAGACTGAATCCGCCGAGTAGATCAGAAGCGACAGCCAGATGAGGCCGAAGCTCAGGAGCTGCACGGCGTTAATGGATTCGTGCAGGATAAAGATTGCGGCAAGGAATTGGATCGACGGGCTCACATATTGCAGCATGCCGATGGTGGTGAGCCGCAGGCGCTGCACGGCGAAGGCGAACAGCAGCAGCGGCACGGCCGTCGCCGGTCCGGTGAGGACGAGCAGCGTCGCGTCGAACGGCGTGCTCATCGAGCCCAGACCGCCCTGCTGGACAATCAGCCAGACGAGGTAGGCGACGGCGAGCGGAATGAGGATCAGCGTCTCGACGAAGAGCCCGCTGGCCGAATTCACCCGCGCAGTTTTCCGGAAGAAGCCGTAGAGTCCGAAGCTCAGCGCCAGACCGAGGGCGATCACCGGCACGCGGCCGATGCCAACCGCCTGGATGGCGATGGCGACGACGGCGACCGTGATCGCCGTCCACTGCCAGCGGTTCTGCCGTTCGCCGAGCAGTGCCATGCCGAGCACGACATTGACCAGCGGATTGATGAAATAGCCGAAGCTCGCCTCGACCACCTGCCCCGCCTCGACCGCATAGACGTAGATCAGCCAGTTGGCGGCGAGCAGGATCGACGAGACGACCATCGAGCGCAGGGTCTTGCTGTCGCGCAGCGCGGCCTTGACCTCGCCCAGGCGGCGCCCGGCCAGCAGGATCGCGCCGACGAAGAGCAGCGACCACACCGTGCGGTTGGCGACGATAGCGACCGAGCCGACGTCCTTGAGGAGATCGAAGAGGAGCGGCAGGAAGCCCCAGAGGACGTAGCAGAGCAGCCCGCCGGCAAAACCCGAGCGGGCGCGCGCGTCGGCGGCATCGGCAGTGGCGGAGGATGAAACGGACAAGACGATCGGCCGCGCGGGCCGCTCCCAGTTGCGCTCTCCTAACAACCGGCGGCAGGGGCTGCCAATCAGGATTTGTGATCGGAACGATGGCCGAAGCTGATGGCCAACCTTTGCCCGCCCCGTGCGTTGACCAAGGCTGAAGCCAATGACGGAGTGGTGCGATGAAGCCGACCAAGACCTGGATCGTGGTTGCCGACGGAGACCAGGCCAAGATTTTCGAGCATGACGGGCCGGGCAAGGGCCTGCATGCGGTCAAGGACCTGCAGCTCGAGCAGGCGCACCTCAAGGCGCGCGACATCATGGCCGACAAACCCGGCCGCGCCGGATCGGGCACGGCGCCGGGGTCGAGAGCGGCGATGGACTATCGCAGCGATCCGGTGGACGTGCGCGAGCAGCGCTTCGTCGAGAAGCTGGCGGACGTGCTCGACAAGAAGCACGCCGAGGGCGCCTTCGAGCGGCTGGTGATCGCCGCCGCGCCGGCCGCGTTGGGCGATCTCAGGCCGGCATTGAGCGACGAGGTCCGCGAGACGATCCTGGCGGAACTGCCCAAGGACCTGACCAACGTGCCGACGGCCAAGCTCGGCGAGCATTTCGACGGGCTGGTCGCGATCTGACGCAATGCGGGCGGCGCTGGCCGCCCTTGCCAGTCCAGCGCTATTGCAGGAACGTGACCGTCGGCATGACCTTGCCGGCGAGGTCGGCCTGCACGGACTGCGCATCTTCCGGCTTGCTCCAGAAGATGAACTGGGTCGAGCCGACGCCGGGCTCCGAGAAATAGTAGTTGAGGAACTCGAGCGGCTGATCCTGCACCGTCACGTCGTAGTGCATGGCGCCCCAGGTCTTGCCGTTGAATTCGGGCGAGGCGTCGTCATAGGACTTGACCGGATCGGCAGTCCCGCTCTGCTTGGTGGCGAACTGCAGGATCGCGTCGTGATAGTCGCTGAGCGCGGCGGTGGCTGTCTCGGTGACGACGGCGAAGCCAGCCTTGCCGTCATTGCTGAAATAGACGAATTCCTGGTCGCCGCTGCCCTGCGCCGGCTGCCACACCGTGGTGTCGACACAGGCCTCGAGATGGAGCTTGGTGCTCTTGATGAGCGTGGCCGAACCGCAATCGATATCGGCGGCCGCTGCCGGCAGGGCCAGCAGCAGGGCCAGCGCCGAGCCGATGAGAACTGACTTCATGAGATGTCCCTTGCGCTGCGGGGCCACGGCGCCGACCCGCGGCGCCCCCGGCTCCCGCGTCCGGCTCAGCCGCCGAGCTTCACGGTCGAGGTGAACACACCGGTCTTGTAGGCGGCGGTGTTGCCATCGCTTTCGAGGCTGTAGCCCAGGATCTGCACCGAGCCGAAGCCGGGCTGCGAGTAGTAGAAGTTCTGGAACAGCACCGGATTGCCGTTGTTCGGGATGGTGTATTCGAGCACGTTGAAGGCTTTGCCGTCGATGTTCTCGACCCGCTCGCCCACCACCTTGATGTCGCTGGCCTGGCCGCTGATGGCCTTGGCCGCGTTGGCGATGATCGCATCGTGGAACTGCTGCGCCGGAACCACGTCGGACTCGGTGATCACCTGCAGGCCGAAATTGTCGTCGGCGGTGGTGTAGACGAACTCCTGCGCCCCCTGCCCGGTGCCGGCGACCCATTCGGTGTCGACGCAGCCCGAAAGCTTGACGGTCTTGCTGGTGATGTCGGTGCAGGCGAGAGCTGGTGCCGCAAAGAGCAGGACTCCGGCGACCCCGAAAAGGACTGGCTTGAGCATGTGATTCCCCAAAAGTGTGAAGTGCCCCGCCACAGTGGGACACGGCGGCCCGCGACGCGCAAGAGGGCAGCGGCGACATGGCAAAAGAATTGACTAATCGCCGGCGACGCGGCCCGTCCGGGCAATTTGCGCCCTACCGCCCGATCTCCTCGGCCAGCCTCCGGGCCTCGGCCGCGATCTTGCGGAACTGGCCGCCGGGAGCGACCTCGAAGCCGCAGAAGTAGAGGCCCGGGGCGGCGGTTGGCTGGCCGCTGGCGAGTGGCGCGCCGGTGTCGTCGAGCACGCCCGGAACTGCGGCGAGCAGGTCGCCCAGACCCGGCCGGTAGCCGGTGCCGAGAATGAGTGCGGCGAACGGTTCCTCGCGTCCGTCGGCGAAGATCGCGCCGGTCTCCGTGACCTGCCGGATGCCGGGGCGCAGGGCAATCCGGCCGGCGCGGACGAGCCCGATCGTGCCGATATCGATGACCGGAATGCGGTGATGTTCGACGATTTCGGTATTGGGCCCGTAGGCCGGCCGGCGAAACCCGAGCCGGCCGAGATCGCCGAGCGCAAGCCGGAGGATCGGCGCGGTGATCCGGTCGGCGATGCGCGGGCCGAAGAGTTTCTGGAACAGCCGGAAGTTGACGATCGGCACGCCCAGGAGCTCGCGGGGGATGACGTTGACAGCACCACGAACCGACAGCGTCGGCCGTGCGCCGTGTTCGAACAGGTCGATGGCAACCTCGGCGGCGGAATTGCCGAAGCCGACGACCAGCACACGCTGGCCGCGATAAGGTTCACCGTTCCGGTAGAGCGCGGTGTGCAGGATTGGGCCGGCGAAACGCTCGATGCCGGGAAAGCTCGGGATCGCGGGGACGCGCGCGTTGCCGGTGGCAATGACGACGTTCTGCGAGACGATCGGCCCCTCGCCTGTTTCGGTGACCCAGCCATTGCCCTCCCTCCTGATCGAGACGGCGCGGCGGCTGAAGAGGATCGGCTGCGTCAGCTTCGCGGCGTAGGCGGTGAGGTAGTCGGTCACCTGCTGCCGCGACGGATAGCGCGGATAGCCTGCCGGCATCGGCATATAGGGCAACGCCGAGGTGGAACGCGGCGTGTGCAGGTGCAACCGGTCATAGGTTGTGCGCCAGCGGGTGCCGACCTCCGGCTCGGCCTCGAGGATCGTGGCCTGGAGTCCGCGCTCCTGCAGGGTGCGCCCAACACCCAAGCCGGCGGCGCTGCCGCCGATGATCAGGGTGGGCGTTTCACGGGTTTCGGCCATGTGCCACCATAGCCGCCGCCCACGTTGGTGTCAGCGGACCGCGACGATGAAGAACCGCGGAAACCGCAGGAGCACCTTGCCGTCGGCGGTCTGTGGGTACGCCGCGGTGATACGGGCCGTGTAATCGGCGAGAAACTGCTCGCGTTCTTCGGGCGACAGCGGGTCGAGGAACGGCCTGAGGCCGGTGGACTTCACCCACTCGACGATGGACGCGGCATCGGCCAGAACATGGTTGTACGTGGTGTGCCAAAGTTCGACGTGGCGGGCATAGGGCTTCAGCGCATCGTAATAGATGCGCGGCGGCGGCAATGAAGCACGGGCCGCCGAAGCAAGGCGCGAGGCCCATGGCCCATCTGCCGCCGATTCACGCATCAACACATGGCTCGGCTCGGCCATGTTGTCGGGCATCTGCACCGCCAGCACCCCGCCCTGCCCCATTGCCGCGAGCACCTTGGGCAACTGCTGCAGATGCTGCGGTACCCACTGGTAGATGGCGTTGGCGAAGACGAGATCGGTCCCATGCCCCGGCACCCAACGGTTCGCATCGGCCGCGTCGAACCGCGCCTGCGGAACGCGCTTACGCGCCTCCTCGAGCATGCTTGGTGAGCTATCGAGGCCAATCACCGTCGCCTCGGGCCAGCGCTCGACTAGGAGCTCCGTCGAGTTGCCTGGCCCGCAGCCCATATCGACGATGGAAGAAGGCCGTTCCAGCGGCACCTGCGCCAAGAGATCGCGCGCCGGGCGCGTGCGTTCATCCTCGAAGCGGGCGTAGAGGGCGGGAGACCAGTCGGACATGTTGGGACTCGATGGAGGTGAACGACGGGCGCTGTAGGCCCGCACCCCGATGCGGTCAAGCGATCCTGATTGAACCTGTGTGAGAAGTGAGCGTGCCGTTCAGCCAGCGTTCACCGCGTTCCCCTTAGTGGGCCGCCCCGCTCAACAACAAACGCTCATTGGACCTTTGCGACATGGACAAACGCTTCCCACTCGAGGATCAGATCGAGATGCTGGCGACGGCCCTCCGCGGCCGCGTCATTCTCCCCCGCCACGCCGACTATGACGCGACCCGCATGGTCGCCCTCGCCAATTTCGACCGCCGGCCGGCCGCGCTCATCCGCGTCGCCAACGCCACCGACGTCGCCGCCGTGCTCAACTTCGCGCAAGCAACCGATCTGCCGGTCGCGGTGCGTTCGGGCGGCCACAGCACGATGGGCTTCGGTGGTTGCGACGGCGGCCTCGTGATCGACCTGCGCGATCTCAACACCATCGACATCGACCCCGCGGCAAAGACCGCCTGGGTCGGTACCGGTCTCACCGCCGGCGAAGTGACCCAGGCCGTGGAGAAGCACGGGCTGGTCATCGGCTTCGGCGACACCGGCACCGTCGGGCTCGGCGGCCTGACGCTGGGTGGCGGCATCGGCTACATGGTGCGCAAGTTCGGCCTCACCATCGACAACCTGCTGGCGGCCGAAGTGGTGACCGCCTCGGGTGACATCCTCGTCGCCGACGAGGCGCATCACCGCGAGCTGTTCTGGGCGCTGCGCGGCGGCGGCGGCAATTTCGGCGTCGTGACACGCTTCAAGTTCAAGCTCAACGACCTGCCGCAGTTCGTCGGCGGACCGCTGGTGCTGCCGCCACGGGCCGACGTGCTCGCGGGTTTCATGGCAGCGGCGCAGGCGGCTCCCGAGGAGCTGACCACCATCGGTTTCCTGATGCCCATTCCGCCGGTGCCGGTGGTGCCACCGGAAGCGCACGGCAAGCTCGCGCTGATTGCCATGATGGCCTATGCGGGCGGCCCCGAGGGTGCGCAGCAGGCGATTGCGCCGTTCCGCGCGCTGGCGACCCCGCTCGCCGACCTCGTACGCCCCGCGCCCCTGTCATCGCTTTATGCGCTCGACCCACCGGCCGAGATGCGCAGCTCCGTGTCGATCCGATCGCGTTTCGTCGACGGCATCGACCTCGCCGCTGCCCACAACATCCTGACCGCGATCGAGCGCTGTGAAGCGCCCATGAAGATGGTGCAGTTGCGTGCGCTCGGCGGCGCCTTCGGCCGCGTGCCACAGGGCGCGACGGCGTTCGCACACCGCGGAGCCAAAGCGATGGTGGCGTTCCTTGCGATGTACGGCGGCGGCGCCGACGTGGTGGCGCATTTCGAGCGGTGGGCGCAATCGTCGATGGACTCGGTGCCCTCGACCGGCTCGGCCTACGTCAACTTCCTCGCCGACGAGGGCAAGGACGGCCTTGCCGCCGCCTACCCGGCCAACACGCTGGCAAGGTTGCAGCAGGTGAAGCAGATGTACGATCCGGAGAACGTCTTCCGGCTCAACCAGAACATCGCTCCAGCGGCCTAGTCGCCGCCGGATCCTTCGGGTGGCGCGAGGAGCGCGCCGCCCGCCCCTCATCGACGTGCGGCCCGGAGTGTGCGGCGGACCACCCACTTGTTCTTGCCGATGGCACGATCGCGACTGAAGCCGGCCGCCTCGAACATCGCCACGGTCCCAGCATGAAGAAACGTGGGCGAGGTCCTGCCGCCATGCGTGTCTTCCGGATAGGCTTCGACCACTCCGCCGCCGAGCTTGCGGATTTCGGCAAGCGCACCCTCGAGCGCAACAGTGGCGACACCCTGCTTGCGGTGCGCGCGATCGACGAAAAAGCAGGTGATGCGCCAGCGCGGCAGTGGGCCGAGCCCAACCTCGTAAATCTTCTTGTTCTTGATGCGCGGCAGTTCGCCCGGACTGCCGAACTGCGCCCAGCCGACACAGAACTCACCCGCAAAGACGAGCGCCGCGTGCGCGCGGCCATCGCGAACCCGCGCCTCTTTGGCCGCGGCGCGTTCGGCATAGCTCAGGGTCCCCGGCTTGCCTTCCGCATGGAAGCCGAGGCACCAGCAGCCGCCGAACACCCCATCGTGCCGTTCGATCAGCGCGGCATAGGCCGACCAGGTGGCTTCGGTGAGCGGCTCTATCCGGTAATCGCGCATTCTGGGGTTCATCTTGTCGATGGATCCTGCCCGATCGCAAAGACTGCGGCAACCGCATATCCCGATCGGCGCAATTGACGCCGATCAACCGGCTGGCAGCCTGCCCAACGCATGTTGGGCGCACTACGCCAACCGTGAGCCAGAAAATGTTCGTGACGAAACTGCTGCTGCTCTGCGGCGTCGCTGCAGGGGCGTTCTATATCGGCACGGACCTTGCCGCCGCTACACTCCTTTATCCCGGCTATGACTATACGGCGCAGCAGGTGAGTGAATTGTCCGCCATCGGGGCGCCGTCGCGGCCGTTCTGGATGGCGATGGGCTACCCCTATACCCTACTCACGCTCGCCTTCGGGGCGGGCATCTGGCGCGCGGCGGCCGGGCGGACCTGGCTGAAGCTCGCCTCGGTGCTGGTCCTGCTTTTCGGGCTCAACGGGTTCCTGTGGGGCTATATGGCGCCCATGCATATGCGCGGCACCGAGTTTACCCAGACCGACGACCTCCACATCGCCTTTGCCGTGGCGGCGGTGCTGCTGATGATCGCCTTCATGGGCGCCGGCGCGCTCGCCCTAGGACGCGGTTTCCGCGTTTTCTCGGCCGCCACGGTCGGCGCGATGCTGGTTGCCGGAGCGACGGTCAGCACCCGGATCGCGGACATCGCCGCCAACCGGCCGACGCCCTGGATGGGGCTGGTCGAGCGCGTGAGCGTTTACGCGCCGATGATCTGGATGGCGGCGCTTGCGCTGCTGCTGATCCGCCAGATCGGCGCCCGGCCCGGTCGCACCGAACCGCGGCAGAGCACGGCGTCGCCCGCTTAACGCCAGCCGAGCGCCGGTGCGACGAGCTTGACCACGGACTCGATGACGTGCGCGTTGTAGGCGACCCCAAGCTGGTTGGGCACGGTGAGGAGCAGCGTGTCCGCCTCCTGGATGCCCTCGTCGCTGCGCAATTGCTCGATGAGCCTCTCGGGTTCGTCGGCATAGGAGCGGCCGAAGGCGGCGCGTTTGGTCGGCTCGATATAGCCGAAGTGATCCTCGCTGCTGTCGCCGCCGAAATAAACGCGGTCCATGTCGTTGACCAGCGGGAAGATCGAGCGGCTGACCGAAATACGCGGTGTACGGCTATGGCCCGCCTCCTTCCACGCCGCCTTGTAGGCGCGGATCTGCTCGGCCTGCTGGATGTGGAACGGCTTTCCGGACTCGTCGAAGACCAGCGTCGAACTTTGCAGGTTCATGCCCATCTTGGCCGCCCACTGCACCGTGGGCGTCGAGGCCGCGCCCCACCAGATACGCTCGCGCAGGCCTTCCGAGAACGGCTCGAGCCGCAGCAGGCCCGGCGGATTGGGGAACATCGGCCGCGGATTGGGCTGCGCGAAGCCCTTGCCGCTCAACAGCTCGAGGAACACTTCGGCGTGACCGCGCGCCATGTCGGCATCGGTCTGCCCCTCGGCCGGCACGTAGCCGAAATGGCGGAAGCCGTCGATCACCTGCTCCGGCGAACCGCGCGAAATACCGAGCTGCAGCCGGCCACCGGCGATGAGATCGGCGGCGCCCGCATCCTCGACCATGTAGAGCGGGTTTTCATAGCGCATGTCGATGACGGCGGTGCCGATCTCGATCCGCTTGGTCTTGGCGCCGGCAGCGGCGAGCAGCGGGAACGGCGAGCCGAGCTGGCGAGCGAAATGGTGCACGCGGAAATAGGCGCCGTCGGCCCCCACCTCTTCGGCTGCGACCGCGAGATCGATCGACTGCAGCAGCGCATCGGACGCGGTGCGCGTGCCCGAATGCGGCGAGGGATTCCAGTGGCCGAAGGAGAGGAAACCGATGGATTTCATGATGGTTCTCGCTGAGAGGGCGGAGGTCTTATAGCGAGAGTTAATGCGCCGGTGGGATATTTCCAGCATCGCCGGACATTGGCTGGTTCGGGCGGCCGCGGTTGCGCTGCTTGATGCAACTCAAGGGTTCCGCGTCCGGACCTGTCACAATCCGCTCCACTTCGAGCGGAGAGATCGATGCGTGTCCTGCTATTGACGACCCTGCTATGTGCCGGACTGGCATATCCGGCAGAGGCGGCGGACCAGGCTGCCACCTTGCGCAATCCGTTCCTGACCGCGGCGGAGTATATGGCCCTGGCGGGCCAGCGGCCGGCAGCGACCCTGCATCTCGTCTATAAAGAGGAAGGCGCCGGCCCGGAGTCGATGAAGGTCGACAGCACGGTCAGCATCGACCTCGCCTCCGACTGGACACTGCTGGCGCAAGGCGGCCGGTCGACGCTCATCGACTTCGTCCTGCAACGCATCTTCACCATCGATACCGCAGCCGGCACGTTCGTTTCGGCAACCTTGTCCACGATACCTTACGGCCGGTTGGAGGCACGCACCGCGCGCTACGGCCAGCAGTTCGCGTTCAAGGCCATGGGCCAGACGACGACCAGTGACTGCGACTCCGACACCGAGCTGACATTGACCATCCCGGCGATGATGGCGGACAAGATCGCCACGGTCGACGACGGCGCCGGCGGGCTCGCGGAGACGTGCAACGGCCGCCGCATCGGCGATCTGCGCTTCGATCCGGACCGGGCCGCTCCGAGCGTGTTGTGGCCTGTCCTCGCGCAGGTCTTTCCGATCGAGCCGGCGCTGCTCGCAGCGGCCCAGCAGCGCGGCCGGCTGCCGTCGCGCCTCGAAGCCGACTTCCGCGTGCCCTATGCCGAAGCGAAGGCCATGCCGCGTGTCGCCGATGTGTCGCGCCGCTGGACGCTCGTTTCGGCGAACGCGACCGATCTGCCCTACTCGCTGCCTGCCGGCCTGCGCAATGCGAACGCGCAGGTGCTTGCCGCCGCCACCTCGCCGCGGCTCGCTCGGCTGGCGCAGGACGCGCTCGACGGCGTCCTGCTCCCGCCGACGGCACGAGGCTGGGACGCCACACTTGCCGTGCTCATGGAGGCGGACCCCGCGGAAGCCGCCCTCAGGCTGATCCCGACAATCATGATGTTTCCAGCGTCGGCGCACTGCGAGAGCGGCATCATGCCGGCGGCCTGCGCGCTGTTCAGCGGCCTGCGCTTCGAGGCCGGCCGCGACCCGGCGGTGGGCGCAGCGGTCTACATCATGCAGACGGACACCGGCAGCTATGCCAAAGCCAGGGCGGCGAGCGGCGAAATATTTGCTCGCATGAAAATGGCACAGGCATCGCCGCTGGCGAACGATCCCGTGCTGCGCGCGGCGTTCGCCAATGTGCTGGCGCCGCTGATGCCGATGGCGGCGCTCCCCGGCAGTGAAGTGCAGAAGGCCAAGGGGATGGGCCTGCCCGTCGATCTGCCCGCTGCCCGCGAGGCCGCGATCGAGGCGTATCCCTTCAATCCCAGCTACTGGACCGATCTGGCCGGCCAGGTGAACGACAAAATCCAGTTGAGCAACCAGACGGACTACACCGCGGTCACTCTGATCTGGGAGATCGCGATGAAGCTGCCCATGCCTGACGCGCGGAACAACAACTACAACCTCCGCCTGCTGCAGCATGCGATGAGCCGGTTTCCGGAGATGGAGCCGCAATTTTTCCTCGCGACGCCATGACCGACGGTGCGACCGCCGGCTGGGATCAGTTCGCCGCCAGCACGGCTTGGCATTGTTTCGGCAGATCGGCGACGGTGAGCGGCGGCGACGGTTTGGTGGGTTTGTACGGTGCTGCCGTATACCACCAGGCGAGATCGGCGCCGCAGCCGTCACCGGCGGGCACCGGCGCCTGCGGCTGGCACTGGGTGGCGCCGGGCGGACACTCGAGCCGGACGTGGAAATGGTCGTCGTGGCCGTACCAGGGCCTGAGCTTGCCGAGGAAGCTGCGGTCGCGCCAGTTGATGGCGCACATCGCCTTCTTGATCCCGGGCGCAACGAAGATGCGCGCCACACCCGGCAGCGTCGCGGCGCGATAGAGCAGCATGCGCTGCCCCTCGCCGAATTTTGCCGGATCGACGTCGCGGGTGTTGCCGGTGCCCGGCTTGAGCATCGAGGGCGCGCCCATGCTTTCGCGCTCGCTGGCGCTCAGCGTGTGGCCGGGCATCGGCGTGTCCCAGATGTCGACGTCGAGCCCGATCTGGTGCGAGGCGTGCCCGGTCGGCATCGGCCCGCCGCGCGCCAGCCCCATGTCGCCGATCAGGAGGCCCGGCCAGCCGTCCTGCGCCGCCGACTGCCCGAGCGCCGCGATGTAGTTGACGAGCTCCGGCGTGCCCCAGCGCCGGTCGCGCGACAGCCGCATCGCCTGCCAGTGCGGCCC
>JBQCIY010000116.1:0-16911 GCA_051953275.1 Devosia sp. | reverse complement strand
CGGCGACGCTGGGCAAACTTTGCCGCATCGGCAAAAGCCCCCGGATTCACGGGACTTAGCGTCGTCCGACCGGCGATCGGATTCGGCCCGAAAATCTTAACGATTGCGGCTGCGCCTTAACCCTTCTTTACGGACTCCGGGTCAAACTCTTCGGCGAGCGTCTCAGAAGAGGCGACGAACCCTAGAAGAGGAAAAACTATGTCCAATATCGTTCTGTCAGCGTCGGTTCGCCAGAACCTGCTCTCGCTGCAGTCCACCGCCGACCTCCTTTCGCAGACGCAGAATCGTCTTGCCACGGGCAACAAGGTCAATAGCGCCCTGGACAATCCGACCAACTACTTCACCGCCTCCTCGCTGAACAATCGCGCCAGCGACATCTCTAACCTCCTCGACGGTATCGGCAACGGCGTGCAGGTTCTGCAGGCTGCAAACACCGGCATCACCTCGTTGCAGAAGCTTGTCGACACGGCCAAGTCGATCGCCAACCAGGCGCTGCAGGCGACCTCGGGCTATTCGTCGAAGTCGACTGCCGCCACAACGGCCGTGAGCGGCGCGACCGCGGCCAACCTGCTCGGCACCACGAGCTACACCAGCAACACCGTGACTGGCACCGAAGTTAAGAACAACCTCACCACCCCGGTCGATATCACTGGCGCGACTACGCTCGTCTCGGCATCCAACTCCGACACACTCGCGGCGACCCCGACTGACGGCAAGGCCATCACGGTCAACGGCGTCAGCATCACCTTCTCGACCTCGCAGACGACCAAGACCGGCGACGCGACCAGCGGTTTCGTCATCGGCGTCGGCGCCGGCAGCACGCTGACCGTCAAGGATGTGACCGATGCTATCGATGCGATCACCGGCACCTCCACGGCGGCGACCTTCTCCGGCGGCAAGATCACCCTCGACAGCGGCACCAACGCCGACCTGGTGCTCGGCGGCGACGCAGGCACCCTGACGCAGTTCGGCCTCACCGCCGGCACCACGGCGCGTACGGCCTCCACCGCTCTCGGCGGCAAGACGCTGACCATTGGCGCCACCGGCGGCGGCACCGCCACGAACATCACGTTCGGCACCGGCGCCGGCCAGGTCTCGACTCTGGACCAGTTGAACACGGCGATTGCAGCCAACAACCTCACGGCCTCGATCGACTCGACCGGCGTTCTGACCTTCACCACCACCAACGACGCGGCGTCCTCGACGATCGGCACGTTCGGTGGCACGTCGGTCGGCTCGGGCAAGCCGTTCGGCACCGTGACGCCGAGTGCTCCGGTGGCTGACACCAATGCGCAGAACACCCGCGCCAGCCTCGTCTCGCAGTACAACAACGTCATCACGCAGATTCAGACGACGGCCCAGGACGCGTCCTTCAACGGCGTCAACCTGCTCAATGGCGACCAGCTCAAGCTGGTGTTCAACGAGACCGGCAAATCGACCTTGACGATCGCCGGCGTGACCGACGATCCGAGCGGGCTCGGCCTCGCCAACCTCAAGGCCGGCACCGACTTCCTCGATAACACCGGGACCAACAAGGTTCTCGACAGTCTCAACACCGCGTCGGACACACTTCGGTCGCAGGCGTCGACCCTGGGTTCGAACCTGTCGATCGTGCAGATCCGCCAGGACTTCTCCAAGAACCTGATCAACGTGCTCCAGACCGGTGCGTCGAACCTCACGCTCGCCGACACCAACGAAGAAGCCGCCAACAGCCAGGCGCTGTCGACCCGCCAGTCGATCGCCGTCTCGGCCCTGTCTCTGGCCAACCAGAGCCAGCAGTCGGTTCTCCGTCTGCTCCAGTAAGCAGCGGTCGCACAAGACAACGAAAGGCGGGCTCCGGCCCGCCTTTTGCTTTTCCGGCAATGCCGGATTTGAGTTCCCGCCCTGCCCGCCGCCCTCTAGGCTTGGCGAGGCACGATTCGAACGTCCATTGCGTCAGAAGGAACCGGCATGTCGCTCAAGGTGGAACTCAAGCCCGGCGAGCGCCTGATCATCGGCGGCTGCGTCATTACCAACGCCGACCAGCGCACGCGGCTCACCATCGATGGCAAGCTGCCGATCCTGCGCGAGAAGGACATCATGACGCCGGCCCGGGCCGACACCACCGCCAAGCTTATCTATCTGGCGGTGCAGCTCATGTACCTCGAGGGCAGCTTCCAGGCGTCGCGGACCGAGTACTTTTCGCTCGTTAACGCGATTGCAACCGAGATGCCCGCATGTGTGCCCGTTTTGGACGAAATCAACAATGAGATATTAACCAACAACCTCTACAAGGCTCTCAAGGCTTCCAAGAAGCTGATCGAGTTCGAGCAAGAGCACTCCCACAATGCAGAACCAAGCGGTGCAGGCCTATAATCAGGCCGCACGCCAAACCGTCCCCCCACGTGACCTCGAAGCCAACCTCCTGTCCTCTGCGGCGGCACACTTCCAGCGCATCCGCGAAAACTGGGACCTTCTCTCGAGCGAACTCCCCACCGCCCTCAAGTTCAATCGCCAGATCTGGACCATCTTTCTAACGTCGGTCACCGACGCAGCCTCGCCGCTTGCGCTGGACGTCCGCCAGCATGTCGCCAACCTCGGTGTCTTCGTGCTTTCGCAGACCGCTGAGCTTCAGGTGGCCCCCGATGCGGACAAGCTCGACATCCTGATCAAGATCAATCGCGAGCTCGCGGCGGGCCTGCGCGGCGACGCCGGCTGATCCCTTCTTGCAGCGATAGGAATCAAAACGGCGCTCCAGGGTGCCGTTTTTTGCTTTTGGCGAAGGCCTTTGGCCCTGCAAGAGGAGGGAAGCGCCTGCGTTTAGCTGCGCGAAGCGTAGCCCTGCTTGACTATGACGGCCCCGGTCACGGGGTCGGTCACTGCCTGCGCGACCAGTGCCTGGCCACTGCCTGCCAGCACGAACTTGCTGTCGCCGATGCGGAACGAGTTGTTGCCGATCAGCACCTGGCTGGAGTTGACCGTGCTGCCCGTCTTGAAGGTCACCGTCGCGCGAAAGCCCTGTACGTTGGAAATCCGCATGGAGAACTTGGTGTTGTCGCTGAAGGTGCCGGTCCATTGCCCCTGATAGGCGTCGGGGTCGACGGTCGTGTATTTCATCGGCGTGTAGCTCGCCTGGCCGACGGTCGAATAGTTCGTCGCAAGGATGCTGAAAATGCTCGACACGTGCCGCCTTTCGGAGGGTTCGGCTGGAAGCTTAGGCGGAGTCGGTAAACGGCGGCTTGTCGTGACCGCTCACCTTGGAGGCACTTGTCAGCTCGCCGGCAGGTAATTGACCAGCGACAGGTGGGCGATCAGCGCCGTCGCCTGGTAGCTCGCCTGTAGTCGCGTCTGCAGCGCCAGCAGCTGGGTCGCGACCTGCTCCTGCGGCACCGTTTCGAGGTCACTGACCATGTTGGTCAGCTGCGCCTGATAGGCGGTATGCTGCTTCGTCACATTGCTGGTGGTCGTCTGTGCGTTCGCGAGCTCGACGGTCAGCATGTTGATCGACCCCGGCTCGCTGGCATGCGTGGCCGCCAGGCGCTCCTGGTTGCGCGTCGCGATCGCGTCGAACCGCCCGCCCGACGTCGGGTCGGAGTTCGAAAAGTTCTGGATCGCCATCACTGCGAGCGCCCGCACCAGGTTCACAGTGCCATTCTCGTTCGCCTGGGCGCCGTACTGCACCGTCGCGTTGTCGTCGATCTTGGCGGTGATGCTCGCCCGCGCATCGGCGGAATCGCCGCCCTGGTACCAGGTGACGGTGTTGGTCGGGTCGGCCGCCACGAGTTGCGTCGCGGTGGCGAAGTTTGGCCCCTGCACGCGCATCTGCGTCTGGCCCTGCCCGGTGAAGAACTCGTTCGCCGCCTGGTTGTTCGACGCCGCCACCAGGGTCGTCCCGGCTTCGGTCTGCACGGAGGACTGCAGCGCCGTCGTGAAGTTGGCGGCGGTGGCCGTGGGATCGGCGCCGATCTGGAACTGCCCGGCCCCCGGCGTGCCGGTTGTCGCCGTCAGCGTGATGCTGTCCGACGTGCCGTCGGGCAGCGTCAGGCCGACTGTGATCTTGTCGCCGTCGGTGGGGAGCGCGGTGAACTGCACGCCCAGCGACTGCGGCGCCGTTCCATTGGGCTGCGTCAGCGTCACCGCCGAGCTCGTGGTGCTCGCGGTCGAGAGCTTGAACCCGAACGGCGAGGCGGCATCCTCGGCCAGCGTCGCCGTATCGCCGGTGCTGCTCAAGGTCAGTCGCCCCATCCCGTTGCCGACGTCGGCCTGCTGCCGCTCCGAAGCGACCTGCGCAAATCCGGCCTTGCCATTGGCGCCGTTGATCAACTCGTCGGCCGCCGGCACCGGGATCACGTCGGTCTTGTTGCCGGAAAACAGGTAACGGCCGGCAACGTCCGTATCGAGCAGATTGACCACCTGGTCGAGGTTGCTCTGCGCCAGGCTCGGCGTCGTGCCGAAATTGCCGTTGCTCGACCCGTAGGCGCTCGGTGTCATCGCCGACTGCGCCGTGCTCTGGATCGTCCCGAGTTGCGACGTCACCGTGTTGAACATGGTGAGCCTGGTATCCACCATCTGGATGCTGCCGGCATAGCTGTCGATTCGGCTCGAGGCGGCGCGCAGCGACAGGTCGTAGGCCCGGCTGGTCCCCATATCGGCCAGCGTGCTCGCCTTCTGCCCGGTCGCAAGCTGGTTCTGCAGCACCCCGAACTGGTCGGTCATCTTGTTGATGAGCGACATGCTGGTCTGCAGGGGATACATCTGCCGGTTGATGATGGTCATCTACGCCAGGAACTCCTTCAAATCTGCAACAGCTTGTTCATCAGGTCCTGCACGGTGGAAATCACCCGCGCATTCGCCGAGTACGCATTCTGCAGCTGGATCAGTCGCGCCATCTCGTCGTCGACGTTGACGCCATAGTCGGTGTCGAGGCGCTGGTTGATCGATTCCATCGTCATCGACTGCGTGTCGTTATTGGTCGAGGCGGTGGCGGCCATGTTGCCGACGTCGTCCATCGTCTGCGAGATCATGTCGCTGACGTTGCCGCCAAGTCGCGTCGCGGACGGGTCGGTCGCAGCTGTCTGCGGCGAAGCAAAGATCAGGCCCTGCAGCTGGTTGAGCGCCTGGTTGGCGCGCGTCGGATCGCCCAGCGACGTGCTGGCCTGGTACTGCACCAGTAGCTGATTGTTGCTCAGGACGGCGCTGTTGACCTGGATACGCGAGGCATAGCCCGTCTGCTGTCCCTGCCCGGTCAGCGAGCCCGTAAAATCGACATTGTTGCTGTCGGTGAAGAGGCTGAACGCCGCGTCCCCCGTCTGCAATCCTGTTATGGTCGCGTTTGCGGTCAGCGATCCGACATCTGTGGTGCCGGTCGAACCGTCGTCGAGCACGGTGATCGCCGCACTTGAGCCGGTGCCGGTCCCGCTGACCGTGAACGACGGCCCAAGGATGCTGCTGAGCTTGCTGACGACGGTGCTGGCGTCGCCCGACATATCGACCGAGACAACGCGCATGCCGTTGGCATCGACATAGTCGGTGGGGGTCGTCGAGTTGATTACCCGCAGCGATTTGTCGACGCCGCCCTGCGTGTAGTCGAGCGTGAAGTCGTCGCCGTCGCGGATCGCACCGAGGTTGAGACTGTAGCCCGACTTGCCACCGGCGGTCGTCGCGGTCCCGGCCGTCTGCGTCGTGGAGAATGCCTTGGAGACGCCGGCTGCGATCGAGTCGAGCTCACCCTGCGCCTGCACCAGCGTGGTATCGCGCAGGTTGACCAGCGCGGCGAGCGTGCCCGACTGCAGCGCCTTCTGCTGCACCAGGTCGATCGAGTTGCCGGAGGTCGTGGTCAGAGTCAGCTGCCCGACCGAACTCTTGCTTGGATCGACATTGAACTGACTCGTTGCGGTCATCGCGCCGGCGGGCTGGAAGTTGAAGACCGCCGCCTTGCCGTCGAGAATGCTGACTCCGGCGCGGGTCATCAGCGACACCGTGCCGTCGTTGGCATAGGTCGCCTTGACATCCACCATCTCGGCCACCTGCGACACCAGCCGGTCGCGCTGGTCCTCGAGCGCGGCCCGCGACGCCTGGTCCCCGGTCTGGATAGCGAGACGCGAGTTCACGTCCTGCAGCGATTGCAGCGACTGGTTGAGCGCCTTGACCGTGGCGCCGATCTGCGTCTCGGCGTCCTGTCGCAACCCCTGCACGTTCGCCGACAGCGTATTGAGCGTCGACGCCATGTTCTGCGCCGCCTGCACGGCGGTGGCGCGCGTCGCGTAGTCGTCGGGGCTCGTGCTCAGCGACTGCAGCGCCGTCTGGAACGAGGCATAGACCGTGTCGAGCGATCCGTCGTCGCCCGGCTTGCCGAAATAGGTTTGCAGCCGGTTGAGCGTATCGAGCCGGATACTCGCGTAGCTCGCATCCGACGTCGCTGTCGTATAGGCGGCCTGCAGCGTCGAGTTGAAGGCGCGCTCTAGCCCCCCGGATCGCGCATAAAGCGAGCCGGCACCCAGCGAGTCGATGACGCTGAGCGACTGCACATGGTAGCCAGGCGTACCGGCGTTGGAGACGTTCCGTGAAACGATCTCCAGCGCGTTCTGGCTCACCGACATGCCCGAGAGCGCGTTATCGAGAGATGCGCTGAGCCCCATGCCTTTAAAACCTCACTCTACTCGACCGGTCCGCTTCAGCGGATCATGTTCAGCGCCTGCTGCAGCATGTCGTCGGCGGTGGTCACGATCTTGGTGCCCGCGGCGTAGGCCTGCTGCGTCACGATCAGCTTGGTGAACTCGGTCGAGATATCGGTGTTCGAGCTCTCGAGTGAAGAGCCGATCACCCCACCATCCGAGTTGAGCACGGGCTCGCCCGAATCCGCTGTCGCCGCGAAGATGCCGCCGTCGAGGCGCTTGAGGTTGTTGGCCGCATTGAAGTTGGCGGTCACCACCTGCGCCGTCTCGACCGTCTGGCCGTTGTCATACGACACCACCACGCGGCCGCTGTCGTCGATCGACACCGACGTGTACTTGCCCGCGGCATAGCCGTCCTGGGTGAGCGTCGTGACGCCCGCGGTGCCGTTCGGATCGGCGAACTGCGTGATGCCGCCCGCGCCGAAGTTGAGCTTGATATTGCCCAGCGACACGCCGTCGACCGAAACGCCGCTGAGGTCGGTCTCGGTGACGGCCGGATTGAGCGCGCCGTCGGCGCCGAACGTGTAGGTCTGGCCGGCGTTCGTCCACATGGCCTGGCCGCCGGTTGCGGCACTGTTGGTCTCGTAAAACAGCTGCCACTGGTCGGAGCCGCCCGACGCCGTCGAGGCGATCTTGGCCCAGCGCAGCTGCACGTTGGCCGGTGCGCCGTTGCTTCCATAGACCGTAATGGCGCCGCCCGAGATCGACTGGTTGATGAACGCGCTGCTGTCGTCGGCGCTGACGGTGTTGACGGTGCCGGTGCCGGGCGTCGGGGTCGAGGTACCGGCAGTCGATGCCGCCAGCCCGAGCGCCGCGGTCAGGCCCGACGCGGCAACGTCCGCCACCGCGATCGTGTCACCCGTTCCCTTGGTCGCCGACGTGCTCGTCAGCACCACATGCCCGCCGGTATCGACCGTGGCGGCCAGCGTCGTGACGCCGGCTGTGGTCAGCGCCGAATTGATGGCCGACTTGATGTCGTTGGCCGAGTAGTGGCCGTCGCCATTCGTGCCGCCCGTTGGCGAGAGCGTCACCGTGGTCGGCGTGCCGCCATCGAGCGTGATCGTAAAGGACTTGGGACCGCCGGACACGACGACGCCGCCCGAGGCCGCAGCACCATTCGTGGTGGTGACGACCGAGGTCCCGAAACCGCCGCCGGCGGTGGTGCCGGGGTCGACCGAGAAATTCGACGTCGTCCCTGTGGCAGAATTCGTCAGCACGATCTTGCCGGCGTCCGTGCCCGTTCCGGCCGCCGCGGTGACGGTCGAACCGCCGGCCAACAGGTCGTGGTTGATTTTCTGAATCGCCTCGGCAAGCGTGTACTTGTGCGTTGTGCTGTCGGCGATCGCCGTCGTGCCGTCGGTTGTCCCGTCGAACGTGATGGTCTGACTGTCGATGACGATCGAGTCGTTCGTTGTGCCGTCGCCAGTGAACTCATTACCGGCGTAGACGCTTGCCGCCGTGGCCGAGCCGCTCGCCGCGGGCGTGGTCGATGTGGCCAACGCCGCCGAGCCCGTCGCGACCGCGTTCGCCAGGGTCGGCGGCCCCGCCGGCAGGAAATCACCAGGCTGCAGCAATTCGCTGCCGGTCGTCTTCGAGGTCTGGTAGGCGCCGTTCTGCGGCAATTGCGGCAGGTTGAGCTGGTAGTTGATGCGGGTCGTCGGCTGCGCCGGCAGGAACGAGTTCGAGACACGGATCACCTGCGGCAGCGAGCTCGACACGTTGCCCGTCTTGGAGTCGATCGGCAGGCCCTCGAGATAGTAGCCCGAACCGTTGACGAGATAGCCGTCCTTGTTGATGTCGAAGTCGCCGCGGCGCGTGTAGTAGCTGGTGTTGCCGAAAACCGGGGTGCCGTCGGACTCACCCAGCGCCGGCTGCACCACGAAGAAGCCCGAGCCGTTGACCGCCATGTAGGTCGAGTTGGTGACCGACTTGACGTCGCCCTGCAGCGTATTGGTCGATTGAGACTGCGCCAGCACCGACCCCGAGGTCTGGATCTTCGCCGGCTGGTCCGGGATCAGGTCGAGAAAGCTTGTATCGACACGCTTGAAGCCGATCGTCTGCGAGTTCGCGATGTTGCCGGAGATGTTTTCGAGCGCGAACGATTGCGCGTTCAGCCCCGTCACCGCGGTTGAGAGAGCCCCGTAGATACCCATTGCCGTCCTCGTCTGCTTCAGGTCGCGCCGCGCGCGCCTACTCGGCAACCTGGATGCAAGGGCGATGCCAGACTCTCAAGCTCCTGATTCTATTGTTAGTTTTGTTTCGAGCCACACGTCGACCAGGCAAATGAGTCCGGCCAGCGCGGCAGATTCTGCCGTGCCGCTTGTGCGCTCCGGAGGCTTCCTCTAAAGGCCTCAGCCGGACCAACCAGGCGACAAGAGCCATGCTTTTCAATACGCCGGACGAGTTTCATGACGCGCCACGTCACGCCGTGACGGTGTTCGGCATGGCCGGCGTTGGTAAAACGCGGCTCGCCGCCCTGCTGCGCAAGAGCTCGTGGTTCCATTACTCGGTGGACTACCGCATCGGCACCCGCCACATGGGCGAGTTCATCACCGACAACTTCAAGCTCGAGGCGATGAAGCAGCCGTTCCTGCGCGATCTGCTGCGCTCGGACTCGATCAAGATTTCCTCGGCCATCACCTTCGCCAATCTCGATCCGCTCTCGACCTATCTCGGCCGGCCGGGCAACAAGGCCAAGGGCGGGCTGCCGCTCGACGAATATCGCCGCCGGCAGGAGCAGCACCGCGTCGCCGAGACCGCCGCCTTGCTGGAGGTGCCGGCGTTCATCCAGCGCGCCCACGATCTCTACGGCTACGACAATTTCATCGCCGACACCGGCGGCTCGCTGATCGAGGTGTGCGACCCCGACAATCCGGCCGACCCGGTGATCAAAACATTGAGCGAGAGCACCACGCTGGTCTACATCCGCGGGACCGAAAAGGATGCCGACGAGTTGATCCGCCGCTTCCGGCAGTCGCCCAAGCCGATGTACTACCAGCCGCCCTTCCTCACCAAGAAGTGGGCGGAGTTCAAGAAGCTCAACAAGATCATCGATGACAACAAGGTCGACCCCGACGCCTTCGGCGCTTGGGGATTCGAGGCGCTGCTGCACGACCGCCTGCCGCGCTACCAGAAGCTCGCCGACAAGTACGGCTACACCATCGAGGCGGCCGATCTCGCGACCGTCCGCGACGGCGAAGAATTCGTCGATCTCGTCTCCGCCGCGATCAAGGGCCGAATGCGGAGCTCGCAGTGAGCCGCCCGCGTCATCCCAACTGAGATCGCATCATGCCCATTCGCATTCCCGACAATCTCCCGGCCCGCAAGACGCTTGAACATGAGGGCGTCGCCGTCATGGATTCCTCGCGCGCCGCGCGCCAGGACATCCGTCCGCTGCAGATCGGCCTGCTCAACCTGATGCCGAACAAGGAGCGCACCGAAACGCAGTTCTCGCGCCTCATCGGCGCGACGCCGCTGCAGGTCGACCTCACCCTCGTCCGGGTCACCGACCACAAGTCCAAGAACACATCGGAGGACTACCTCAAGACCTTCTACTCGACCTGGGAAGATGTCCGCGCGCGAAAATTCGACGGCTTCATCGTGACCGGCGCGCCCATCGCCCATCTCCCCTTCGAGGAGATCAAATACTGGCCCGAGATGGTCGAGATCATGAAGTGGACGCAGACCCATGTGCACCACACCATGTTCATCTGCTGGGGCGCCCAGGCGGCGCTGCATCACTTCCATGGCGCGAAGCGCTATCGCATGCCGCAAAAAGCCTTCGGCGTCTTCCGCCACAAGGTCGTCAATCCGCGCTCGGCCTGGCTGCGCGGCCTCTCCGACAGCCCGATGATCCCGGTCAGTCGCTACAACGACATCGACCGGGCGAGCCTCGGCCCCGATCTCGAAGTCCTCATCGACAACGATGAGATCGGCGTGTGCTTCATCGACGACCCAAAGCACCGGGCCGTGCACATGCTCAACCATCTCGAATACGACAACCGCTCGCTGGCGGACGAATACGAGCGCGACGTAAGGGCCGGCCTCAATCCGGCTCAGCCGGTCAACCTCTTCCCCAACGGCGACACCACGCTCGATCCCGAGAACCGCTGGCGCAGCCACGCGCATCTGCTGTTCCAGAACTGGATCAACGAGATCTACCAGACCACCCCGTTCGATATGGCCAGGATCGGCTCATAGCCTATCTCTCGATCGTCATGGCCGGGTGCAGACCCGGCCACCCAGATGGGCCTTCAGAATGCGCTGACGGTTCCGCCGGGTCCGCGGGTCGAGCCCGCGGACGACGAGATGAGAGAGTGGCTATCTCTCCGCCGCGGCTTTCAGCCCATCCAACATCATCGCCCAGTTCTTCTTGAACTCGGCTTTGGTCTTGTCGTCGAAGCTCTGGGGCTCGCCGCGGGCATATTGCGCAAGCCTCGCTGTCGTTCCGCCTCCGCGAGGTTCGAGCGTGATCTTCACCGCGTTGTAGCTTGCCGGCGGCTCCGGCGTTTTCGCCCAGTGGGTGAAACTCAGTTCCCTGCCCGGCATTGCCGTCTCGATCACGCCATAGTCGGTGAAGGCATGGCCCTGCCATTCGCCGTGCAGCGTGTATTTGGAACCCGGCCGCCAGTCGGTGTCCATGGTCGCTCCCATGAACATCGGCGACGTACGGTTCGTCATGGCGGCCCAGACCTTTTCGGGCGCAGCGGCGATCGTCGTTTCGACATCGACGACTGGAGCGTCGGCCTTGGCGTCCATGGGTTTCTCCTCGATGTGAACAAATAGAGAACAACAGCCCTCCGAGCGAGTCAAGAGGATTGCCGGAAACGGACGCCGGGGCCGTCCGGTTGCTTGCATTTAGCGGGTGAAGACTTACCTCATCGCGGCAACGGGACCCGCATGCCGCAATCGCCGACCAGCTTCGCCGACGAAATCGGCATCGCGCTTCATAATCTCGCCGATGCCGCGGCGGGCAGCGTCACTCCGACCTTGCGTATCGGCGTCACCGGCCTGAGCCGGGCCGGCAAGACGATTTTCATCACCGCGCTGATCCACAACCTGCTGACCGGCGGCCGGCTTCCGGGCTTCGCGGCACTCACCGAGGGCCGCTTCATCGGCGCCCGTCTTGCCGAAGCGCCCGACCCCGGCGTTCCCCGCTTCGCCTACGAGCAGCACCTTGCGGCGCTGACCGGCCACCCCGCCGTGTGGCCTGAGAGCACCCGCCGCATCAGCGAGCTTCGGCTGACGCTGAGATTTCAGTCGCAGCGCTGGTTCGCCGGCTGGACCGGCCCGTCGACGCTCAACCTCGACATCGTCGACTACCCGGGTGAGTGGCTGCTCGACCTGCCCCTGCTCTCGCTGAGCTACGCGGAATGGTCCGCCCAGGCCCTGGACCGTGCACGCCGGGGCGGCGCTCCACCGGAAGCCGGCATCTTTCTGGCCGCCGCCGAAGCTGCCGATGCCTCCGCCCCGGCGACCGATGCCGCCGCGGAGGCCTTGGCCCGCGACTTTACGGCTTACCTCCGCGCCAGCCGCAGCGACGCCCACGCGCTTTCGACACTGCCGCCGGGCCGCTTCCTGATGCCCGGCGATCTCGAGGGTAGCCCTGCCCTAACCTTCGCGCCGCTGCCGGCCACTGCCAGCACCCCGCGCAGCGCCAGCCTCTACGCCATGCTGGAGCGCCGTTACGAAGCCTACAAGGACATCGTCGTCCGACCCTTCTTCCGCGATCACTTCGCCCGCCTCGATCGCCAGATCGTCCTCGTCGATGCGCTGCGCGCCCTCAATGCGGGGCCAGCCGCCGTCGCCGACCTCGAAACCGCCCTGACCGACATCCTCGCCTGCTTCCGACAGGGTGAGAGCAACCCGCTCAGCCGCATCGTGTCGCGCCGCATCGACCGTATCCTCTTCGCCGCGACCAAGGCCGACCATCTCCACCACACCAGTCACGACCGGCTGGACGCCATCCTCAACCGCCTTGTGGCTCGGGCGGCCCGTCGGGCTCGCTTTGCCGGCGCCGACACCTCGTCCGTCGCCCTTGCCGCGGTCCGGGCCACGCGCGAGGGCCGGGTGCAGGATCTCGACGTCATCATCGGCACACCGGAGCCGGGTGAAACCATCGACGGCACCCGTTACGACGGCAGCACTGAAATCGCCTTGTTCCCCGGCGACTTGCCCGACAATCCTGAATCAGTTTTCGAAGCCAGCGGCCCCGACGGTTGGTCGAACGAGCCCTCTTCGGGCCGGGGTGGACAGAGCAAAGCAAAGCAAGTCGAGCTCAACTTTCTGCGCTTCCTGCCGCCGCAGCAGCTCGAACGCAACGCGGCCGGCGAACCGGTGCTGCCACATATCCGCTTCGATTCCGCCCTCGAATTTCTGATCGGAGACAGGCTCAAATGAAGCGCCCGGTCGCCATCCCACTGACGCCCGAAGCCACGGCGCCGGCCGAGCCGCGCAGCCCTCGGGCCTTCGCATCGACCGATGCCTCGCCCACGACGACGGTAGTAGAATCGTATTCCGATCCTGAACCGGACCCTGAAACCGTTCCTGTTGCTGCGCCTAAGCCGGGCTGGCTCGCCCGGCTCCTCTGGGGCACCGCCGGCCTTCTCCTCTCGCTCGGCCTCGGGCTTGCCCTCAACGCCCTGATCGAGAGCCTCTTTGCGCAGAACTCCTGGCTTGGCTGGCTCGGCCTCACCCTCCTCGGCCTGTTCCTCATTGCCCTGGTCGCGATCGTCGTCCGCGAGGTCGCATCGCTCTGGCGCCTGCGCACCCTCGATCATCTGAAGCTTGCCGCCAGTGAAGCGCTCGCCAGCGACAATCTCCGGCGCGCCGGCGCCATCGTCGGCGAACTCACGGGCATCTACGCCGGGCGAGCCGACCTCGCTCGGGCGCTGACGCGTCTCCACTCCGACCAGCAGCAGTTCTTCGACGGCGGCGAGTTGCTCAAATTCACCGAGCGTACGCTTGTGGCCCCGCTCGACGCACGGGCTCGCGCCCTCACCGCCGCCTCGGCGCGTCGCGTCGCACTGGTCACCACCGTCTCGCCGCGGGCTCTCGTCGATATCGCCTTCGTCGTATGGGAAAGCGTGCGCCTGGGCGGCGCCATTGCCCGCCTCTACGGCGCCCGGCCGGGCCTGTGGGGGACCTGGCGCCTGATCGGAGCCATCCTGGGCCACCTCGCCGTTACAGGCGGCCTGGTGCTGACCGACGGCGTCGTCGAGCAGCTCGTCGGGCAGGGCCTTGCCGCCCGCCTGTCGCAGCGTCTGGGCGAAGGCGTCGTCAATGGCCTGATGACCGTCCGCGTCGGCATCGCCGCGATGCGGGTCGTGCGACCGCTCCCGTTCACCACCGAGCCCACGCCGATGGTGAAGGACTTCCTCCCCGAGCTCGCCAACGTCCTGAGGTCGGCGGAAAAGCCGTAAGCCCTAGGCGATCGCCGGCCGCTTGCGGAAGGCCGGCGTCAGCCACACGGCCGCGGCGGCAATCAGCACAATCGCCATGATCGTCAGGATCGGCCAGTCCGTCGGCTCCGGCTTCAACACCATGTCGGCGACGACGGTGAACAGCAGCACCGCGTCGAACTTGGCGATGGTCAGGATGTCCCGGCAGATCGCGACGACCGCCGGCGTGACACCGCCGGCCTTGAAGCCGGCCTCGGCCTTCTTGGCCCGCGGCGTCAGCACGGCGATCCCGAGCGCGATGGTTGCCGCCACGCCCACGAGGCCGAGGATCACCCACAGGTTGCTCCACAGCCCGCCGACGGTTGCCGTCGCGACACCGAAGATCAGCGTCGAGATGCTCGCCGGCACGTAGATGCGCTCGCCCGCCCAGGCCACCTGCCGCACGACACCGACGAACTCTGCGTCGTCCTTGCCGCGGTCGGCCTTGATCCCGAGCATGATCATGATGAAGGCGCCGCCGATCCAGATGACCGCCGACGAGACATGCAGAAACTTCAGGAGTACGTACCAGTCCATTTCCCCCTCCGAAATTGAACGTACGCAACCAAGACTCGGCCAAATCCCAGGCCTGCGCAATAACCGGCGTCACAAAGTGAACAGTGTGTTCCTTAGGACCCTAACTGTTCCGACTTGCGAACCGATCCTCCGGGGCACATCTGGTGTCTCAGTTACAAATCGATACCGCCTGGGGCGGGGGGTGCAAGCAATGTTCAAGGTCGCCGTACTGGTCGGAAGCATCCGGCCGAATTCCTCCAACCTGCAGTTCGCCAGGGCACTCGAAAAGCTGGCGCTTGGCCGCCTGCAGTTCGACTTCATCGATCTGGGCGCACTGCCCTTCTACGACGAGACACTGTGGGACAACCCGCCGGCGTCCGTCCTCGACATGAAGCAGCGCATCGGCGCCGCGGACGGCGTGCTGTTCGTGACCCCGGAATACAACCGTTCGATCCCGGGCGTGCTCAAGAATGCCATCGACTGGCCGTCGCGGCCATTCGGCCACAGCGTCTGGGAGGGTAAGCCCGCTGCCATCGTCGGTGCCACCGCAGGACAGTCCGGCACCGCGCAGGCGCAGGCCCACCTGCGCTCCATCCTGGTGGTCCTCGGCATCGTCCTGATGGGCCGCCCCGAGGTCTACCAGACCTTGAAGCCGGGCCTGATCGACGCCGACTATCTCATCACCGACGAGCGCACGCGCCTCTTCCTGCAGAAGTGGGTCGACAGCTTTGTCGCATGGATCGGCCGCTTTGCCGCGCCCGAGCAGCTCCGCGTCGCCGCCGAATAGGACGAGGATTCCCGGTCCGCGCCCGGAGCCGAATGCCGGCAGGCCCGCCCCACGCAGGTCCACCGGCCCTCACGAGCGCGGACCGGGCTTCCGTCAGGCCGACGCGCCGGTGGCTGGAGTCCACCCGCGAGCGGCCATGGGAAAGCATCGCTCGGCGACACCGAGCGCAATCTTTGAATTGTCGTCTATCCCTCGGCCGGATCGCGGAACGCCCTCCGCGATCGAAGGCGCGGCGTATATCGAGTTGCGCCTGAACCGGACCTGAACGCTCCGGGAATCCCGGCCTACGCCGGGCCTGCGTCCTTGCAGGCGCTCGGCGTCAGCGTCAGCTTCAGGCCGTCGAGCGCGTCCGACAGGATGATCTGGCAGCTCAGCCGCGAGTTGGGCTTCTGGTCGAGCGTGGAGTAAATCAGGTCTTCCTCGTCGTCGCTGGCCGGTGCGAGCCTGCCGTACCAGTTCTCCTCGACCCACACATGGCAAGTGGCGCAGGTGCACGAGCCGCCGCACTCGGCCTTGATGTTGAGGCCCCAGTCGCGGATCACTTCCATTGCACGCCAGCCCTCGAGCCCTTCGAGCTCATGGGTCTCGCCTGCCTGGTCGGTCACGACGATCTTCATCGTCAGACGACGCCCAGCTTGCGCTGCAGCTTGGTGCTCGAGGTCGTGTACTGGAACACCACTCTTTCATCCGGCGACACGATCTTCTTGGCCGCCTGCGCCATCAGCGCCGCCTCGTGGAAGCCTGACAGGATCAATTTGAGTTTGCCCGGGTAGGAATTGATGTCGCCGATGGCGAAGATGCCCTTCTCCGAGGTCTCGAATTTTTCCGTGTCGACCTTCACCACGCTTTCCTCGAGCTGCAGCCCCCAGTCGGCCACCGGACCGAGCCGGATGGTGAGCCCGAAGAACGGCAACAGGCGAGTCGCGTGCACCATGGCCTCGCCCGAATCCATCGAAAAGTGCACCGCGGAGAGTTGTCCGTCCGCTCCTTCGAGCCGGCTGATCTGGCCGAGCAGGAAGTTGATCTTCCCCTCCATCACCAGTTCTTTCATACGGTTCACCGAAGCCGGGGCCGCCTTGAACGCATCACGCCGGTGCACCAGCGTCAGCGACCGCGCGATCGGCTGCAAATTCAGCGTCCAGTCGAGCGCGCTGTCGCCGCCGCCGACGATCACCACGTCCTGGTCGCGGAAATCCTCGATCCGGCGCACGGCATAGAACACCGATTTGCCTTCGTACGTCTCGATGCCGTCGACCGGCGGACGCTTGGCCTGGAATGAACCACCGCCGGCAGCGATCACCACCACCTTGGCGAGGAACGCTTGCTCCGCGTCCGTCGTCAGCAGAAACCGGCCGTCCGGTTGCCGCGCCAGGGTCGTTACGATCTGGCCGAAATGAAACTGCGGCCCGAACGGCGCGATCTGCTTCAGCAGGTTTTCGACGAGCTCCTGGGCCTTCACCAGCGGGAAACCGGGGATGTCGTAGATCGGCTTTTCCGGATAGAGCTCGGTGCACTG
>JBQCIY010000115.1:0-4204 GCA_051953275.1 Devosia sp. | reverse complement strand
CCGGTGAAGACCAGCGAGAGCCCCCGGCCTCAACTGGTCTTGCGGGCGACGAAGATCGTCCAGCCGTAGTGGGGGCGGGTCCAGCCGAGATAGGCCAACCAGTCGGCGCGGCTCTTGGCGAGGGTCGCGGCGGTATTCGGGTGGTTGGGATTGCGGCGGGCCCAGGCGAGCGTCGAATGCCGGTGGTGGCTGGCGTAGCGCTCGAAATCGGCATCGGACGCCGAGATCAGCGCCGATACCTCGGCGCCATGGCGCTGCACCACGCTCGCCGCGTCGATGGGGTCGAGTGGCAGATGCTGGTGCGTGTAGACGGCGGGCCGGTGCTTCAGCGTAATATCGCCGATCACCACCGCGCCGCCTGGCTTTGCCGCATTGGCCATCCATTCGACCGCGGAGACGAAGCCGCCGAGCGCGAAACTTGCGCCGAGACAAAGCACGATGTCATAGCTGCCGGCCTCCGGCGAGAAGCTTTCGGCCGGTCCCTCGACGTAGTCGATCTTGCCCTTGGCTGGCCGCTTGCTGCGGGCAAAATCGAGGAAGACACGGTTGGTATCGAGGCCCGTCCCCTGGATGCTGTATCGTTCCGCCCACTGCCGCATCACCCAGGCCGTGCCGCAGCCGACGTCGAGCACGCGCGCGCCGTCGCGGATGTCGCAATAGTCGTCGAGCAGCCTCAGCTTGCGGTCGGTGACCGGGTTCTGAATCTCGATGTCGGCGTCGGCGATCGCCCAATAGTCGGCCTGGTTCACGGTGCCCTCCTCCTCGCCGGAACGCTCAACTATACGGTAAAGACCTCGTGGCGCAGCAGGCTCCACTGTTCCTTGTCGCACGCCAGCAGCAGCCCGCCGCTCAGATCGGCCGGCCGATACTCGGAGCCGTCGAACTTGCGGACATAGGCACCCGCTTCGGCGCAGATCAGCGTGCCGGGCAGATGATCCCACGGCATCAGCTTGTTGAACAGCACAGCATGACAATGACCGGAGGCCATGGTGCGGTAGTCGTGTCCGGCGACGCGATAATTCGCCGAAATGGCAAGCTTGGCGAGATTACCGAGCACCTCGACTTTCGAGCTGGGATCGAGGAAGCTGATCGACACATGGGCGACCGTTTGCGCCAGCGGCACCGCCTTCGCTACCTTCAGCCGCTCCGTGCTGCCCTCAGGTCGCCGCAGCCACGCGCCGCCGCCCTTTTCGGCCAACACCCAGTCGTCGCCCATCGGATCGTAAATGATGCCCGCAACCACCTCGCCCTTGGCGACAACGGAGGCCATCACGGCATAGAGGGGCAGTCCCGCCGCGAAGTTGGCGGTCCCGTCGACCGGATCGACCGTGATCGCGAGGTCGGCTCCGCCGACGCGGTGGAGCAGGGCCGGATCGGCCGTGACCGACTCCTCGCCCACCACCACCGCCTCCGGCCAGCGTTTCGCTATCTGGGCCTTGATGCGCTGCTCGGCCTGGGTGTCGGCGGCGGTCACGAGGTCGGTCGCACTCGTCTTGGTGTGGATCGAACCAGGATCGAGGCTCCGGAAGCGCGGCAGGATTTCCGCCTCGGCGGCATCGCGCAGGATGGCCGCCAATTCCAGCACGTCGACCTTGGTCATTTAGACGGACCGGCTGGCATCAGCGCCGTAAAGTCGAACAGCTTCGGGTCGAGCATGTGGCTCGGACGGATATTGCCGAGCGCCCGGATCATCACGTCCTTGCGGCCCGGCATGCGCCGCTCGATGTCGTCGAGCATCGCCTTCATGGCGTTCCGCTCGAGCCCCTCCTGGCTGCCGCAGAGGTCGCAGGGGATGATCGGAAACGCCATGGCGTCGGCGAATCTCTGCAGGTCGTCCTCGGCGCAGTAGATCAGCGGCCTGAGCACCTCGACGTCGCCGTCGTCGTTCAGGAGTTTGGGCGGCATCGCCGCGAGTTTGCCCCCGTGGAACAGGTTCATGAAGAACGTCTCGAGGCTGTCCTCGCGGTGGTGGCCGAGCACGAGTGCCGAGCAGCCCTCCTCGCGCGCGATGCGGTAGAGGTGGCCACGGCGCAGCCGCGAGCACAGCGAACAATAGGTCGCGCCTGCCGGCAGCTTGTCGGTAACGATCGAGAAGGTGTCCTGGTACTCGATGCGGTGCGCGATGCCGTTGCGCTTGAGGAATTCGGGTAGGATGTGCTTGGGAAAGTTGGGCTGCCCCTGGTCGAGATTGCACGCTAGAAGCTCGACTGGCAGCAGCCCGCGCCACTTGAGGTCGAGCAGGAGCGCCAGCATCCCGTAGCTGTCCTTGCCGCCCGAGAGAGCCACCAGCCAGCGCTCTCCTGGCTGCACCATGGCGAACTTGTCGATCGCCTCGCGCGTCATCCGCACCAGGCGCTTCCTGAGCTTGTTGAACTCGACCGTCCGCGGTGCATCGCGGAACATCGGGTGGGCACCCAACTCCTCTTCGGCGCTGGCCTCGATCTGCGCGGTGCTGACGATCTCATTCATTCAGCTTGGATAACCCTTTGGACGCACCCCGGAAAGCCCTATCCGCCCGAGATTACAATGAGGTAAGGGCCCCGCACTTTCCTTGCTCCCCGCCATGACTGTCAGTTACATGGCGGCAACCGTGGCTGAGGAGAACCGCCGGTGTTCCGCTCTTTCTTCCCCAATCCGCAAACCTTCTTCGTCTCGGCCATCGCCTGGACCGCCGTCGCCATGACGCTGTGGTTCACCGGCGGTGCCTGGCTCGAGCATTATCTGAGCCTTGGGCCATGGCTGGCGCTGCCCACCACCGATCCCGCCAATCCCCCATTTTTCGATACCCACAAGGTGTGGCTCTACGAATACGTGCTCGCTGCCGGCTACCTGTTCTGCGTGCCATGGGCGATCTGGAACGACAACCGCCGCTGGTACTGGTGGAGCGTCGTCGGCTCGGTGACCATTATCGAGGTCGTCTACTTCAACGTCCAGGTCAGCGCCTGGCTCAACGACTGGTACGGCGCGTTCTACGACCTCATCCAGACCGCCCTCGATCCGAGCAAGAAGGGATCGGTCACCCTCGACCAGTATCTGGGGCAGATTTCGACCGTCGCCATCGTTATCGCGGTCAACGTCTTCGTGCTGGTGCTCAACGCCTTCCTCAACGCGCACTACCTGTTCCGCTGGCGCCGGGCGATGACCTTCTACTACATGGCCAACTGGCCGCAGGTTCGCACCATAGAAGGCGCGGCGCAGCGCATCCAGGAAGATACGCAGAACTTCTCTTCGATTATCGAAGGCATCGGCCTCAACGTCGTCTCCTCGTTCATGACGCTGATCGTGTTCCTGCCGATCCTGTGGGGCCTGTCCACCCACCTAATCGATCTGCCCTGGGTCGGCCACGTCGACGGTGCGCTGGTCTGGCTGGCGCTTTTCCAGGCCGTCGCCGGCACGGTGCTGTTCGCGGTCGTCGGTATCCGCCTGCCCGGCCTCAACTTTGCCAATCAGCGCGTGGAGGCGGCCTTCCGCAAGGAGCTTGTCTATGGCGAGGATGATGGGGGCCGCGCCCAGCCGGTCACTATCCGCGACCTTTTCCGCAATGTGCAGCGAAACTACTTCCGCATCTACTTCCACTACACCTACTTCAACGTCGCCCGGTACGCCTTCATCAACGCGGCGCAGTTCTTTCCGTACCTCGCGATGGGGCCGACCATCGTGGCGGGCGCCATCACCTTCGGTATCTTCAACCAGGTGCTCAATGCCTTCGGCCAGGTCGCCGACTCGTTCAGCTTCCTGATGAACTCATGGACGACGATCATCAACCTGATCTCGATCTATCAACGCCTGCGCGGCTTCGAGAAACAGATTCCGGTCGCGACGAAGATCTTCGCCAACGACTACAACGACCCGCGCTTCCTCGCGACCGAAACGGTCCCGACCGGCGAGGCGGTCGCAGTGCCGCAGGAATAGCCGGCCGCCGGGAGGTTCCCCTACCCGCGCTGGCCCCGGACGAACACGTTCACGACGTTGCCGTCGGGGTCGCGCAGCAGCATCGAGCGGTTGCCCCACGGCATGTCGGTCGGCGGCATTGCGATCTCCACGTTGCGGGCCTGCACCTGCTCGTGCACCGCATCGACATCGTCCACCTGGAATTCGATCATCACCGAGCGATTGCTGGCTGCTATCGCGGCCCCGGCGTTGAACTTCCGGATGAGGCTTTGGTCGGAGATGGCAAAGCTCACGCTTCCGAACCGGAAGTCGG
>JBQCIY010000114.1:0-9893 GCA_051953275.1 Devosia sp. | reverse complement strand
GTACCGCAAGGTGCTCGAAAAGAACGGCCTGTTGTTCTCCGGCGTGTCGCCGGACGGCACGCTTCCAGAGATTGTCGAGCGCACCGACCACCCGTGGTTCATCGGCGTGCAGTTTCACCCCGAACTCAAGAGCAAGCCGTTTGAGCCGCACCCGCTGTTCGCAAGCTTCATTGCAGCCGCGATGGAGCAGAGCCGGTTGGTGTGATGGCCGAAGTCCTCAACCTCAATCGGGCCCGCAAAGCCAAGGCTCGCGCCGAAAAGGACGCGGCGGCCGCGGAGAACCGCGTCAAGTTCGGGCGCACCAAGGCCGAGAAGCAGAAGGCCACAGCCGAGAGAGCGCTCACGGAAAAGATGATCGACGCTCACAAGCGCGATACGCCATAAGGAGCGCCGGTTCCATCCGCGTCGGAGCTTGAAATGCCAGTCCTGTCCGATTTCACCGCGCCGCGCCTGCTCGGCGGCCCGGAGCCGCTATCCGATTTCGCCGGCAAGGTGAGCGTCGTGGTCAACGTTGCCAGCCACTGCGGCAACACCCCGCAATATGAAGGTCTCGAGGCCCTCTACAAAATCTATGGGCCGCGCGGTCTCGTGGTCCTCGGCTTCCCCTGCAACCAGTTCGGCGAACAGGAGCCCGGGACGGCTGAGGAGATCGCGAGCTTCTGCACCCTCAATTATGCTGTCGACTTCCCGATGTTCGGCAAGATCGAGGTCAACGGTCCCAACGCCGATCCGCTCTACAAATGGCTCAAGGCGGCCACGCCGGGCTCCGACAACGCCGACATCGAGTGGAACTTCGCCAAATTCCTGGTCGGACGCGACGGCAAGCCGGTCGCCCGCTTCGGCGACAAAGTCCAGCCGGCGGAGATGAGCAAGGCCATCGAAGCGCAGCTCTGAAACAGAAGGCCGCCCACAAGGGGCGGCCAGGTTGCGCGTTCTCGTGGACGCGAAGGTTAGGCGTTGGAGGCGAACACCAGCACCGGTTTGTCCATCCAGAAGTCGGGGAAGTGCGCCTTCATGTCGGCGATCTTGGGCTCGTCGAAATAGGCGAGGTAGCCCGGATTCACCTTCATCGTGTAGGCGTTGTCCTGGTGATAGTCCTCGGCTTGGAAGAAATTCTTGTACGGCGTGACCTCGGTGACGATCTTGTCGGGGTAGATCTTCGCCGCATCGAGCTGGGCGATGTAATCCTTGGCGACCTTGGCCTGCTCGTCATTCATCACGAAGAGGGCCGAGCGGTAGCTCGTCCCCATGTCGTTGCCCTGATAGTTGAGCGTGGTGGGGTCGGTGATCACCGAAAAGAAGATCTGCAGCAGCTTGCCGTAGCTCACCACCTTGGGGTCGAACGTCACCTTCACGGATTCGGCGTGGCCGGTGGTTTCGGTGCCGACCATTTCGTAGGTCGGGTTGTCGACGGTGCCGCCGGAATAGCCTGAAATCGCGCTCTGCACGCCTTTGACGTGCTGGAACACGCCTTGCACGCCCCAGAAGCAGCCGCCGGCAAAGACGGCAGTCTCGGTCGCCGCCGTGCTTGCTGGTTCATCCACCGCAGGCGTCGGTGCGCTGACCGGCAGCAGGCCCTCGGCGCTGCTCGGGATGGTCCAGATGCCGAGGGCGGCCAGCGGAATGACCGCGGCGATCGCAATGCCCTTAGCCAGCTTGGTCAGATTGATCATCGAAATCTCCCTCGGGCCGCGGGGCCCGCGTCTCGCAGTGTAATTTGGCGCGTTCGCGCGCAAAATCCAGCTTGATTGCAGGCTTGTGATTGCCGGGGCGAAGTCGTGAACGCCCATCCTGCCGGATCAACTCGAACGACAGAGTTGTTTCGCCGGCCGCACGGCGGAGGTTACCTACATCGAGGCATATTTTGCTGCGAGGCAGGTCGTCGAGCCCCGGTTGATCGCGTACGAGGCGATCTCGTGCGAGGTGAACACATGCAGGTCGCTGGGCGGCGTGTTGACCATCGCGTGGATCACCGGCGCCGTCGCCCCGTAGCGGGTCAGCGCGTCGCGCACGTCGCCGTCATAGACCCCGACGCCGTCCGCGGCATCGCTCTGGGCGACATGGTGGACGCCGAGATTGCCACGCACCACGTGCTCGCGACCGGCAAAGAACAGGAAGGTGCAGGCCGAATAGCAACTTGCCCCGCGTGGGATCGCGGTGCCTAGGCCGAGGCGCCGGATTTCCGCGGCCAGCGCCAAAGCCTGGTCGACGTAGCCGCCACGGCTTTGCAGCACGAGCACTTTGGCGTGCGGTCGCGCCGCCATCGCCTGGTGGAATTCGTGCACGATGTCGCCATCGATTTCGCCGTCGAGACCGATGACGTCCGTGCTTTCCGGATAGACCACGAAATTGCCGTAACGCTCGGCCGCGCCGGCGCCCCCCACACCCAGCAGCACCGCCATGGCGGCCGCCAGGACAATCCCCCTCAACATCCCCCGATGTCCCCTCGCATCCTCGTGAGAAATCTAACTCTGATTTAATCTGCGTCGTCGACTCGTCAGTTTTATCGATCCGGCCGAGTTGTGATCAGCTCGGCGGAACACGGAGTGTGAGAATGGCTCGTGTCATCATCATCGGCGGCAGTGGGCACGTCGGCACCTACCTCGTGCCGCGGCTGGTCGAGGCCGGCCACGAGGTGGTCAACGTGTCACGCGGCGTCCGGTCGCCGTATCAGCCCAACGGCGCGTGGAAAGAGGTGCGCACCGTCGTTGCCGATCGCGATGCCGAGGATCGGGAAGGGACCTTCGGTCCCCGGATCGCCGCGCTCGAGCCCGAAATCGTCATCGACATGATCTCGTTCACGCTCGAGAGCACGCAGCACCTGGTCGAAAGTCTGCGCGGCCGCGTGCAGCACTTCCTCCACTGCGGCACGATCTGGGTCTACGGTGCAAACGCCGCGGTACCCGCGACCGAGGACCAGCCGCTCAATGGCTTTGGCGACTATGGCTCGCACAAAGCGCAGATCGAAACCTGGCTCCTGGCCGAGGCGCGCCGCACCGGCTTTCCCGCCACCGTGTTCCGGCCCGGCCACATCGTCGGTCCGGGGTGGGCGCCGCTCAATCCGGCCGGCCATTTCAACAGCGAGGTCTTCAGCCTGATTGCGCGGGGTGATGAGTTGGCGCTGCCGAATTACGGGCTCGAAACGGTGCATCACGTCCACGCCGATGACGTGGCGCAAATCGTCATGCGCGCAATCGCCCATCGATCCGCCGCGGCCGGCGAGGCATTCAATGCGGTGTCGTCGCAGGCCCTCAACCTCAAGGGCTATGCGACCGCAATGTACCGTTGGTTCGGGCAGGAGCCCAAGCTCAGCTTTGCTCCCTTCGAGACATGGAAGCAGATGCAGGGACCCGACGACGCGCAGGCCACTTGGGAGCACATCTCGCGCAGCCCCAACCACTCGATCGAAAAGGCAGGAAGCCTGCTTGGTTATTCACCGCGTTACACCTCCCTAGAGGCCGTCGAGGAAGCGGTTTCCTGGCTCATCGCCAACGGGCAGGTCGAAGTTCCGACCTGAAGGAAAGCTAAAGGGCACCCTCAGGGTGGGTTCAAACGCTCCTGCTTAGAAGGTCTCTCAACACCCCGAGACGGGGTCCACAACAGGAGAGACTAAATGCGCAAGCTGATTTTCACGACCGCCGCCGTCCTCATCGCTGGAGCCACGTTCGCCACCACCTCGGCGCAGGCCGCAAATCCGTTCTTCTGCCATGCCTATGCGCAGCAGGCCGTCTGGTCCGAGAGCGAAAACCTCGCCGATTCCTGCGGCTTTACCGGTGCTCGCTGGAGCTTCGACTATGCCGGCCATTACGCCTGGTGCCTGTCGGTGAGCAAGGCCATGGCCAACTCCGAGCGCCTGGCCCGCAAATGGAGCCTGATCAGCTGCTGAGCCCAGGCTTTCGATCGAGTTCCCAGCCCCTCCGGTCTCATCGGAGGGGTTTTCGTCTACCCGTCAGGGTGATCCGTGAAAATTGCGCGCTGCCCCTTCCGATTGTCACCGGACGGCTCTAGGAAGGGCCCGGCAATCGATTGCACAGGGAATTTCGCGCATGTCTTCCATTATCGACGTCACCGGCCGGCAGGTTCTGGACAGCCGCGGCAACCCGACGGTCGAGGTCGACGTCGTGCTGGACGATGGCAGCTTCGGGCGGGCGATCGTGCCGTCCGGCGCCTCGACCGGCGCGCATGAGGCGGTGGAGTTGCGCGACGGCGGCAAGGCGTATCTCGGCAAGGGCGTGACCAAGGCCGTCGACTTCGTCAATACCGAGATCTACTCCGAGATCGAGGGCATGGATGCGCTCGATCAGATCGGCATCGACCACGCGATGATCGAGCTCGACGGCACACCCAACAAGAGCCGGCTGGGCGCCAATGCCATCCTGGGCGTCTCGCTGGCGGTCGCCAAGGCGGCAGCCGAGAGCTCCGAACTGCCGCTCTACAAATATCTGGGCGGTCCCAACGCGCACGTCCTGCCGGTGCCGATGATGAATATCATCAATGGCGGCGCCCACGCCGACAATCCGATCGACATGCAGGAGTTCATGATCCTGCCGGTCGGCGCCGAGACCCTGGCACAGGCCGTGCAGATCGGCTCGGAAGTCTTCCACACGCTCAAGAAGGCGCTGCACGCCGACGGTCACAACACCAATGTCGGCGACGAGGGCGGGTTTGCTCCCAACCTCAAGTCCGCCGAGGCGGCACTCGACTACATCGTCAAGTCGATCACCGCCGCCGGCTACGAGCCAGGCAAGGATGTCTGTCTCGGGCTCGACTGCGCCTCCACCGAGTATTTCAAGAACGGCAAATACGAGATGGAGGGCGAGGGCAAGTCACTGACCTCCGATGAGAACATCCGCTTCCTCGAGAGCCTCGTGAGCAGGTTCCCGCTGATCACCATCGAAGACGGCATGGCCGAGGACGACTGGGAAGGCTGGAAGGCGCTCACCGAGGCGCTCGGCAAGAAAATCCAACTCGTGGGGGACGACCTGTTCGTCACCAACACCGAGCGGCTTCAGCGCGGCATCAAGATGGGCGTCGCCAACTCGATCCTCGTCAAGGTCAACCAGATCGGCTCGCTCTCGGAGACGCTCGACGCCGTCGACATGGCGCACCGCGCCGCCTACACCTCGGTGATGTCGCACCGCTCGGGCGAGACCGAGGATTCGACCATTGCCGATCTCGCGGTTGCCTGCAATTGCGGGCAGATCAAGACCGGCTCGCTCAGCCGCTCCGACCGCATCGCCAAGTACAACCAGCTGATCCGCATCGAGGAGATGCTCGGCTCGGCCGCGAAGTATGCGGGGCGATCGGCATTCCACGCGCTGGCGTGACAACGGGAGCGTCGGCCGCATTGCGTCTTGCGGAGGCGACCGAGGCCACCCGTCTCGCCGAGTTCTCGCAACGGACCTACGCGGCGGCGTTCGGGCGCCATTTCGCGCCCGGCGATCTTGAGGCGTACCTCGCTGCCGAGCTGTCGGAAAGCCAATGGCAAGTCTATCTCCAGCATGACCGCGTGCTGCTGGCCGAGGTCGCCGGAGAGCTTGTCGGTTATGTCCAGTTCGGTCCGGCCGAGCACGAGGTTGGCATCGAGATCCGTCGGCTTTACGTCGATCCGGATCGGCTGGGGCAGGGAATTGGCGGGCAGCTTCTCGCGAGGGTTCTCGGGCGGTCCGAAGTCGCCGCGGCGGCGGCGGTCTGGATCGAGGTCTGGGAAGAGAACTATGGCGCCCGCCGCCTCTACCAGCGCTTCGGCTTCGTCGAGACCGGCGAACGCGGCGGGGAATTCGTCACCGCGTCCGGTGAGGTCAGCCCCGGCGATCTCATCCTCGTCCGGCGTCGCCGCCATTAAGCTCGGCTCAACCCTGTTCGGCTAGGGTAGCGGCATGTCCACCCGCCTTCGCCGCCCCTCCGTCTGGCGCCAGCTCTTGGTGACCGCCGCCTTGCTGGCCTTCCAGGGCTATCTCGGCTGGAGTGCGCTCAGCGGCAATTTCGGCATCGAGGGGCGCAAGTCGATGCTCGCCGACATCGACGGGCTCAAGGTTACCTCAGGCGGTCTGCAGGCCGAGATTGACTCCTACCGGCAGAAGAACGCGCTGTTCGATCCCAAAAGCCTTGACCCGGATATCCTCACGGAGAAGGCGCGGTCGATGCTGTCGATGTCGACGGTGGGCGACATGGTGATCATGGTCGATCCTGAGACTGGTAAACCACTTGCCGGTTTACAGATGGGATCAACCGGAAATCAGGCAATGCCAAAAATCGAAAGCGGCATAGACTGATAGCCTGATCCATTGAGATCGCGAGCGAGTTGGCATCGACCACTGCCTTGCGCTATCTTTCCCTGAATTGCGGCATTCGGAGAACAGCATGGCGCGCAAGCCCGCTCCCAAGGCGGATAAATCCGCTTCTCTGTCCAACGTCCCCGAACTCACCAAAGACCAGGAGCTCGGCGCCTATCGCGGCATGCTGCTGATCCGGCGCTTCGAAGAGAAGGCCGGTCAGATGTACGGCATGGGCCTGATCGGCGGCTTCTGCCACCTCTATATCGGCCAGGAAGCCGTGGTGACCGGGGTCACCATGGCCTCCGAGAAGGGCAAGGATGCCCAGATCACCGGCTATCGCGACCACGGCCACATGCTGGCCATGGGGCTCGACCCCAAGGGCGTGATGGCCGAGCTCACCGGACGCGAGGGCGGCCTCAGCAAGGGCAAGGGCGGCTCGATGCACATGTTCTCCAACGAGCACCGCTTCTACGGCGGCAACGGCATCGTCGGCGCGCAGGTGTCGCTCGGCACCGGCCTCGCCTTCGCCGCCAAATTCAGGGGCGACAACACCGTGAGCCTCACCTATTTCGGCGACGGCGCGGCTAACCAGGGCCAGGTCTACGAGAGCTTCAACATGGCCAAGCTCTGGAACCTGCCGGTGGTCTACATCATCGAAAACAACCGCTACGGCATGGGCACCTCGCTCGAACGCGCCTCCGGCCAGACGAACCTGGCGCGGCGCGGCGAGGGGTTCGATATCCCCGGCGAGCAGGTCGATGGCATGGACATCCGCATGACGTTCGACGCCGCCAAGCGCGCCATCCAGCACGCCCGGGACGGGAAGGGGCCGTACATCCTCGAAATGCTGACTTACCGCTACCGCGGCCATTCCATGTCCGACCCGGCGAAGTACCGCAGCAAGGACGAGGTGACCACGATGCGCGCCGAGCACGACCCGATCGAGCAGGTCAAGAACCGCATTCTGGAAAAGCGCTACGGGACCGAAGAGAGCCTGAAGCAGATCGAGGCCGACGTCCGCGCCATCATCACCGCCGCCGCCGATTTTGCCACCAATGATGCCGAGCCGGCTGCTTCCGAGCTCTGGACGGACGTTTACGCCGAAGCCTGAGGACAGCCGATCATGCCGAACATCCTGATGCCCGCGCTGTCCCCGACGATGGAGGAGGGCAAGCTCTCCAAGTGGCTGGTCAAGGAAGGCGACACCGTCAATCCCGGCGACGTCCTTGCGGAGATCGAGACCGACAAGGCGACCATGGAGGTCGAGAGCGTCGACAGCGGCAAGGTCGCCAAGCTGCTCGTGCCGGAAGGCACTGAGGGGGTGAAGGTCAACACGCCGATCGCGCTGGTCCTGGGCGAAGGCGAAGCCCCGGGCGAAGAGATGCCCAAGCCGCCGGCGGCGCCCAAGGCGGAGCCCTCGATGGTCAGTGCCGAAGCTCCGGCGCCGGCGCCCAAAGCGGCTGCGGTCCCAGCCGCGCCCGTGCTGCAAGCTGCTGCCGATCCGGATCTCCCGGCCGGCGTCGAGATGGTCGAGATGACCGTCCGTCAGGCGCTCAACGAAGCCATGGCCGAGGAGATGCGGCGCGACCCCGACATCTTCCTGATGGGCGAGGAGGTCGCCGAGTACAATGGCGCCTACAAAGTCAGCCAGGGCCTGCTCGATGAGTTCGGCAACAAGCGCGTCATCGACACCCCGATCACCGAGCATGCCTTCGCCGGCGTCGGGATCGGCGCGGCCTTTGCGGGCCTCAGGCCCATCGTCGAGTTCATGACCTGGAACTTTGCCATGCAGGCGATCGACCAGGTGATCAACTCCGCCGCCAAGCAACTGTATATGTCGGGCGGGCAGGTGCATGCGCCGATCGTGTTCCGCGGCCCGAACGGTGCCGCCTCGCGCGTCGGCGCCCAGCACAGCCAGGACTATTCGTCCTGGTACAGCCACGTGCCCGGTCTGTACGTCATCGCGCCGTTCTCGGCCGCCGACGCCAAGGGCCTGCTCAAGGCCGCGATCCGCTCGAACAATCCGGTGGTCTTCCTCGAGAACGAGATTCTCTACGGCTCGACCGGGCTGGTGCCCAAGGTGGACGACTACGTGCTGCCGATCGGCAAGGCACGCATCGCGCGGCCAGGCAAGGACGTGACGCTCGTCTCGTTCTCGATGGGCATGCGCTACGCCACGCAGGCGACCGAAAAGCTGGTGGCGGCCGGGGTCGACGTCGAACTCATCGACCTGCGCACCCTGCGTCCGCTGGATAGCGCGACGGTGGTCGAGAGTGTCAAGAAAACCGGCCGCCTCGTGACGGTCGAGGAGGGCTGGCCGCAGAACGGTATCGGCGCCGAGCTCGCCGCGCGTGTCGTTTCCGAGGCGTTCGACTATCTCGATGCCCCGCCCACCCGCGTCACCGGCAAGGACGTGCCGATGCCCTACGCCGCGAACCTCGAGAAGCTGGCGCTGCCTAATGTCGACGAGGTCGTCGCCGCCGTGAACGCCGTCACCTACCGGAGCTGACGCCATGCCTACGCAGGATGAACTCGACCGCAAGTTCCTCGACGCCGCTTACGAGGAGGCGCAGCAGGGGCTGAACGAGGGCGGCATTCCGATCGGCTCCGTGTTGGTCAGGAACGGCGAAATCATCGGCCGTGGCCACAATCGCCGCGTGCAGAAAGGCGACCCCATCCTGCATGGCGAGATGGACGCGATCCAGAACGCTGGCCGTCAGCGCACCTATCGCGACGTCACCTGCTACACCACGCTGTCGCCCTGCATGATGTGCACCGGAACGATCATCCAGTTCGGCATCTCGCGCGTCGTCGTCGCCGAGAGCAAGAACTTCAAGGGATTCCAGGACGTGATGACCCTCGCGGGCGTCGACGTGAAGGACTACCACGACCCCAGGTGCGAGCACATGATGGCGGAGTTCATCAAGAATAACCCGTCGCTCTGGAACGAAGACATCGGCGAGTGAGGCACTAGATGAGCATCAACATCACCATGCCGGCGCTCTCTCCCACCATGGAGGAAGGGAAGCTGGCCAAGTGGCACGTCAAGGAGGGCGACAGCGTCACCTCCGGCGACGTGATCGCCGAGATCGAGACCGACAAGGCGACGATGGAAGTCGAGGCGGTCGACGAGGGCAAGATCGGCAAGATCGTGGTGCCCGAAGGCACCGAGGGCGTGAAGGTCAATTCCGTCATCGCCGTGCTCCTCGAGGAGGGCGAGAACGCAGCCGACGTCAAGGCCCCCACGGCCGCGCCAGCGCCCCCGGCGCCACCGCCGAAGGCGGCCGAAGCGCAGCGGGCGGGAAGCGAGACGATCGAGCGGGCGGCCCTGCAGCAGAACGCCGCGCAGTCGGTGAGCGCCGCGACCAGCGGCAAAGCCGCCAACACGAATTTCGCGCCGGCGGCACCCCCCGCGGAGGCGCGCAACATCCCCGCGTCGGAGGCCTCCGGCAAGACCGACGAGTTTCCGCTTGCGAACGGCGCGTCGGGCCGGATTTTTGCGTCCCCACTGGCGCGGCGTCTGGCCAAGGAGGCGGGGATCGACGTCGGCGCCGTGCCGGGCTCCGGCCCTCATGGCCGGATCATCAAGGCCGACATCGAGGCGGTGAAATCCGG
>JBQCIY010000113.1:0-8318 GCA_051953275.1 Devosia sp. | reverse complement strand
GCGAGGAACAGCGTACGGACGAAGGCGGTGGCGGTGAGGTTGGTCGGCACCGCCGCCTGCGCGAACCAGGTGCGGAACGTGGCGTCGACCGTCACCAGCCCGAGGATCATCAACAGCACCGCAGTCGAGACCGGATAGATGCGCAGCGCCCGGAGCGCGGCGAAGCGGCCGAGGTTGCCCCAGCTCAGTGCACGAAACTGTGTTTCGTGCGTCAGCATCAGCACGAAGCCGGAGAGCACGAAGAAGAGATCGACCCCGGCCCAGCCGCCGCGCAGCAGCGGCACGCTGCCGAGGGCCCCAAGCCCGAGCTGCCGCGAAAACGATTGCAGGTGATAGACGAGCACCCACAGCGCCGCGATGCCGCGTACGCCGGTCAGGCTCGGGATCGTGCTGCTTTTACCTTGGGCCGCCATCGCCTCGCCATAACCGGGAACTCGTTCGGCGACAACGCCGCGCGCGCCGGTCGGTTCACTCGCGGATCGAAGAGAGCAGGGTCTCGCGCGCGGTCTTGAGGTGCGCCCTGGCGGCGGCCTCGACGCGCGGCCATTCGCGGCTCGTCAGGGCGTCGAAATACACCATGTGTTCCTTGATCGCGATGGCGTTGCGCTGCCGCTCCTCGGCCTTATTCCATTGATAATGATAGTGAAAAATGAAGGCCATGATGTCGTAGAAATCGCGCATGAAGCGATTGGCCGAGGCCTCGAAGATGAGCCGGTGGAAGCGTGCATCGAGCTCGGAGAAGTCCTGGAAGCGGCGGTCGATGTCCCGCGCGAGCGCCTGGTGCTCGGCCTTGAGCTCGCGCAACTGCGACCACGACATATGCCCTTTGGGGAGCGAAATGAACGCCTTGGCGCTGGTGATCTCGAACATCTCACGCACGGCGAACAACTCGGCAGCGAAATCCGGGGTGATGCCCTTGAAGGTCCAGCTGGCATTGGGGCGCTTCTCGATCAACCCGTAGCGCGCAAAGCCGTTGAGAAACTCGCGCAGCGCGGTGGTGGAAACGCCGAACAGGCGGGCCAGCTCCAGCACGTTGATGGTCGCGCCGCCCTTGAGGTCGCCGCGCAGCATCCATTCCATGAACTTGGACTCGACGTGCCGCGACGTGGCGACGGTCTCGGCGCCGGGGAACTGCTCGGCCAGCGTCGGATTGACGATCACGACGCGGTCTCGACCGGTGCTGATGAGGCCGCGGTCGGTCAGCTCCTGCAGGGCCTTGCGGACGGTGGTGCGACTGACGGCGAGCTCGTGGCTCAGGGCGTTTTCGGACGGAACCCGCTCGCCCCGGCCAACCCGCGAGATGATCGAGAGGGCCCCGTTGAACGCCTGCTTATAGACCGCATCGTTCTTCACCGCCGTGCGCTCCCATATGGTCGCCTCAGCGTCCGCGGCGACGCAACTGGTCGAAGAACACGATGATGATGATCAGGCCGCCGGTGATGATCTGCTGCCAGAACGAGTTGACGTTGAGCAGGTTGGCGCCGTTGTTGATCGTGGCGAGGATGAACGCGCCGATCAGCGGACCGTGCACCGAGCCGATCGCGCCGAACAGCGAGGTGCCGCCGATGACCGAGGAGGCAATGGCCTGCAATTCCCAGCCGTTCGCCTGCGTGGCGTTGCCGATGCCGATGCGGGTGGCGAGCAGGATGCCGACGAAGGCGGCAAACACGGCCGATAGCGAATAGGCCACATAGAGGATGAATTGCACCCGCACGCCGGAGAGCCGCGCCGCCTCCGGGTTCGACCCCACGGCGAAGATGTACCGCCCCCAGCGCGTGTGGTTGAGGAAGACGTAGGACGGAATTCCCACCAGCACGACCATCCAGAACAGGCTCGGTATGCCGAGCCAGTCGAGCGTGGCGAAATCGGTGAAGCCCTTGTCGGTGATGCTGATGGTCGCGCCGTTGGTCATCAACAGGCCGATGCCGCGCAGCGAGGTGAGTGTCGCCAGCGTGATGATGAAGGGCGGCAGCCCCATCTTGGTGATGCCGAAGGCGTGAAAGATGCCGATGGCGAGCCCGACCAGCAGCGTGATGACGATCGACAGCCAGACCGGAACGCCGGCCTGGATCAGCATGGCGATGACCACGGTGGTAAAGCCGGCGATGGCGCCGACGCTGAGGTCGATACCGGCGGTTATGATGGTGAAGGTTTCGCCCAGCGCCAGGATGGCAATCATCGAGCCCTGCCGCAGCAGGTTGGGGATGTTGCGCTCGGTCAGGAAGTTGGGAGTCGAAATGGTGAGGATGACCCACAGCAACAGCAGGATGCCGACCAGCGTCAGGGCGAACAGGAAGTTGTAGTTGCGCCGCGCCCGCCGGGCCTCCTTGGAGACTGCTTCCTCGGTCGTGGTGGTCATGGATTCCCCCTGCTAACTCTGGTTGGTCGCGTTCCCGGAACCGGAAGACCGGTTCAGCTGTGCTGGAACGCTCTAGACGCCGATCGCTTCGGCGAGGACTTGTTCGTGCGTTGACTGGTGAAAGCCGTTGCTGCCGGTCAACCGCCCGTCGCGGAAAACATGCAGCGTATCGGCGAGCTCGTACACCTCGGGCAGGTAGGACGAGATCAAGATGATGCCGGCGCCGTTCTTGAGCAGCTGCGCCAGTAGCCGATAGATTTCGGCCTTGGTCCCGACGTCGACGCCGACCGTCGGCTCATCGAAGATGAACAGGTCCGCCCCGTGGTTGAGCCATTTGCCGATCACCACCTTCTGCTGGTTGCCGCCCGACATCGACGAGACCAGCGAGCGCCGGCTCGGCGTCTTGATCGACAGATCGCGGATCTGCTGGTCGGCGTGCTGGGCTTCCTCACGGTTCGAGATGGTGATGCCGTGGGTCAGCCGATCATAGATCGGCAGGTTGATGTTGAAGCCGATCTGCAGGTTGAGGTTGAGCCCCTGGTCGCGCCGGCTCTCGGGTGCCATGGCGATGCCGAGCTTGATGGCCTGCCGCTCTGTGCGGATGTCGACCGGCTGTCCCTTCCACAGGATCTCGCCTGAAGTCCTGGGATTGCGGCCGAAGACGCTCATGGCGAATTCGCTGCGCCCGGCGCCGATCAGGCCGTAAAGGCCGACGATCTCGCCGCGGTGGACGGTAAGCGAGATGTCCTCGAACCCCTTGCCGGAAAGGTGTCTCGTTTCGAGCAGGGTCTCGCCGATCGGCACCTGCTCCTTGTGATAAATCTGCTCGATCGAGCGATTGATCATCAGGGACACGAGCTCGTTCTCGTTGGTCTCCTTGATGTTTCGCGTACCGACCAGCGTGCCGTCGCGCAGCACCGACACGCGGTCGGCGAGCTCGAACACCTCTTCGAGGCGATGGCTGATGTAAACGATCGTGACGCCCTGGTCGCGCAGCCGCCGGATCAGCGCAAACAGCTGCGCCGCCTCCTGGCGCGTGAGATAGGCCGTCGGTTCGTCGAAGATCAGGAATTTGGTGCCGCGCAGCGCGGCACGGGCAGTGGCCACGAGCTGCTGCTGCCCGATGGTGAGGCTGCCCAGCTCGGCGCCTGCGGGCAGGTTGAACCCCATATCGTCGAGCAGCCGCTGCGCTTCGCCGCGCATCTCGCGCTTGTTCAGCAGCCCATATTTGAGGCGTTCATCGCCCAGAAAGATGTTGGCGGCGACCGAGAGGTGACGGCAGAGCACCACTTCCTGATGCACCGCATTGATACCGTGATCGATCGCTTCCTGCGGTGTATCGAGGCCGACCGGAGTGCCGTTCCAGAAGATCTCGCCGCCGGTGCGCCGGATGACGCCGGTCAGCAGCTTGATCAGCGTCGACTTGCCGGCGCCGTTTTCGCCGACGATGGCGTGAATTTCGTCGTAGTTGAACGCCAGGGTCGCCGGCTTCAGCGCCAGCACCGGCCCATAGTGCTTTTCGAGATTTCGCAGCTCGAGAATGGGCCCGTCATGTCGCTCGCTGCTGCCTGTCCCGGCTGCTTTGCCGCCCGGCGCGACATCGGAAATAGTCATGGTTTGCCTCCGCCCCCGAGGACATGCAGACACGGGCGCTGTCCCCTGTCAAATGCGACAGGGGACAACCTCCTTGTTCGTTGCTTACTTGCAGTCCAGCTTGGGGTGGATCAGGGCGGCGATCTTGGGATCGTTTTCGTTCGCCTTGGTCACGAGGTTGGCGCCGGTATCGACGTTGGCCTCGACCTTTTCGCCCTTGGACACGGCGAGCGCGGTCTTCACGCCGTCGTAGCCCATGCGATAGGGGTCCTGCACGACGAGGGCCGCGGTGGTGCCGTCATCGAGGAAGCCCAGGGTCTTGTCGTCGCTGTCGAAGTTCACGAGCGCGACCTTGTCGGCAACCTTGTTCTCGGCAATCGCCTGGCCCGCGCCCTCACCCATGATCAGGTTGTCCGCGAAGATGCCGACGAGATTGGGGTTGGCGGTCAGCAGGTCGGTGGTGATGTTGAGGCCGGTTGTGGCCTGGCCGTCGGCGACCTTGGTCGCGACCAGGTGCAGATCGGGATACTTCGCCGCGATCTCTTCGGTGAAGCCCTTGTCGCGAGCGGTGAGCGAGCCCACGCCCGGCAGCGAGTTGATCAGCGCGACATCGCCCTTGATGGCGCCGGTCTTCTCCTTGATCGCCGCAGCCAGACCATCGGCAGCCACCTTGCCGCCGGTCTCGTTGTTGGTGGTCAGGAACGAGCTGAAGGCCTGCGAGTCGGCCGACGAGTCGATGCCGATGATCGGAACCGATTTCGCAGCGGCGTCGATCGGGGCGCCGAGCGCCTTGAACTCGGTCGGCGAGATGACGATGGCGGCGGGCTTGCCGGCAACCGCGTTCTCGAGGATCGAAATCTGACCGTTGATGTCGGATTCCGACTGCGCGCCGAGTTGCGGAACGTTGACGTTGAGATCCTTGCCGGCCTGGCAGGCGCCGGCGAGCACGATCTGCCAATAGGGCGAGGTCGTGTCCTTGACGATCACCGGAATAGTCGGATTGTCGGCGCGGGCCGGCCCGAGCGCGATCAGGCCCGCGGCCACCGCCAGAGCGGAAATCTGCACGGCCCTGAGGCCGAGGCGTTTAATTGACATGAGCTTCTCCCTTGGGCGCCGTTTGAACCGTTTGTGCTGGCGCCGGCTGGAAACTATGCACAAAAAACTGCTGTCGCCAAACGTTTTTTATGCATATGAAGCAGCGCGGACCGAAAACTGGAGTTGCTGCTGATGCGGGCCCTTTGCTGTGTCGAACCTGGCCATCTCGAGCTGATCGAGGTCGCGCGACCGGAGCCGCCCACCGGGTGGGCCCGGGTCGCCATCGCGCATGTCGGCATCTGCGGCACCGACTATCACATCTACGAGGGAACCCATCCGTACCTCGCTTATCCGCGCGTGATCGGGCACGAGCTCTCGGGCCGCGTGATCGATCCCGGGGGCAGCGGGCTCAAGGCGGGCGATCCGGTGGTGATCAATCCGTATCTCAACTGCGGACACTGCGAGGCCTGCCGGCACGGCACGCCCAACTGCTGCGAGTCCCTCAAGGTGCTCGGCGTGCATACCGAGGGCGGCATGACCGAAGAGATCGTGGTGCCACCCGGCAACCTCTACCGCGCCGACGGGCTCGACCTGACCGACGCGGCGATGGTGGAATTCCTCGCCATCGGCGCGCACGCGGTGCGGCGATCGCAGATTGAAGCTGGAGAGCGCGTGCTAGTGATCGGCGGCGGCCCGATCGGGCTAGGCACGGCGATCTTCGCGCGCATCGCCGGCGGCGACGTGACGGTGCTCGATGCCGCCGACGACAAGGTCGAAGCCTCGCGCGGCTTCGGCTTCCGGGCCGCGCGGCTGAGCGAGGTAGAGGGCGAGGCGTTCAAGACTGCACGGGGCACCGGCTTCGATGTGGTGATGGATGCGACCGGCTCGCTGCGCTCGATGGCGGCCGCGGTCAACTACGTGCGCAACGGCGGCAGCCTGACGCTGGTGGGCGTCACCAGCGGCGACCTCGTCTGGCCGGACGGCGAGGTGCACCGGCGCGAGCTGACCATCCGCGCCTCGCGCAACGCGACCGACGTCGATTTCCGGCACGTGATGGACTCGATCCGCAATGGCTCGGTGCCGACCAAACAGCTCGCCACGCACGCGACCGACCTCGACCACGTTGCCGACAAGCTGCCGGCCTGGGCCAAGGATCGCAGTGGCTTGATCAAGGCGATCGTCACCATCTGACTTGGCCGCAGCGTGCGCGCCGGAGTAAAGCTGCGCGCATGCACACCACCGAATCCGCCGCGGCGCGCTACGCCGACATCGAGACCTGGTCCACCGCTCAACTGGTGAGCGGCATGATCGACAGCCAGCGTGAAGGGCTCGATGCTGTCGCCGCTGCGGCGACGGCGCTGGCCCGGGCGGTCGATGCGATCGCCGATCGGCTCGGCAGCACCGGCCGGCTGATCTATCTGGGCGCCGGAACCTCCGGCCGCATCGGAGCGCAGGACGGGGCCGAACTGCCCCCGACCTTCAACTGGCCTTACGAACGGGCGATTGCCCTGATGGCGGGCGGGCCGGGGGCGCTGCTCAGGGCCGTCGAGAACGCCGAAGACAGCCTGACAGCGGCGGCCGAAAGCCTCGACGCGCTGGGTATCGACCCGGCGGACGCGGTGATCGGCATCGCGGCCAGCGGCAACACGCCTTACGTCACGGCCGGACTAGAACATGCGCGCAACAAGGGCGCGCTGACCGTGGGGATCATCAACAATCCGGGCGGCACGGTGGGCAAGGCCGCCGAGATCGAGGTGCTGCTCGCGACCGGCGCCGAGTTCCTCGCCGGCTCGACGCGGATGAAGGCGGGCACCGCGCAGAAGGTCGCGCTCAACGTCATCTCGACCGGCGTGATGATCCGGCTGGGCTACGTCTATCGCGGGCTGATGGTCGAGATGCGGCCGACCAACGCCAAGCTGCGCGAGCGCTCGGTGCGCATGGTGATGGAGCTCACCGGGGCAGACGAGGCGACGGTGCGCGCGACACTGGCGCAGGCGGGCGGCGTGATCAAGCTCGCGACGGTGATGCTGCTGCTCAAACTCGACCGCACGGGCGGCGAGGCGGCGCTCGAGCGGGCCGGCGGCAACCTGCGCAAGGCGCTGGCGTGAAGATTTCGGTCAGCGCGGCGCCGACCGCCGCCGAGCTCGAACTGATCGGCGGCGGACTCGCAAGCTTCAACGAAGCCGATGTGGGCCCATCCGGCCGCACGCCGCTCGCGGTGCTGGTGCGCGACGATGCGGGCAAGCTGTGCGGCGGCATCTCGGGCTACACCGCGTGGGGCTGGCTCTACATCCAGTGGCTGTGGCTCGAGGCCGGCCATCGCGGGCAGGGGCTGGCCGGCAAGATGCTCGCGGCGGCCGAGGCCGAAGGGAAAGCGCGGGGGTGCCACGGGGCCTATATCGACACGTTCAATCCGGTGGCGCTGAAGGTGTATCAGCGCGCCGGCTATGTGCCGTTCGGTACGCTCAAGGATTTTCCCAAGGGCCGCACCAGAACGTTCTTACAGAAGCAGCTCTAGCCGGCAACCCTGCCGCCGGTCATCGGCTGCGGGGCGCCGGTGGTGGTTGGGAAGCTGATCGGCAGGCCGCGGAGCACGCGGACCGCGAGGAAGGCGAAGCATTCGGCTTCGATGGCATCACCGCGCCAGCCGACGGCTTCGGCCGGCACCGCCTCGACATGCGCGCGAGACGCGAGCATCTGCATGATCGCCGGATTGTGCCGCCCGCCGCCGCAGACGACGAGCTTGGCCGGCCGTTGCGGCAACAGGTCGAGGGCCTTGCCGACGGCGCTGGTGGTGAAGGCGGTGAGCGTCGCCGCGCCGTCTTCGGCATTGAGGCCGTCGGCCATGCTGGCGGGGAAGTCGAAGCGGTCGAGCGACTTGGGGTACGGCGCGGTGAGGTAGGGATGCTGGAGGAGACGCGCCAGCCGCGCCTCATCGACCGTGCCGGCAAGCGCATAGGCGCCGTTGCGGTCCATACCGCCAAGCCCGAGGCCCTTGATGAAATCGTTGATCGGGGCGTTGGCGGGGCCGGCATCGAAGGCGATGAGGCGATCGGCGCCATCCCACCAGGTGACGTTTGCGACGCCGCCCAGGTTGAGCACCGCGACATCGCCATGCGCCCCGAGGCCACGCAGCAGCGCCTGGTGGTAGATCGCCGCGAGCGGCGCGCCCTGGCCGCCGGCCCGCACGTCCGCGCTGCGAAAATCATAGGCGACCCTGACCCCGAGCAGCCGATGCATCAGCGCGCCGTCGCCGAGTTGGCGCGTGGCGCCGGGCCGCCCCGGCTGCGGCGCGCGGTGCAGCACCGACTGGCCGTGAAAGCCGATGATG
>JBQCIY010000112.1:0-9818 GCA_051953275.1 Devosia sp. | reverse complement strand
TTCGAGGATGTCGCGGTCGAAGGGTTTCATCATGTAGTCGGAGGCGCCGGCCTTGAGGGCGAGGGCGATCTGGCCGATGTCGTTTTCGGTGACGCAGAACACCACGTGCGGCGCCGCGCCGCCGATATAGGCGCGCAACAGCTTGAGGAACTCGAGGCCGCCCATCACCGGCATTTGCCAGTCGAGGAGAATTGCGTCCGGCATCTCCTGGCGACACTTGTCGAAGGCTTCCTGCCCATCCTCGGCTTCATCGACGATGTAGTCGATATCCTCGAGGATCCGGCGCGCCACCTTACGGACCACGCTGGAATCGTCGACGATCAAGCAGGACTTCATGGCAGCGGCCTCAAATGCCCAAAGCAGGACACAACTATGCCGCCAATCTCCCTACGAATTGGTTAGCGAAGAGCTAAGAAGACGGTCGACCGCTAGCCCGCGACGTAGGCGATGCCCATGGCCTGCGCCATGGTGAAGCATTTCGGCGTCGGCGTGGTGACGAGGCCGGAGGTGACGTTGGCAACGCCGGTGGCACCTTTCGCGGCGGCCGACAGCTTGAGGTCGCGCAGCGCCTCGTCGACGGTATGCGGGGCGTCGTTGGCAGTTGCCTGGCAGAGCTCGATGTTGATGTCGGAGATGACGCGGCCGTTGCTCGGAATGCTGTCGGTGATCGGTGCGCCGGCCGGTGCGGCATTGGCCGTGTCAGGGCTACCGCTGCCGCTGAGCCCGACCGACGAGCAGCCGGCCAGCACTATAAGCGCGAGGCAGGCAGCGGCTGAGGCAGCGAACTTCATCTCATCGTCCTCGCCGGCGTCAGGCTGCCCTGGCCTCGGTCTTTTCCGGTTCGCCGCCGGCCTTGGCCCTTTCCTTGGGCGTGGCCGTGAAGGTGAACACCGTGCCCTCGACCCAGATCTTGAGCTCCATCTCGGTCATCCGTGCTAGAATACCGGTATAGAACGGCTGGATACCGCGTGCGTCTACCCCCTCCTCCGGTGCGCCGCTGATCAGGCCTTCGACCCCATTGGGCATCAGTGTCTTCTGCCGCTTGTCGGGATCGGAGGTGGCGGTGAGCGTGAACACCTCCTCGCCGGGGGCGCCCGCGACCTCGACCTTGACCACGCCGCCGCGCGGCACCGCGCCCGCCGCAATGAGCAGCATGTTCATCAGCAGCTTGGCCTTGTGCTTGGGCAGCAGGATCAGCGGCACCTGCCAGTCGAGCTCGGCCTTTTCGATCTCGAACAAGAGCCTCGCCACGCGCTCGCATTCGCGAGTGTCGAAATCGGTGCCGGCCGTCGATGACGCGCCATAGGCAAGCCGCGCGAATTCGAGCTTGGCGCGGGCATGCTTGGCGGAATTGGCGATCAGCTCCTGCGCGCCGTCGGCCATCGCCGCCTGCGCCGGATCGGCGAGCACTTCGAGGCCGTTGCCGATCGCGCCGACAGGGTTGATCAGGTCGTGGCACACGCGCGAGCAGAGCATCGCCGCAAGATCGGTCGCCTTGAGCTCGATGAAATCGGCCATCCGTGGATCTCCGGAAGAATCAGTTGGGTTGAACATGACTGGTGTCCCCGCTGGGAGCAACGGCAGGGGCGCTGGAGGCGGCAGCGGCATCGGCCGGCGCCGAGGTGGAGGCCGGCGCAGAGCTGGACGACGTATCGGAGGGGGCCGAGGCCAGCGCCGTCGAGGCCGGCGTCTCGCCCTCTGGGCCGATCAGATGTTTTTGCAGCCCGGGCCAGTTTTTGGCGGCAGCCGCCAGCGCCTCGGCCTTGCTGAGCAGGAACGCGTCGCGGTTCGCGGTCGAATAGAAGAAATAGAGCTTGAGCCCGATTTTGAGGTAGAGGCCCGGCTTGCCGTCGCTGAGATAGCCGCGGCTCAGCGACATCAGGCAGTGACCGCCATATTGCGGCGCGTAGATCTCGGGATTGCGCGCGAACACGTCGCGATTGGCGGCGCTTTCGAAGTACCAGGGCACCCCGCCCCAGTCGTATTCGAAATCGGAAACGCCTAGATGCGGCTCGGGGTCGATGAAATAGCTCACCGGGTCGTAGCCATCGATCGCCACCCCGGTCAGCGGATCGGTCACGATGGTGGTCACGAGGCTGCCGGCGTGGGCCGAAAAGGCGAGGCCCGCCCACAGCGCGATGGTTAAGATTTGTTTACCGATTTGCCGCATCATTGCCGCGATAGGCGCCCATCAGCCGGTTCCGAGCGGCGCCAAAGCTAGCCCGATTGGGTGAGCGCTTGGTAAAGGTCGCGTTTCGCGTCCATCTGGGAGTGCCTCATGCTGAAACGCCTCGTCCTCGGACTACTGCTCGTTGCCGGCTTCACCTTCACCGCCGCGCCGGCACTCGCCGCCGGCTCGGTGGGCGACACCTTCACCGTCAACGAGATCGTCGATACCGGCGGCAAGTTCTTCGGCTCGGTGTCGCAGGGCCTGGCCTCGGTGGTCGAGAAGGCCGCCAGCCAGTTCGGCCTGCCCAACGGCTACATCCTCGGCGAAGAGGGCTCGGGCGCGCTGTTCATCGGTGGCCGCTACGGCGAAGGCAAGCTCTACACCCGCAACCAGGGCGAATATTCGGTGTTCTGGCAGGGCCCGTCGATCGGCTTCGACGTCGGCGGCGACGGCTCCAAGGTGATGATGCTGGTCTACAATCTCAGCTCCATCAACGACATCTACGACCGCTTCCCCGGCGTCGACGGGTCCGCCTATGTGGTGGGCGGGGTCGGCATGACGGTACTCAAATCGAGCAAGATCGTCGTGGTGCCGATCCGCTCCGGCGTCGGCCTGCGCGCCGGCGTCAGCGTCGGCTACCTGCACTTCACGCAGCAGCCGACGTGGAATCCGTTCTGACCACAAGCCAATAGCAAATAGGGAGCGGCGACTAGGGCGCCTGCCTTCCTACTCGCTACTCGCTGCTCGCGCGCTTCTCCCCTTCCCGGTAACCTTAATCTTTGACTAAGATGGCGACGCGTCACCGTCTTTGTCATCGTCCGGTCTTCGCCGTTCTGGCAGGATCGGCCTAGTGTCGGGGCCTACTCTCAGTGGATATTGAGAACATTATGTATGTCGCGTTGGGGGCGCTTGGAGCGGGCCTCATCGCGCTTGCGATCATGCCTGCCGTGTGGCGGCGCGCCGTGCGGCTCACCAAGAAGCGCATCGAGGCGGCAACCCCCATCACCATGGCGGAATTTCGCGCCGACAAGGACCAGTTGCGCGCCGAATTCGCGCTCTCGACCCGCCGGCTCGAGATGAATGTCGAGGCGCTGCGCCGCCGGCTCGCCGACCAGCTCAACGACATCAACCGCAAGCGCACCGAGGTCGGCGCCATCCGCGACGAGCGCAACACCCACCTGCAGCAGGTGCGCGAACTCGAGGAGCGCGAGGCGGAGCTCCGCCGCCGTATCCTCGACCTCGAGAAGGAAGGCGCCGACCTGAGCCAGCGCCTGCGCATGCGCGACCGCGAATATGCCGACAAGGTCAGCCAGCTCGAGACCGCGCGCGAGGCGCTCCGCGCCAAGACCCCGCGCTCGATCGACGTCGACGGCAAGGCGCTGAGCGGCGACTACAACACCGATATGGACCTCTTGCTGCAAAAGCTCGAAGCCGAGCGCAAGCGCAGCCAGTTCCTCGAAAACCAGAACCGTTCGCTGATCGGCCAGGTCGAAACCGCCGACAAGCGCCATGCCGATGCCGCCGCGGCTGCGGCCGAGCTGCGGGCCTCGCTCGCCAAGAAGGATGATGCTGCGGCGGATACCCAGGCCGAGCTGATCGACGCCGAAGCGCGCATCGCCGATGCCGAGAACCGCACCAATATCGCGCTCGCCGACACCGCGCGCGTCGTGCAGCAGGTCGACGGCCAGCGCGAACAGCTGCTCGCCGAAAAGCTGGCGATCGAAGATGAGCTCGATTCGCTCCGCACCAAGGTGCTGACGGTGGAAGCCACCATCATGGCCGACTGGGACACCGACCGCATCGAGCAGTCGCACTTGCGCGAAAAGCTCAACGACATCGCGGCCGAAGTGAGCCGCCTGGTCTATGCCGTCGAAGGCGAAGTGCCGCCGACCGACGAGACCCTGCTCGAGCGCGTGCAGAAATATTCGGACGAGACGGCGCTGTCGAGCGAACGCGTGGTCGAGTCGCGGACGGCCGATCCCGTTGGCAGCAGTGCCGTATCGGACCGGTTAGCGGCGCTCCGGGACATCCAGAGCCGGACGTAAGGCTTACTGCGCCACCACCGGGATTTCGCGCAGCATCTCGCCGGTCTTGCCGTCGAAGATGCGGATGGCGGTATTGCCGGCGGTCTTGAAGGTCACGGTCAGCCGGCCATCGGCCGCGACGGCAGAGACCACGTCGGCGCCGGCCGGCAGTTTCACCGCCGCAAGCGCGTAGTCGGCGGTCACCGGCGCGGGGCCGGTGTCACTGCTGAGCTTGTAGACAATCACCCCGCCGACTGCGAGAAGGCCGACCAGCAAAATGCCGACCGAGAGCATGAAGCTCCGGCGGGCCCGCGCGATCAGGGCGCGCGCGTCAGGCGTCAGCGTGGCTTCGGCGGAATTGGGATCGGTCAATGTCGGCATCCGAGGGTGAGGACGAGGAATTCGCGGTCGCCGTCGACGCCGACCTAGCGGGCGGCCGGCTCGATGCCGTGCTCGCCAGGGCGCTTCCCGCCTTCTCGCGCAACCGCATCAAGGACCTGATACTGGCGGGGGCCGCCGCGATCAATGGGCAAACCGCCGCCGAACCCAAAACCAGGGTCAAGGCCGGCGACGCGCTGGTGCTGACGGCGCCGCCGCCGGAAGACCCCGATCCGGAGCCGGAAAACATCCCGCTCGACGTGCTGTACGAGGACGACGAGCTGATCGTGATCAACAAGCCGGTGGGCATGGTGGTGCATCCGGCGCCCGGCGCAGCGCACGGCACGCTGGTCAACGCCCTGCTCTGGCACTGCAAGGGTGGGCTGCCGGGGATCAACGGTGTCAAGCGGCCCGGCATCGTGCATCGGCTCGACAAGGATACCTCGGGCGTCATGGTCGCCGCCAAGACCGAGCGGGCGATGGCTCACCTCAGCGCCCAGTTTGCCGACCACGGCCGCACGGGACCGCTGCACCGGCAGTACATCGCCTTCGCCTGGGGCCTGATCCAGGCCGGCCGCGGCACCATCGACGCGCCGCTCGGCCGCGACGCCAACAACAGGTTGAAGCAGGCGGTGCGCCGCGACGGCCGGCAAGCCATCACGCATTACGGGGTCGAGGCGCGCTACGGCGGTGATGGCTGGGACATCACCCGGGTGCGCTGCGAGCTCGAAACCGGCCGGACGCATCAAATCCGCGTGCATCTGGCGCATATCGGCCACCCCCTGGTTGCCGATCAACTCTATGCCTCTGGCTACGCCACCAAGTCGCGCCGCCTGCCGGAGAACCTGCGTGACATCGTGGACGGACTGGGCCGGCAGGCCCTGCACGCCGCGGAACTGGGCTTCGAACACCCGGTGACGGGCGAGGAAATGTTCTTCGAGGCCCCGCTGCCGCCCGATCTGCAGGCTTTGGCCGACGCCCTGGAGGGCTTTGACAAGTCCGTCTGGCGGGGGTAGCGGGTCCCCATTACATCCCGGCAAGTTTCGGAACTGATGGCGGAATCCGGCATTCCGCTCTCGTCACCCAGGCCGTGCGGACCTTATCAAGGCCTGATTTCGACCTATATTAGCAACACGTCCATCGGTGTGCCGTAACGGACGCTGGGACGATTCCCGCCGCGATTGCGCGGGGGAAAGAAGGGGGTGCTTTTATGGCCCAATCCAATCTGCCTGTCCTTTCCGCCGAAGGCGGCCTCAGCCGCTATCTGCAGGAAATCCGGAAATTCCCGATGCTCGAGCCGGACGAGGAATTCATGCTGGCCAAGCGCTACAAGGAGCATGAGGATCCCGCCGCCGCCCAGCGTCTGATCACGTCGCATCTGCGGCTCGTGGCCAAGATCGCCATGGGCTATCGCGGCTATGGCCTGCCGATCTCCGAGGTCATCTCGGAGGGCAATGTCGGCCTGATGCATGCGGTCAAGCGCTTCGAGCCCGACAAGGGCTTCCGGCTTGCGACCTACGCCATGTGGTGGATCCGCGCCGCCATCCAGGAATACGTGCTGCGCTCGTGGAGCCTCGTCAAGATCGGCACCACGGCGGCGCAAAAGCGGCTGTTCTTCAACCTGCGCAAGGTGAAGGGCCAAATCGCCGCGCTCGACGACAACAACCTGCATCCCGAGCAGATCAAGCAGATCGCCACGACCCTCCACGTCACCGAGGCGGACGTCATCTCGATGAACCAGCGCCTGACCGGCGACGCGTCGCTGAATGCGCCGATGCGCGCCGACGAAGGCTCGTCGGAGTGGCAGGACTGGCTGGTCGACGAGACGCCCGACCAGGAGACGCAGCTCGGCAATTCCGAGGAATATGACGAGCGCATGGAACTGTTGCAGGGCGCCATGTCCGACCTCAACGAACGCGAGAAGGCGATCTTCCAGGCCCGCCGGCTCAAGGACAATCCGGCCACGCTCGAAGAGCTGGCGCAGGAGTACAATGTGAGCCGCGAGCGCATTCGCCAGATCGAAGTGCGCGCCTTCGAGAAGGTGCAGGAGGCGGTGCAGCATGCTGCCCGCGAGAAGGCCAAGATGCGCGAGCACGCGAACGCGTAAGCCCTCTAGTGATGATGGCGTTTGAACGGCCCCGGCGGAATGCTCGGGGCCGTATTGCTGCTGGCCACATCGTCGCTGGCTGAGGCTGCCGCACTGGCCGAAGCCGCAACGCTTGCAGCGGGGGCCGCAGCGCTGCTGACGCTGGCAATCGGAATGGCGCTCGCGCTCGGCAGCGGTGCTGCACTGGAGTTCGCGGCAGGCGGCGGTTCGCTCGAGCTGGCCGCGGCCGCATCCGAACTCGGCGCTTCGCTCGCCGCGACATCGCTGACGCGGTCCCCGTTCCAGGTATTCGACGGATCCGGCTTCTCGTCGCAGTCGCTGTAGATGCCCTTGAAGTGCTGCCGCTGCGCATCGAATTTGAACACGAGGCGGCCCCAATAGGGCGTGCCCTCTTTCTTGTCGGCGCACTCGGTGTCCGACGTATCCTCCTCCATCCAGAAGCCGGCGTAGCTACCATCCTTCTGCAGGGTGGCCATGACGCGGCCGCCGTCATAGATGCCATTGAATGAGTCCGGCAGCACCTCGAGGACCATGTTGTCGCCCTCGTCGTCCTTCCAGTGCTCCGTGACCGGGTCGACGGCCAGCGCCAGCCCGGCGGCGGCAAGCAACATCGTTGCGGCAATAAGAACAGGCTTCATGGCCGATTCCCCCACGGCAGGTGTCCGGGAGGTTGCTCCAACTTTCTTCAAAAGACGTGAAGCTCAGCCCCGGCTGGCGGTGGCCGCGGCGGCCACCGCGAACAGATAGCGGCGGTCGAGGATGAGGAGCCACGGCGCTTTGGCGCGCGGCTCGGGTTCGATAGAGAACGCACCTTCATCGGCAGCATTGGACGTGCCGGTGCGCTCGCCGGGCGCGAGACGCAATCCATCGAGCGGATATTTGAGGCCAACTGAGCGCCGGAACCTGACCGGGCCCAGCGGATGCACCGACACGCGCTCTCCCGCCTCCACCGTAAACCGGAAGCGCCCGGTCAGGGCCATCGCCAGGTCGTACTCGTCGACGAGGATGATGACCCGGTCGCGCGCATAGCGCGCGACGGCGTCGAGCGCGGCGAGCGTATGGTCGAAGCGCCCTCCCGTCATGCCGAGCGCAATCGTCACCGGGGCATAGGTCGAATAGAGCGCCTTTTCAAAATCGGTGGTTTCCTGCTCCTCGATCCGCAGCAGGCGGGTCCGGCCCAGCCAATCCTCGGGCTGGCTGAGGGAATCGAAATCGCCGATGATCGCCTCGGGCGTCAGCCCCGCGGTCGCGATGTGGTCGGCGCCGCCGTCGGCGGCCACCAGATGCCCGCCGCTTGCGTCGAGATCGCGCAGTAGCTGGTAGTCCACCGTCCCCCCACCGACGATGACCAGGAGGCCCTCAAAGCTGAGGACCGGCGAAGGAGAGGCGCGCTCTTGCACGGGTGGTGAACTCGTTCTAGATGTTCGGTGTCTCGCTGGGGTGCTCCGGAGACGGAGCTGAGAAACACCCATTGAACCTGAACCAGGTCATGCTGGCGGAGGAAGATCGAGATGGCAAGTGCGGCTCCTGCTGCGCGTACCATTTACGTTAACCCTCAAATGCATGGCCGCAACCTTGAAGGATTTCGGCGATGCTTCGCCTTGCCTCTTTCGCGTTTGCGGCTGTTCTCTCGCTTACGGCTGCGGCCGTCGCGGAGGACAAGCCCACCCTCACGATCTACACCTATGACGCCTTCGCCGCCGACTACGGCCCGGGCCCCGGCCTCAAGGCCGGTTTCGAGAAAACCTGCGGCTGCACGGTGAATTTCGTGGCCGCCGACTCCTCGATCGGCGCGCTGCGCAAGGTGCAGCTCGAAGGCGCCACCACCGAGGCAGATATCGTGCTCGGGCTCGACACATCGCTCACCGGTGAAGCCCGCGCGACCGGGCTCTTTGCGCCCCACGGACTGACGTTCGACAAGCTCAGCCTGCCGGCGGCATGGACCGATCCGGACTTTGCGCCGGTCGACTTCGGCTACTTCGCCTTCGTCTACGACAAGACCAAGGTGAAGACGCCGCCAACGTCGTTCGAGGAGTTGATCAAGGAGCCGGCGAGCTTCAAGGTCGTGCTCGAGGATCCCCGTTCCGATACGCCGGGCCTCGGCCTCGTGCTCTGGATCAAGGCCGCCTATGGCGACAAGGCGCCCCAGATCTGGGCGGGCCTGAAGCCGCATATCGCGACGATGGCGCGCAGTTGGTCGGACGCCTACGGGCTGTTCCTCAAGGGCGAGGCCGACATGGCGCTGAGCTACACGACCTCGCCGGCCTATCACGCCGTGGCCGAGAACAATCCGAACTACGGCTATGCCGAGTTCAGCGAAGGGTTCTACCCGCAGATCGAGATCGCCGGCATCCTCAAGTCGTCAAAACACCAGGAGCTGGCCAAGCGGTTCCTGAGCTGGCTGGTGACACCGGATGCACAGGGGATCATCCCGACCACGAACTGGATGTATCCGGTGACCGCGGTGGGCGACAAGCTGCCGAGCGCGTTCCCGCCGGCGCCCGCCAAGGTGCTCTCGCTCGACGAGGCGACGATCACGGCACAGAAGTCCGCCTGGGTCGACGAAGCCCTTGCCGCGATCCGCTGACCCAGCGATCCCACGTCGTCCGCTCCGCCTGAGCGGCGGGGCGGCGATCGCGCTCGTCGTGGCGGCGCTCATCGCAACGCTGTTCTGGTCGATCCTGCGTGCTGCCGCCGGACAGACGCCGACCGGCGCGAGCGTGGACCTCGGATACCTGATCTACATCACGACGCTGCAGGCAATGCTGTCGACCGCGCTGTCGCTGATCGTCGGCATCGCACTGGCCTGGGCGCTGAACCGGCTGCGCTTCCCCGGCCGCGGCCTGCTGATCGGGCTGTTCGCCTCGGCCATCGTGACGCCGGGGCTTGTGGTGGCGTTCGGGCTGCTGTCGGTGTGGGGACGGTCGGGCTGGCTGGGCGGGCTCAATGTGCCGATCTTCGGGCTCGGCGGCGTGGTCGCGGCGCATCTGATCCTCGATGGCGCCTTCGCCGCCCGCATCCTGCTGGCGCGGCTCGACGCCATTCCGGCGGTGCGGCTCAAGACCGGCCAGAGCCTCGCGCTGTCGCCGTGGACACGCTTTGCCGTGATCGACTGGCCGGCAATCCGCGGCACCCTGCC
>JBQCIY010000111.1:0-36932 GCA_051953275.1 Devosia sp. | reverse complement strand
CCAGTGGGATCGCTCGGATGCGGCGCTAGAACTACAACGCTGTTCGCGTCATGCCTAGAAGAACAAAGCGGTCGCGTCATCGCCCGCGGGTGCAGCGGCGCTCGTCGCCGGCGGACCGGCGAAGCGGTCGTGCACGCGCCGTTCGGCCTCCATCGTGTAACTCTTGCGAAGCAGCGCCAGCAGCGGCGCGCTCTCTGGCGCGGTCCTGCCGGGTGCGTCGGCGGACAGCTCGGCCGTGCGCAGCGCGGCGTCGGCGATCGCCTCTGACATGTCCTCGTGCGCGGCAAGCCGGCCGGCGGCTTCGGCGAGATGACCGAGCACCACCGGACCGTCCTTGTCGAGCAGCAGCAGCGCCTCGTTGAGGCGCTGCTCGACCCCGCCGAGCAGGTCGGACGATTGCGCGGCCTCGCGTTCGAGCCAGGCCACCTGTTCCGCCGCCTCGCCATTCGACGAGGCGCTGAACGACTGGGCGAGCCTGGCCGCTTCTCCGAGGCTCGCCATTGCCGCCTCGGCCGCAATAACGGTTTCGCCGGTCAGCTCCCGCAGCTGCATGGCGATCACGTTGAGAGCCCGGCCCCGCGGGCCCAGCTGGGCGCAGCGGACCGCCGCATTGAGGCTCACGAGACGCATGTTTGCCTCGATCTCGCGCACGGCTTCGACGTGACCGAGCAGCACCTTGACGATGCGGTCAACGGATCCCGCAACCTGCGCCAGCTTTTCGCGCTCGGCCTCGCAATCGCGCAGCACTGCGATCGCATCGCGGATTTCCGCGTTGAAGGCGCTGAGCGGCGACTGGCCGCGAGCGCCGTCGCCATAGAGCTCGCGACTTTTGCTCATGACCGTGCGGGCCTCGCCAGCAAGCGCACTGAGCGCGCGTTCGGCCTCAGCGACCTCGCTGTCGAAACTGTGCGCGACCGCCTCGAGCTGCAGTGTCTCGAGCGTCAGGCCATCGAGGAGGGCGCGCGGCACAAGGTCGGGCTCGAGCCCGAGATCGCGGTTACCGTTACCGTCGGCCAATGTGCCCAGCCGCGCGAGCGCCGCTTCGATGTGCTCGAGCCGCTGGCGCGTAGAGTCACCCACCTGCATGGCCATCACCGCGCTGCCGATGCGGCCGGCGATCTCGCGCGTCACCCGACCGGTCTCGGCGCTGCCGTCGGCCGAAAGCTGGCGGCGGCGCACGATATCGCCGAGGTTCTGCTCAAGGCGCGCCGCAAGCCGGCTCAGCGTATCGCGATGCGCCGAGTCGAACTGCGCGCGCTGCGTTGCGGCACGCCGCACCTCGCTGGTGAGCTGGCGATAGTCGCCGGAGAAGGCCTCGATCGTGCGGGTCGCGCTGTTGGCAAGCTGCGCGATGTCGGTGGTAAACACGTCGAAGTCGTGGTCGTCGCCGACCACGCCCGCCGCAACGACGCGCGCATTGACCGCCACGATGCCCATCATCTTCACCGCCCGGCGCAGGTCGGAGATCGGATGATCGGCGCCGGCCACCACCTCGACCAGTCGCTCGATCGCCGCCTGCTCGGTGGCGAAGGACTGCGAGATTTCCCCGGCCCGGCGGCCCACCGCGGCGAGACGGGTTGTCGCTTCGGTGAGTTCGGCGCTGGCGAGGTCGCGTGGCAGTGCCTCGAAGGTCTGCGACAGCCGGTTCAGAAGCTGCGCCGACTGCGCCAGCCAGTCGCCGACCGAGACGAACGTCGTTTCGATCCGGGCGCGCGCCGCGCCCAGATCGTGCGCGACCTGCCGCAGCTCACGGGCGTCCGGTGCTACGGCGATGGACGGGATCGTGGTCATCTGGCGACGGCGCGCTGCTCGCCGCTCGTGCGGGAGTAGGTGGTGATCTCGGCGGCGATGCGGTTGAGCGGCAGCACCTTCATGACTGCGCCGCGGTCGATTGCTTCCTTGGGCATGCCGAAGACGATGCAACTCTCTTCGTCCTGCGCCACGGTGTAGGCGCCGGCCTCGCGCATCTCGAGCAGCGAGCGTGCGCCGTCATCGCCCATGCCGGTCAGGATCGCGCCCATGGCGTTCCGGCCGGCGGCCTGCGCCACCGAGCGGAACAGCACGTCGACCGACGGACGGTGGCGGGACACGTGCGGCCCATCGACGATCTCGACGGTATAGCGCGAGCCGGCGCGGCGAAGCGCCATGTGCTGGTTCCCCGGTGCGATGAGCACACGTCCCTGCAGCACCTGGTCGCCGCTCTCGGCTTCCTTGATCGACATGGCGCACAGCGTGTCGAGCCGGCGCGCAAAGGCGTTGGTGAACTTTTCGGGCATGTGCTGGACGACGATGATGCCGGGCGTGTCGGCCGGCAGCGCCTCGAGCAGTTCCCGCAACGCCTCGGTGCCGCCGGTCGAGGCGCCGATGGCGATGATCGGTTCGGTCACCGGAATGGAGTGCTGCAGCGCTGCGAGGCGTGCGGATGAAAGCGCCGGGATCACCGCATCGGCGGTGAGCTTCGCCTCGACCCTGAATTGCGGCGGCGGTGCCTTCTTGAGGCCTCGGAGCTTGGCATGCGCCGCGGCCTTGGCCGCATCGCAGATGCGCATGCTCGATTCATGCAGGAACTGCGCGGTATCGACGCGCGGCTTGGTGACGACGTCGACGGCCCCCGCCTCGAGCGCCTGCATCAGCGTGTCCGACCCGGCTTCGGCCAGCGACGAGCAGATGACCACCGGCACCGGCCGCTGCGACATCAGCTTGCGCAGGAACGTCAGCCCGTCCATGCGGGGCATCTCGACATCGAGGAAGATGACGTCGGGCACTTCGTGGCGAATGCGCTCCACCGCGACATAGGGATCGGAGGCCGTGGCCATGACCTCGAGGTCTGGGTCGGCGGCGATGATCTCGCTGAGGGTCGTGCGCACGGACGCCGAGTCGTCGACGATCAGCACGCGGATCTTGTTTTGGGCTTCAGTCATCCCATCCTCAGGTCTTCTGAAACACAGCAGGGGCGACCTGCCGCATGCTGATGGTGGTCCCCACCATCGATTCCGAGTGGCCCAGCGCCAGATAGCCTCCCGGACGTAAATGTTCGATTAGGCGACCGATCACAGATTCCTGGTCGCGCTTGTCGAAGTAGATCAGCACGTTGCGCAGGAAAATGACGTCGACATCGCGATCGAAAGGATAGGAACTGGCCATCAGGTTGAGGTGGGCGAAGCGTACCGTACGGCGAATCTCCGGCGCCATGCGAACCTCCGGACGAACGCCGGGCTTTCGCGCATGCATGACGTAGCGCGCCTGTTTTTCGGGCGGCACCGGCGCCACCATTTCGGCGGGGTAGACCGCGCGACGGCCCTGCGCCAGCACGGCTGTCGAGATGTCCGTGCCGAGGATCGCGAAGCGAAAATCCCGACGGTTGGCGGCAAGGTCGGAGAGGACCATTGCCAGCGTGTAGGCTTCGGCGCCGGTCGAGCTCGCGGCGCTCCACACCTTGAGCAGCGGATTGCGTTCGCCGCGACGCAACGCAATGAGTTCAGGGACGAGCGTTTGCTCGAGCAGGGCAAAGTGCTCGGGCTCGCGGAAGAAGTCGGTCTTGTTTGTGGTGACTGCGTTGATCAGGTAGGTGCGCTCCTGGCCGAGCCCGTCACGGCGGAACAGATAGTCGCAATAGTCGTCGAAACTGGTGAGGTTGAGCGCGCGGACGCGCTTGCGCAACCTGCCTTCGACCATCAGCCGCTTGGCCGGCGGAAGCTTGATCCCGACCTCGCTGCTGATGAGATTGGCGATGCGGGTGAAATCGACCGTGCTCAGGTGATCGTCGAGATCGATATCGGCGCGCGCGCTGGTGCGCAAGGCGAGTGGCAACGTGGCCTCCAGACGTGAACCGGGCCGGCACTGAGCCGGCCCGGTGGTACAGGACTATGACGCCTTGCGGGTGAACTCGGAGTCGAGCTCGTCGTCGGCGTCGCCGAGCGCGAGATCGAAACCGCCTCCGGCCCCGCCCTTCGACGCGGAGGCCGCCTTCATGTGCGGGGCCTTGGCGAACACGGCCTTGCGCAGGTCGGGCTTGGCCGCGGTCTTGTGGGCCTCGGACACTGCGCCGAGCCGGAAGAAGGCGATCGAGCTCTGCAGCTGCTCCGCCTGGCCGGCAAGTTCTTCGGACGTCGCCGACATTTCTTCCGCCGCTGAGGTGTTCTGCTGCGTGACCTTGTCGAGCTGCTGGATGGCCGTGTTGATCTGTGCCGCACCAGCATTCTGTTCGCGGGCGCCGGCCGAGATTTCCTCGACCAGGTCGGCGGTCCGCTTGATGTCGGGCACAAGACGGGCGAGCATCTCGCCGGCGGACTGCGCCGTCTTCACCGTGGTCTCCGAGAGGGTGGAGATTTCCGCCGCCGCGGCCTGGCTGCGTTCAGCCAGCTTACGTACCTCCGAGGCGACCACCGCGAAGCCCCGGCCGTGCTCTCCGGCGCGCGCCGCCTCGACGGCCGCGTTGAGTGCCAGCAGATCGGTCTGGCGGGCGATCTCCTGCACCACCATGATCTTCTGCGCGATCGTCTCCATGGCAGAGACCGCCTTCCCAACCGCCTCGCCCGACGCGATGGCATCGGCCGCCGATTGGCGTGCGATCTTTTCAGTCTGGTTGGCGTTGTCGGCCGATTGCTTGATGGTGGCCGCCATCTCTTCCATCGAGGCCGAGGCCTCTTCGGTCGACGACGCCTGCTCGGTCGCGCCCTGGCTCAGCTGCTCGGCCGTGGCCGACATCTCCTGGCTGCCCGAGGCGACGTTGCGGGCCGCTTCCGAGGCATCGCCGATCACTTCGCGCAGCCGCGTCACCATCGAGACGAGGGCGTTACCCAACATGTCCTTGTCGGACAACGCCTCCGGCTTCACGGTCAGATTGCCTTGCGCGATCTGATCGGCCACTTCGGCACTGGTGCGCAAATTCCGTGTCATCGTGTTCATCGCATCGACAAGCTCCTTGAGCTCATCCTGCGAGGTGACCGTCGCTGTCGCACTGACGTCGCCGATGGCCACCGCGTTGGCGAGGCCGGTAGCCGAGGCGAGGTTCCGCTTGATGCCATTGGTGATATAGGCAACGAAGGCCACGGCGACGATGGTGACGAGCAGCGCAAGGCCAACGATGCCCCAGGTCAACAGCGTGAACAGGTGTGTAGCGCTCGCCTGTTCGTCCTGGGCCGCTTTGAGCTGGTACTGGCAAATGTCGTCGATCGCGTGATCCACCGGATCGAATGACGCGAACAACTGCGTATTATTGAACTGACTGACGGCAGCGATGTTGCCCGCCTGCATCAAGGCGGTCAGTTCATCCAGTTTGGGGAAGGCTGCATCAAGCGCCGCTTGCGCCTTGTCGACGAGGGCCGTTTCCTCGGCCGTCATGTCGCTCGAGCGATAGGCCTTCCAGTTGTCCTCGGCGTCCTGCTTTGCCTTGATCAATGCTGCAGCGCCGTCGGCCGGGGTCACAGTACCGAGTGCAACCTTGAGGGAGTTCCCCTTGACGTCGGCGAAGAAGTCGTCCGAGACGCTCTTGAGCTGCTGTACCGCGACGAGCTCGTTGTTGTAGAGCGAATCCATGCTCTGAGCCATCTGGTCCATGCCGTACAGGCCCATGCCGCCGACGATAGCCGCGATAAGCACGGCCGAGACGAGCTGGATGATAAGAATCTTCGTCGACAGGCTCTTGAGGAGCGGACGACGTTTTGACGCAGTACTTGCCATCTGGACTATCCTTCTAGATCTGATCTGGCGCAGCGTTTCTGCCGCGGTGGTGGAGTGGTCGCCGCTTCGTAGAGCGATGCCGAAGCGGCGGGAGGCATAAAATCGTGCATTCCCATGATGGCGACGGTTTCGGTCCGGAGGGCGAACTGCCGGGCCACTGGTAACCCTTACTCAGGCTGCTGCCTCCCTGGCTGGCACGAGCGTATCGAGCTCGTCGCGGCCGAGGAGTCGGTCAAGGGCGAGAACAGTCACGAAGCGGCCGTTGCGGCGGCCAATGCCCAGGACGGAGTCCCCGCTCCACTTGCCACTAATGGCCGGTCGAGGATCGAGCTCGGGGCTATCGAGCACCGTGACCTCGAAGACTCGGTCGGTCCTGAGGCCGACGACGAGCGGTTGCCCGCCGGGCTTGAGATCGAGGACAACGATGCGGGTATTGGGCGTGTCGTCCGCCGGCGCGAAACCGAGAGTAAGCCGCAGATCCAGTACAGCGATCCCCTGCCCGCGCACGTCGGTCATCCCGAGCAGGTTTGGAGGCGCCTGCGGCAGTCGCGCGATCGGTTGCATGTCGAGAATTTCCTGCACGTTCTCGACGGGAGCGGCGAAAATCTCTTCGCCAACCCCAAGGGTCAGGTATTGCGCTGACTGACTCATTACGCGGCCCTTTCTTCGGCTGAGGGAGCGGTTCTGCTGCCCTGTACGAAAAAAATCCGGCTGAGATTGGGGATAATGACGAAGCCACCATCACGGCGGGCGACGCCGCTCACAAACTCGGGACGCCAGCGCATCCCCACGCGCGGGGCCTCCTGAATGAGAGCGGCGTCGATATCGGTGACGTCGTGCACCTTGTCGGCGAGAATTCCGGCGATGGTCGGTTCGCCGTCGATCTCGACCTCCAGAACAACAATCCTCGTATCCTGGTCCGGCTCGGGCCGGGCCATGTCGAACACCACGCGCAGGTCGGCGAGCGGCACCACGCGCCCGCGCACGTTGATCAGGCCGCCGACGAAGGCCGGTGCGTTCGGAACTTCGGTGATGGACACGAGATCGAGGATCTCGCGGACGCTACCGGCCTCGATGGCGAAGATCTCATCCTGCAGGCGCAAGGTGAGTGCGCGCATGGCGCCCGTCTCGTTTGACATCAGGCGGCCCTCCCCGTGGTCTCGGCCTTGAACTTGTCCTCGTAGGCTTGGCCCATGCCGACCAGGTGCACGGTGTCGAGGATGAGGGCGACAGTGCCGTCGCCCAGGATGGTGGCACCCGAAAAGGCTTTGAGCTGCGTGTGCAGCTTGCTGAGCTGCTTGATGACGGTCTGGTTGTTGCCGATAATCTGGTCGACCACGAGGCCGACACGGCCGTCGCCCGACGAGACGATCACCACCTTCTGGTACTGGTCCGGCTCGCTCGGCGTGTTGAAGATGTCGCGCAGCCGAACGAACGGCACGAGCGCGCCGCGGATATCGAGGAAGTTGCGACCGCGCGAGGTGCTGATCGCCTCGGCCGGCAGCTCGACGCATTCCTCTACCGCTGCGAGCGGAATGGTGTAGCGGCCATCGCCGACGCGCACCAGCATGCCGTCGATGATGGCGAGGGTCAGCGGCAGCCGGAGCGTCAGGGTCGTCCCCTCGCCCGGCTTCGTCCGCAGGTCGATGGTGCCGCGCAGGCCGTCGATGGTGCGTTTGACGACGTCCATGCCGACGCCGCGGCCGGAGAGCGCAGTGATCTCCTTGGCGGTCGAGAAACCCGGCGCGAAGATGAGTTGATAGAGCTCCTGGTCGGTGAGCTTGGCGTCATGCGCAATGATGCCGTTCTCCTCGGCCTTCGCCCGGATGCGCGCGGCATCGAGGCCGGCGCCGTCGTCGGCCACCGAGATGGCGACCTCGGCTCCGGCGTAGACGGCCGACAATCGGACCGTCCCCGTGGGAGGCTTGCCTGCCGCGACGCGCGAAGCGGCCGGTTCGAGCCCATGATCGACGGAGTTTCGAATCAGGTGCACCAGCGGGTCGGCGAGCTTCTCGATCATCGTTTTGTCGAGCTCGGTCTCCTCGCCCGTGGTGACGAATTCGATCTGCTTGTCGAGGTCACGGCTCAAATCGTGGACCAGTCGGCGAAAGCGCGAGAACAGCGTGCCGATCGGCACCATGCGGATACCCATAGTGGTATCGCGCAGTCCGGACGAAAGCCGTTCCAGCTCTTCGGCGATGTTCTTGAGGTTGCCGTCCGACGATTGCGCCGCGATCTGGGTCAGCCTTGCCTGGGCAATCACCAGTTCGCCGACACGGTCCATGAGCTCATCGAGCCGTTCGGCCGGAACACGGAGCGAAGACGAGGTGGACTTTTCGGCCACGCCTGTCAGCTGCTGAGCCTCGGCTTTGCCCGGCCGCTTTACCATTGGCGGCGAGACATCTGCAACGGAGTCGGCGGAGGCCGGCAAAGGATCTGCAACGTTGGCCGGCTCGGCCACCCTACTCTCCTCGGTCAGAGGCACGAGGCTCAGATCCATGCCATCGCGGAGGAACAGAAAGACGTCGTCGATGGCCGCCGCCGGATCGTCGGCGGTGAGGTCAACCTGCCAGGCCAGGTAAGTGGCCTCTGGATCGAGATCGTCCAGCGGCGGAATCCTGTCCGTGAGCACCGTGATCTCGCACGGGCCGATGGCGCGGATTTCCTCGAGCAGCAGCAGCGGATTGGTGCCGTAGAGCAGCGCATCCTTGGGCAGCGTGAAGCGCAGCCGCCAGCGCTTGCCGGTGGCCGGTGGAGTGACAGTAGGCGCAATGGCTTCGGGAGCCGGTTCCGCCATCACCGCCGGCGTCGCTTTTCCGGAGACCAGCGCACGCAGGCGCTGCAGGATGGACTCGCCTTCGCTGCCGGCCGCCTGCGGGGTCTCGATCAGCGTATGGACGTGGTCCTTGGCGTCTAGCGCGATAGCGATGAGATCCGGGGTCGCCGGGCTGAGCCCCTTGCGGACCCGATCGAACGCCGTTTCAAACTCGTGCACAAACGAAGCGACCTCAGTGAACCCGAACATCGCGCCCGAGCCCTTGATGGTGTGCAAGGCGCGGAAAGTCGAGTTGATGAGGTCGGCGTTGGACGGATTGCGCTCGAGATCGAGCAGGCCGGATTCGAGCTGGTCAAGCAGCTCGCGGGCTTCCTGGCGGAAGGTCTCGGTGGGATCGGGAAGGCTCATGCGCCGGTCACCTTCTTGATCACGGCCACCAGCTGGTCCTGCTTGAACGGCTTGACGATCCAGCCGGTCGCACCTGCCGCCTTGGCTTCGGCCTTCAGCGCGTCGTCGGATTCAGTGGTGAGGAAGATGATCGGCACGCCCTTGCTCATGGGGTGCTGACGATACTTCTTGATGAACTCGATACCGTTCATCACCGGCATGTTGAGATCGGTCAGGATGGCGTCGACCGGCTGCCCAACGGCCTTGCTGTAGCCATCGGCGCCATTGCCGGCTTCGATGACATTGTGCCCGACGCCTGACAGTGTCAGCACGATCATCTGCCGCACGGAGGCGGAATCGTCGATCGTCAGAATGGTCTTGCTCATGCAGCCTTTCCCCCGGCACCGCTCCAGAGCTCCGCTTCAGGCGTCAACGGCGTGCCGTCCGCACCAAGAAATCCTGCCGCCTTCAGCAGGCGACAAAGCGGGCCATCGGCCGGCGCGCGCAAAGCCAGGAAGCGGCCGTCGGCGCGGGCACTCTTGTGTGCGGCGACGAAGACCTGAACGACCGAAAGGTCGATCTCCGTCACCCCGGTGCAGTCGATCAGCAGCGGCCCGGGCGCGCTGAGTTGCTCGCGCAGTTGGCCGGCAAGACCGGCAATTTCTCGGACGCCGACGGCGCCGGTCAGCGCGATTTGCTGAGAAGGTCCACTCAATTCTGCCCCCGTATCGTCAAGACAATAGTCGGCCGTTCCATGAAATTATTCATGGCGTGAACGTATTGATCTAAAAAGCGCGTACCGGAAGCACAGTTGGGGCGAACAACGCGAGACCCAGGACTTCGGCTTTTTATGTCGCGCCAGGATTATTTCCCACCGCGATTTTCATCCTATCGAGCAGTCATTAATCCGCCGTTACCGCTATTCCCTGGCATTTCAGCAGACATCCGTATTTATTACGACCCAAGTTCAGCAGGTTCCACCTGAATCGTTCGAGGAGCCGACCCGGAATTACCGAGTCGTTCACACGGTTTGCTGAGTCTTCGATTCAGCCGGCCGAACTCCATCTTCGCAGACGTGTCGAAATATATCAGATGGATACTCTGGGCTTCCGGCGATTTAACAATTCTTTATCCAATATTTCTTCGTATAAATCCGCCGGGCGGCGTCTAACATATCAGAGATGACAGCGATAACAGCAGCTGCGTTATTACCGCAGCTTCCCGAGTGATTTTCAGCACTCGACGTCCGCGCAAACTGCGGGGAAAATACCCGCCGCTGTCGAGAAACGTTCTAGAAGCCGACGGCTTGGGCTTCGGGGGGGACGCTGCTCCCCGTCATGACGGCCGCAATCTCGGTCCAGCGGGCCTCGAAGGCGTCGACACCCGCCGGGTCGAAGTGGCTGCCGCTGAGCCGCAAAATCTCGGCATGAGCCTTGTCCAGCGGCCACGCCGCCTTATAGGGCCGCTCGGCGCAGAGCGCGTCGAACACATCGGCGATTGCCACGATCCGGGCCTCGACCGGAATATCATAGCCCGACAGCCGATCGGGATAGCCGGTCCCGTCCCAGCGCTCGTGATGACTCTGCGCGATCAGTTCGGCAACACAAATGAGGTCGGACGAGCCGTTCTCCAGGATACGTGCGCCAATCGTCACGTGCTTGCGCATCTCGGCGAACTCGTCCGGCGTCAGCTTGCCGGGCTTGCCGAGGATCGCGTCGGCGATGGCGATCTTGCCGATATCGTGCAGCGGTGCCGCCAGGTAGATCGTGCGGCAGCGCTCGTCGCTCAGCCCCATCGCCTGCGCGATAATGCGGGAGATGGTGGCGACGCGCGACACATGCTCGCCGGTGTCGCCGTCGCGATATTCGATGGCGCGTGCGAGGCGCCAGATCACTTCTTCCTCGCGCTCTACCAGATGGCGAGTGGCGCTCTCCACCTCGCGCGCCAGCCAGTTGGCGCGATCGGCCAGTTCGATCTGCGCCCCGCGCAAGGCCAGCAGATTGCGCACGCGCGCCAGCAATTCCGTGCGATCGAAGGGCTTGTTGATGAAGTCGGTTGCCCCCGCTCCGATCGCGTCGACCCGAAGCGTCTGGTCGCTGTCAGAAGTCACCATGATGATCGGGACGAGCCGGTAGCTCGGTTCGGCGCGCAGTCGCCGGGTCACCTCGACGCCGTCCATTTCGGGCATGATGTGATCGACCAGCACGAGGTCGAATTGCTCGTTGACGCAGCGTGCCAGGGCCACAACCGGACTGGTACAGGTGACAACTTCGGTGCGGTCGATCTCTCCCAGCACTGCCGCCAGCAACGCCAGGCTCGACCGGCTGTCGTCAATGATCAGTACGCGCATGCACGAGGCCCCAACCAGCACATCACGGTATTCAGCAAGGCCTTACATGGAAATTAATACCGATACTTTCGGGGGCCGCAGCATTTACTTGGGTTAGCGGTCCGCTAACGGCCGCCAAAACTTCCCGCGGTAATGCCCGAGATGAACGAGCGATTGCCGAGCGCGAACACCACCAGCATCGGCACAATGGCGAGGACACTGCCGGTCATCAGCAACGGCCAATCGGTGTTGAACTGGCCCTGCAGCGACGCGAGCGTCACCGTGGTCACCTGCATGCTTGGCTTGCTGGTCGTGATCAATGGCCAGAGGAAGTTGTTCCACTGCGCCACGAAGGTAAAAATCGCGAGCGCGCCGAGTGCCGGCAGCGCCAGCGGCACCACCACGCCGGCGTAGATCTGCAGGTGATTGGCGCCATCGATGCGCGCCGCCTCGATCAGCTCGCCGGGGATCGTCTTCATGTACTGACGCAACAGGAAGGTGCCGAAGCTCGAGAAGGCATACGGCAGGATCAGGCCCTGGTAGGTATCGATCCAGCCGAGGTTGCGGATCAGGATGAAATTGGGGATCAGCGTCACCTGCGAGGGCACCATCAGCGCCGCCAGGTAGATCAGGAACAGCACCTCGCGGCCACGGAAGCGCAGGCATGCAAACGCGTACGCGGCCATCGAGCAGACGATGAGCTGCAACACCGTGACGCTGGTAGCGACGATCACGCTGTTGAGCAGCGCCTGACCGAACCGGATGGTGGTGAAGATGCGCAGATAATTGCCCGGCTGCGGATGTGCGCTCAATAGCGTCGGCGGAAAGGCAAACACCTCAGACGACGGCTTGAAGGACGTCGAGATCATCCAGATGAACGGCCCGCACATCAGGATGGCGCCAGCCAGCAGTGCGAGAAAGATCAGCCAGTCGGCCAGGGTTGGCGTACTTCGCCCGTCACTATTCATAGTGCACCCAGCGATTTTGCAGGCGGTACTGCACCAGCGTCAGCACCAGCACGATGAGGAACAACACCATGGCTGCCGCGCTGGCGATGCCCATCTGGTAGAACATGAATCCATTCTGGTAGATGAAGAAGACCAGCGTGTTCGTCGCATTCGACGGCCCCGCCTTGGTCATTACGTAGACCAGCTCGAACACCTGGAAGCTGCCGATGATCGAAATGATCAGCACGAAGAACGTCATCGGCGACAGCAGTGGTAGCATGATGTGCCAAAAGCGCGACCAGCCGGTCGCGCCATCCAGCGCCGCTGCCTCATAGAGGTCGCGGCGGATGTTCTGCAGGCCGGCGAGGAACAGCACCATCGAATAGCCGAGACCTTGCCAGACCGACACGGCGATCACCGCCGGCATCGCCCATTTGCTCGAGATCAGCCATTTTGGCAGATCATCCACCCCCAGCAGCGACAGGCCCATGTTGATGAGCCCGAAATTGGAGTTGAACAACCAGGCCCAGACGAGGCCGGCGGCCACGGTGCTGGTCACCACCGGCAGGAAGTAGATGACCCGGAAAAATGCCTGTCCCGGCACGCCCCGGTTGAGCGCCAGCGCGCAGAGAAGTCCGAGGAGCATCTGCAGCGGCACCGCCAGCACCACATAGTATCCGGTGTTGCCGAGCACCTGACGAAAGATCGGATCGTTCCAGAGCCCGATGTAGTTGTCGAGAAAGGCGAGCTTGGGCGGATTGAACAAGTCCCAGTGAGCAAACGAGATGAGGAACGCCGAGATCACCGGCAGCGCGGTGAATACGGCGAACAGCACCAGGCTCGGAAGCAGGAACAGCCAGGCGGCGCGCTCCTCGCGGCGCGCCATGAGGCTCAGGTTGGCCTTGAGCACGGCCTTACCACCAGTACGGAGTCATTCCCGCGGGAACCTCCGTTGCTCTTCTTGCACCCTGCAAACAGAGGCTCCCGCTTGCGCGGGAATGACTCGGTGGTCGACGCTGGCCACCGGTCACGATCATCTATTTCTCGAAGCCGAAAATGCGGGCGGCGTTGCGGTAGAAGATCTGGTCCTGCTCATCGGCGGTCAAGCCCATCTTGTCGAACGCTGCCTTCCAGCGCGCCACGTCGCCCTTGAGACGGCGATGATCGGAGTCGGAGCCGTAGAGCAGCTTGCGCGGCGAAATTTCCTTGCCGATGTAGCCGCCCTCGACAATGTGGTTGTGCACCACGTCGCCGCCCGAAATGTCGAAATAGAGCCGCGGCCGCCAGCGCGCGACCGCACAGGCCGTGCGGTAGTCCGGCCACCCAAGGTGGGCCCCGATGATGAAGAGCTCGGGAAAATAGAAGGCGATCGTATCCAGGTAGATCGGCTGCATGCGGGCGCTCGAGAAGCCGAATTTCTCGCGAGAGATGTCGCGCTTGAGTCGGGCGACCAGCACCTCCTCAGCATCGCTTCCGGCCACCGGAGGCGCCTTCCAGGCATCTTCCTTGCCACCCTCGAGATAGTCGGCGGGGCCACCCTGGATGCCGGTATGGAACAAGATTCTCAGTCCCCGCGCCGCAGCCGCCTCGTAGTAGCGCATATAGTCGGGGTGATCGTAGTTCTTCGACACACCGATCGTCTTGATGCCGTGGAAGCCGCGCTGGTAGAAGTCTTCAACCGTGCTCACCGGATCCTTGTCGAGCTCGAGGCGACCCATGGCGATGACGAAATCGGGCCGCGCCTCGAGCGCGCGCGACAGCATTTCATTGCCGCGGCGACCCGGGTTCGCCAGCAGGGCGACCTTTTCGACCCCCACCTCCTGGCAGTGCTCCCACAGGACCTCGAGAAACCCTTCCTCGGCCTGGCGGGTGAAAAGCTTGTCCCAGAAGCCATAGTGGACGTGGCTGTCGATAATGCGCATCGGAAATTTCCCGGTCGGAGAAGAGAGCGAAGATTGGTTGCCGAGGCAGCGAGACTTGCCGCCCCGGCAACCCAGGAGGACCTCTTACTGAGCCTTGAGCGCGGCGTTCACCTGGTCCTTGATGCCGCCGAGGGCATCAGCCGCAGTCGACTCGCCGTTCCAGACCTTGTCCAGCGCCGGTTGGATCAGCTTGTTGGTGATGTCCACATATTTGGGGAATTGCGGGAACACCTTGCCGTTCTCGGATTCCGACAGGAACACGTCGGCGTAGGGCGCCTTGAACGACGCCTTGACGTCGGCGTTGCCGATCATCGCCGGCACGGCGGGCGAGCCGCCCGACGAGGTGAAGGCGATCTGCCCCTCAGGACCGCACAGGTACTGCATGAAGGCCCACGCGGCGTCTTTCACCTTGCTGTTGGCGTTCATGGCAAAGCCGGCGCCGCCCGCTTCGTTGGCCTTGATCCCGTCGGGACCAGCCGGCACAGGAGCCACCGCCCACTTGAAGGTGGCGCTGGCATAGCTGCCCAGCCGCGATGCATTGGTGATCGACATCGAGGCCTGGTCGGCGGTGAACATCGAGGCGGTACCACCCATCTGGTCGGCCTCCTGGAAGTTCGGCACCGACTTGTCCTTGTTGATCATGTCGGCGACCCACTGGATCGCGGCGGCGCCCTTGTCGTCGGCGAGCGTGAATGTCGTCGGCTGCACCGGATCGTCGAACACCGAACCGCCGTTCTGGTAGACGAACATCGGCCACTCGTTGGATTCGAGCACCAGACCGTAGCGGGTAACGCGGCCGCCCGAGGTGACGGTCAGCTTCTTGGCCGCATCCTGCAGGTCCGACCACTTCCAGGTGCCGTCCGGGTACTTGATGCCGGCTTTGTCGAAGTCGTCCTTGTTGTAATAGAGGACGTTGGTCGCCGTATCGCGCGGGATCGAATAGAGCTTGCCGTTGAGCGAGTGGATGCGCAGCGAATCCTTGACGTACTGGTCGATCGGGAAGTTCGTCTTTGCGATCCACGGCCCAAGGTCTTCGAGCGTGTTGCGCGCCGCGTAGCTTGGTACGTTGGTGATGAAGAACACGTCGGGGCCGCCGCCCGCAGCGAGCTCGGCGTCGAGCTTGGTGAAGTAGCCCGACCACGGTGCGTTCTGCAGCTCGATATGCACATCGGGATGCTTGGCCATGTAGTCGGCGGCAATCTTCTGGAACGGCGGAACTTCCGGCGGGTCGCCCCAGAACGCGAATACGAGGTTGGTGTCGGCGAAAGCCGGCGTGGCGATGCTGAGGGCGAGCCCCAACACGGCAGACCACAGAGTCTTCATGATCGTTCTCCCTTCGTCATGTTCAGACCTACACCGTTGGGGCGTAGGATGGTGTTGGGGACAGGCGCGCGACGAACGCAGCAAGCTCCCCGGCAGATGGATTGGCGCTGTTGCCTGCGCCCGTTGTCGACAGCGATCCGCAGGCAACGGCGCTCAGTAACTGGTCCTCGATTGCGTCACCGCGGACGGCCGCGGCAATGAAGCCCGCGGCGAACGCATCGCCGGCGCCGACTGTGTCGACGACCTTCACGGCAGGCGCCTTGACGTCATGCCGGCGGCCCGAAGCGATAGCGCTTGCGCCCTGCGGCCCGCGCTTGGTTACGATCACCGGCGCAAGCCCGGCAAGCGCCTGAAGCGCAGCCTCGGCGTTGCGTGTGCCGGTCAGCCTCAACGCTTCGGCCTCGTTGGGTGAAAACACATCGCACAAGCCGATGAACTCGCGGACGCCCGCCGACTCGAGATCGGCGCCTTCACCATTGCAGTCGCCATAGATGCTGACCCCTGCCGCTTTGGCCGCCCGCATGAACGCCATCCAGTCGGGCTCGAGCCGGAATGTTTGCAGCAGCCATTTCGGATGCAGCTGCTCGAGCAGCCCCACGTCGGGGGCGCGCAGCGCACCCTCGCGATAGGTGATGAAGCCGCGCTCGCCCGCCCCCGAGAACGCGACCGAGACCTGCTGCAGGCTGCGATGCAGCTCTCGGAAGGCACTGGCATCAATGCCATCGGCCTTCGCCGCGTCGCGCACAATGCCGCTGAAGCGGTCGGTGCCCAGATCGCAGGCCCAGGCCGTCCGGAGCCCCAGCCGGGTAAGACCGAGGGCCATGTTGTAGCAGCCGCCGGGGCGGATGGTGAGGCCGTCCGCAAACACCTCACCACCCAAGACCGGCGGGCGATCGAGATCGGAAAAGATCAGGTCGCAATAGTACTCGCCGGCCACCAGAACATCGAAGCGCCCGCTCATCGCCAGCCCTCCGTGTACTGCGGATAGGCGGCCAGGAAATCGTCGACCAGCGGCTCGGCCCGTGAATAGGACAGCACCAGTGGATGCGCCACCAGTGCATCGATCGCCAGCGCCCGGTCCTTGCTCAGGATCGCTTTGGCGGCCAGCCGCTCGTAGTGCTTGACCGACTGGATCAGGTAGCGCTGCTCTTCCGGCATCTGCCCGATGGGCACCGGGTGGATACCGCTCTCGTCGACGATGCAGCTCACCTCGACCACGTCGTCGTCGTGGAGATCGGCAATCGCGCCGCCGTTGACGACATTGAGGCCAGTGCGGATGCGGCCAGTGCCCTCCAGCGCTTCCATCAAGCTCAGCGCGACGCCGGCATAGCCCTCGCCGTCGTCGGCGTGCTCGACCTCCTCGTCGGTGTCGGCCTCGATCTGTGTGGCGTGCGCCATGTAGCTGCCGCTGCGACGGTGCTCGTAGTCAAAGTACGCCTTCAGTGCGGCGTCAGGATTGCGGGCCGCATCGATGCGGCGCAACTCGGCGATGAGCTGGCGGTTGAGCTCCAGCACCTCTTCGCCGCGCGTCGGGCCGTTGCCGTGCCCGTTCATCGCCTGGTCGATGTAGTAGTAGTAATAGAGGTACTCGTTGATCCACATGCCCTGCCGGCGCACCACGCGCGGCTCGAACACGCGCAGGTTGGTGCTGGCAAGGAAGCCGTCATCGGCCAGCGCCTCCGGCAGCCGGTCGACGCCCTCGACCTTGGCCTGCCGCGTAAACGACAGATGGTTGAGCCCGAAAAGGTCGGCCTCGACCTCCTGCGGGTCGACACCCAGCCGATGCGCCAGGGCGTTCTGCGCGCCGTTGGCGCTGTCGCAGATGCCGACGCAGCGGGTGATGCCGGCGTCGCTCAGCGCCTGGCTCACGAGACCGGCGGGGTTGGTGAAATTGAACAGCCACGCATCGGGGCTGAGCTCGCGCAGCCGCCGGGCATAACTCAGGATAGTCGGGATGCTGCGCAGCGCCATGGCGAAGCCGCAGGCGCCGGTGGTCTCCTGCCCAAGCACGCCATGCTTGAGCGCAATCCGCTCGTCGGTCACGCGGCCTTCGGCGCCGCCAGGGCGCACCGTGGTCACCACGTGGTCGACGCCGGTAAAGGCCTCGTCGATCGAGGTTGTGGTGGTGATCGCAACGCCTTGGCCGTCGCGGCGGGCCAGTTCGGCGCAGAGCGCACCGATCAACTGCAACTGCGCAGCGTCGGTGTCCATCAGGCAGATTTCGGTGAGGCCGAGCCGGCCGGCGCGCTTCAGCGCCGACTGCACAAACAGGGGCGCCCGCACTCCCCCTCCGCCGACGATGGCAAGCTTCATCGCGTCCTCTCCCGCAACTGGTTATATCCAGTCATATTGAGTTGGGATAGAGTGACAAAGACGTTTTTGTTGATGTCGCGCTGACGCATTCCGGAGCGCGCCATTGGCCTTGGGATGATAAGGATGGGCGGGGAGTCGACCGCAGAAAATGAACGTCCTGAGCCGCGAGGATGTCCGACCGCTCTATAAGCAGGTGAAGGATCGCCTGCTCGAAGCGCTCATTGACGGCACGGTACCGCCGATGGGCAAGCTCGCCTCCGAGCGCGAGCTGGTCGAGCAGTACGGCGTGAGCCGCATCACCGTGCGCCAGGCCATGCGCGAGCTGGTTGCCGAAGGGCATCTGCGCAGCCACCCGGGCAAAGGGTTTTATGCCACCGGCCGCTCGATCTCGCAGGCCTTCGAGCTCGAGCTCCTGCGGAGCTTCACCGCCACCGCACTGCGTCACGGCTTGCGACCCGGTGCGCAATTGATCAGCGGCAAGATGATCGCGGCCGACGAGAGGCTCGCGGCAGCGCTCCACATCCGCACCGGCGAGCCGGTTATCGAGTTGCGTCGCCTGCGCCTGCTGGACGGGGAGCCGGTCGCCATTGCCGAAGACTGGCTGGAGGCCGACAAGGCCCCTGGCCTGCTCACGCTCGACTGGAAGAGCGGCAACCGCTCCCTCTATGACGAACTCCGGCAGCGCTTCGGCCTCCATCCCGAGAGCGGCGAGACCGTGCTTTCCTCGCGCCTCGCGAGCGCTGACGAGGCAAGGCTCCTTGGCCTCAAGCGGCCGGCTGCGGTGCTGACGGTCGAGCAAATCGCCTATTCGCGAGACGGCACCCCGATCAACGCGACCCGCTCGATCCACCATCCAACGCGCTACCCGCTCCGCCTCGAGCAGGGCAACCGCTGAGTTCCCTATTTCACCGCGCCGACCACGACGCCGCGGGTCAGCGTGCGCTGGAAGATCAGAAAGAAGATAATGGTCGGCGTGATCCCCATCAGCGAGGCCGCCGCCTGCAGCACCGGATCGAACAGGTTTTGCCCGCGCGTCAGCCCCATCGCCACCGAGACGGTTTGATGACTGTTTGAAACGAGGAAGACCAGCGGGATCAGAAACTCGTTCCACGTCCAGATAAAGAAGAACGTCGCGATGACCATCAGTGTCGGTCGCAGGACCGGCACCAGGACCAGCCAGAGGACCTGCCAGCGGCTCGCGCCATCAATTTCGGCCGCTTCGAGGATCTCGCGCGGGAAGCTGCTCAGCACGGACGACAGCAGATACGTGCCGAACGCGCTTTGAAGCACCGTGAAAATAATGATCACCGAGAGCTGGGTGTCGTAGAGGCCACTCACCTTCGCCATGAAGTAGAGCGGATAAACGATCGACTCCTGCGGGATCATGATGCCGAGCAGCAAGAGCACAAGGATCACCCGCGAGCCGCGGACCTTTCCAATGCCAATGGCATAGGCGTTGAAGAGGCTCAGCGCGGCCCCGAAAACAGCAACGGCAGCACTGATCAGGACGCTGTTTACAAGCTTCATCGTGAAGTCTGAGATGCTCCAGAACTTCGCGATGGCACTGAAGTCTAAGCTCGTCGGAATGGAGAGAGGGCCGTTCTGCGCGTAGTCAACCGACGATTTGATGCCGTTGATGAGGGTCAGGAAGAACGGAAAGAGCGTGGCGGCAAGAGCCACGATCAAGAGCGCGAGCACAAGCCAACGACCGGGCCCGCGTTTCCTGCTCGAGTGCGCGACCCCGGTTTTGGCTGTGGTCGTGTCGCCGATGGTAAAGGTTGCGTCCGCCATGGCGCTATTCCGTTGCCTGTTGCTGCGACTGGAAGCGCAGGAAGATGACGGCCAGAACGACAGTCAGCACCATTTGCACGACGGCTATCGCTGCCGCGTAGCCCACGCGTTGCGTCGTAAAGAAGTGGTAGTAGGTCAGGTAGGACGGCACGAGTGTCGCATTGTCGGGGCCGCCGGCCGTCAGCACGAAGACTGGGGCGAACACCTTGAGCGCGGCGATCAGCGTGGTCAGCACGACAACGAAGATCTCCGGCGCAAGCATCGGCACCGTGATCGAGAACAGGCGCTGCCACCAGCCGGCGCCATCGAGCTGCGCCGCCTCGTAGAGCGCCGGGTCGATCCGCGACAGGCCGGCCATGAACACGACGAGACAATAGCCGACCTGGATCCACACGATCATCAGCGAGACGGCCCAGATGGCGTAAGTCGCATCGCCGATCCAGTTCTGGGCGAGCACGCCCAGGCCGATCGCCTTGAGGACAATGTTGGCGACGCCGACCGGGTTCAGAATCCAGCCCCACAGCACGCCTGCGGTCGTCACCGGCAGGATCTGCGGCAGGTAGAAGCCGGCGCGGAAGAAGCTCGAGACCCGCTCGCCCCACTGGTCGCGCACATAGTCGAAGAGCAGCGCGGCGAGCACGAGGCCGATGAGCACCGGAATGATGGTCATCGAGAAGATGAGCAGCACGGTGTGGATCATCGAGCCCCAGAACTGGTCGTCGGTGATCAACCGCTGGTAGTTCTGCAAGCCTATCCAGCGCGGGGTACCCACGCCCTTCCAGGCGGTGAAGCTCAGGGCAAAATTGGCGACCTGCGGGATGAGGACGATCAGCAGGAAGCCGATCGCACCGGGGATGAGATAGAGATAGTAGCCTCGCCGATGTATGGCGAGGGCGCCGTGGGCTGCCGCCATATTCCCCTCCGCTGCCGGATGGCCGCGCTCCCCTCCAGAAGCGCGGCCGCCGTGAACTCAGGCGCTACTGGTTCGCCTGCGCGTCGTCGTAGACCTTCTTGATCTGATCGACGAACTGCTCCGGGGTCAACGTGCCCTGGAACAGACCCGTGTCCTTCTGGTTCAGCACGTCGTAGTAGCCGGGGACCGGCCAGTCGGGGTAGAAGCCGAGGCCGTTCTTGTCCGAGATCTGCTTGAACACCGCGGCGGCATTCTTGCCGACCGGATTGGTGATCGTGGCCGGATCGGCCGCGATGGCGACGCCGCCGTCATTGGCGAGCTCGGTCTGGTATTTCGGCGAGAGCGTCAGGCTGATCCAATCGGCCGCCAGGTCGGGGTTCTTGGCGCCCTTGGGCACGACCCAGAGATTGCCAGTCGAACCCACCGAATATTTCGGCGTCGGGATCACGAACTGACCCCACTTGAAGTCCTTGATGGTCGAGGCGAACGTGCCAAGGTTCCACGTGCCTGAGACGTACATGGGGGCCTTGCCGGACATGAACAGCTGGGCGGCGTCGGGATCCTTCATGCCGGTCGAGTCCTTGCTGATATAACCCTTGCTCACCCAGTCGGTGAGGGTCTGCGCGGCATAGAGATAGGGCGCCCCATCGAGCGGCGCCTTCAGGCCCTGATAGTTCTGGATCCACGTATCGTCCGCCTTGGTGTAGGCCAGCGAGGCGAGCAGGTGCTGGCCGCTGGTGTCGATGGCGCCCAGAGCGAGTGGCGTGATGCCTTGCTTCTTGAAGGCATCCATGTCGGCGACCCATTCGTCGATCGTGGTCGGCACCTTGAGGCCGGCCTTGTCGAACATGTCGATGTTGTAGAAGCACGACACGTACTCGCCATAGACCGAGATGCCCCAGACGTGGCCCGAGCCGTAGATGCCCTTGTCATCGTACTTGCTGAGCACAAGGTCGCCCGAGTTCAGGATCTTGTCCCAGCCTTCCTTGGTCACGTAGTCATCGAGGTTGGTCAGCAGCCCCTGACTCGAGACCAGGCCGGCGGTGGCGTTGCCCTTGTTGTACTCGAGCACGTCGGGCGCCTGGTCCGAATTGAGGATCATGCTGCCCGAGGCCTGGAGCTGCTGGAAGGTCTTCTGCTGGAAGTTGACCGTCACATCCGGGTGCTTGGACTTGAACTCGTCGAGCGCTTTGGTCCAGGCGACGCCCTCGGAGCTCGTCGGGTCTTCGAACCACCAGATGTTGAAGGTCTTCTGCTGAGCCATCGCCGTGCTGCTCATGAGCATGAGCGACGCGGCGGCGACGAGCGCCAGTCTCGATAGTGACGTCATGGTCTCCTCCTCGCGGACCGCTGTTCCTCCTGGCGCCGGCGTGGTCCGCACCGACCCGGCCACCGGATATCGTTGCCCTATGCGACCTCGACGTAATCCCCGCCGCGGGCATTCTTGAGGTAATTGAGCGCCCGGACCTGACCGGTCATTTCGAGCGCGTCGCGATAGACCGGATCGTGCCAGCCTTCGATGTCGATCGAGCCGGACCAGCCAGCGAGCCTGAGCTCCGAGATCACGTCGACCCAGTTCGTGTCGCCGAAACCCGGCGTGCGCATGAACACGAACTTCTCCTTGCCGAAGATGCCGTGCTCCTTGATGACCTCCCAGCGCACCGTGGCGTCCTTGCCGTGCACGTGGAAGAACTTGTGCGCCCACTTGCGGATCTGCGGCAGCGGGTCAATGAGATAAACGAGCTGGTGGCAGGGCTCCCATTCGAGCCCGACATTGTCGTCGGGCGTTTCGTTGAACATCAGCTCCCAGGCATCCGGGTTGTGCGCGATGTTCCAGTCGCCGGTCGCCCAGTTGCCGTCCATGGCGCAATTCTCGAACGCGATCCTCACCCCATTGTCGGCGGCCCGCCTGGCGAGGTCCGACCACACCTCTTTGTAGCGCTTGAGCGAGTCGGTGAGCGGTTTGTTGCGCACGCGGCCGGTGAAGCCGGCGACAGTGGTCGCGCCGAAGTGCCTGGCGTTGTCGATGCAGTCCTTCCAGCCCTGCAAGGTCTGGCGATCCATCTCCTGGTCCTCGAGCGGATTGCCGAACATGCCGATGGTCGAGATCGTGATGTCGCGATTGCCGATGGCATCGAGGCTGCGCTTGCCGAGCTCCTTCAGATCCTGGCCGTTGGTGGTCTGCCAGAAGAACGGCTCAAAGCTTTCGAAGCCGAGGTCGGCGATCGCCTTGATGTTCTCGGCGGCCCTGCCCTCGGTGGCCTTGATCATGGTGCCGATACGGATGGCTTTGGCGGGATTGGTCACGGGACAGGATTCCTAGGCTGCGATGAGGACACGTTGACGGGTGCGGGCGCTCTCGATGGCGGCAAACACCATGGCAAGGCTCTTGATGTTGTCGGCGCCGGCGGTTTCGGGCGTCCGCCCGGTCTCGACTGCGTCGAGGAACTCAGCGATGACGCTGGCATGCCCGTGTGTTTGCGAGGGATGCGGCGGGGGAGGCACCGCTGCATCCCTGAGCGGCCGGAGGAAACCGCTTTGTTCGGTGACGACACGCGCCTCGAAACCATCGGCACCATCCCAGAGCAACGTTCCAGTCGTGCCGATGATGCGCCATGCGCTTTCCCAGCTCGTGGTGGCGCCTTCGGCCACCCATGAGCCGCGATACGTGAAGACGACGTCGCCCGAAAATTCGAAGATGGCGTTGGCGGCCGCGCCGTGCGCGTACCAAGAGCCGGTCGGATTGGTTTCATGGCAATAGACCGCGAGTGGCTCGGCGCCGGCCATAAAGCGTGCTGCATCGAGCGTATGGATGGCCATGTCGAGCAGCAGTACATCCTGCATCTGTTCGCGGAAGCCGCCAAAGTGCGCGCCGATGAAGAAGTCGGCATGGAGCGCCGTGAGCGTACCGAGCGCGCCGCTCGCGATGGTCTCGCGGATACGGCGGACACCCTCGATGAAACGACGATTCTGCACCACCGCATGGAGGCGGCCGGCCGCCCTTGCAGCGCTGACGAGGCTGCGAGCCTCGTCCAGCGAGGCTGCCATTGGCTTCTCTGTCAGCACGTGGCAGCCATGTCTGAGGCCGGTCGTCACCACGTCGTGGCGCGCCTGCGGCACCACCACGTCGAACAACAAGTCGGGCTTGGTCGCCCCCAGCATGCGATCGAGATCGGTGCCGGTCGCAGCGGTATCGAGGTTGAACTCCTGGCGTAGCCGCTCGGCCGCCGCGAGGTCGAGGTCGACCAGACCGACGACCTGCACCCGGTCCCTGAGTTCGGGCGCCTCGCTCAAGGCGCGCAGCCAGCCCTTGGCCATACTACCGCAGCCCACGAGAACGGCTCTGAACACCACAGCTCCTCCAGCGGGCGCTCGCGGTCTTGTCGCCGCCGAGTTGTTGCCCGTAAACGTTTACGAGCCTAGCCGAAAACGTTTACGAGTCAACTGGCATCTTCTCTGGCTGTGGTTTAGGAGTGCGTCGGGGGCAGGCGGCACGGATGATCGGGATCAAGGGACTGGCGCAACACCTCAACGTGTCCATCGGCACGGTGTCGCGCGCGCTCAACAATCGTCCCGACGTCAATGAAGATACGCGTCGCCGTGTGCTGGAGGCGGCCGCCGAGCTCGGCTATGTGCCAAATCAGTCGGGCCGGAGCCTGAGGCGGGGCCGTACCGGCGTGATCGGCTTCATGATGCAGACCGGGCATGAAATCACCGGCCAGGGCGACACCTTCTTCATGAGCGTGTTCGATGGTGTGCAGACGGTGCTCAACCGCCACCATCTCGATCTCGTTGCCCTCCTCTGCTCTTCCGATGAGAACGCCGATGACTATCTGCGCCGCATGGTGTCGCGCGGGATTGCCGAGGGGCTGATCATCTCGTCGACGCAGCGCGTCGACCCGCGCATCACGTTCCTCGCCGAGCGCAAGGTGCCGTTCGTGACGCTGGGCCGCTCGACCACCGATGCCGGCCAGCCGTGGCTGGATGTCGATTTCGAGACGATCGCCGCGGGCTCGGTGAACCGGCTTGTCGCGCAGGGTCACCGGCGCATCGCGATCACCCTGCCCGATGATGAGGTCAATCTCGGCTACATCTTCCGCGACGCGGCGGAGCAGGCGCTGCATGCGCATGGCCTCGTGCTCGAGCCGGGGCTGGTGTTCCGCTCCAAGCCCAGCGAAGCGGGGGGCTATGCCATCGCGCGCGCCATCGTCGCCCAGGCGAACCGCCCGACCGCAGTGATCCTCGTCAACGAGTCGATCAGCATCGGGCTTTATCGCGGTCTCAACGAGGCCAATGTGCGGCCCGGGCGCGATATCGCCGTCATCGGTCGCGACAGCCCGCAGACCCGATTCCTGTCGCCTGCGCTCACCGGCTACGAGCAGTCGTTGCGCGACCTCGGCATTGCCCTGGGCGAAGCACTCCTCGCCTCCATGCCGGACTATGCCGACATCTACCCCACCGGCATTGTGCGCCGGGTGTGGCCGACCGTCTTGGTCGAGGGCGAGAGCGACACGATGCGGCTCTGACGCAAAGGCCTATCGTTTGCGGGAGTGCGTAATACCGGTATGGATGACCACCCGCATGGCTGCCCGTGCCGCCTCGGCATCCTTGGCCTCGATGGCGTCAACCATGGCCCGATGTTCTGCGACCGACGCATTCAGGCGGCGGCGGCTTTCGACAGGCGAAGAGATCGTGAGCATCGCCACGAGGGCCACTTCCACCAGCGTTGCCACAGACAGCATGAAGGGATTTCGCGCCGCGGCGGCGATGGCATGATGGAGGCCGAGATCGGCACGCACGAAGGCGTCCTGCTCGATGCCGGCGGCCCCCATCCGGTCGAGATAGAGGTGCATCGCCGCCAGTTCGTCGGGCGTCCTGCGCTTAGCGGCCAAAGCTGCCGCTTCCGGTTCCAGCGCCAGTCGCATCTCGCCAAGATGCTCGAGAAACTCCGGGGACAGCCCCACCGCGGCATGCCAGGTCAGCACGTCTGGGTCGAACAGGTTCCACTCACCCCGCTCGCGGACCCAGGTACCGCGCCTCGCCTTGGACTGCAGCAGTCCCTTGCCCGAGAGCATCTTTACCGCTTCGCGCAGCACCGTGCGCGAAACGCCGAACTGCCGCAAAAGCTCGACGTCGCCGGGCAGAAACGCTCCCTGGGCCAGCCGGCCCGACACAATAGCGACCCCGAGGTCATTCACGACGCGCGTGGTGTGGGACCCCGAAATCCGACGCTCATCCTTCAAGGGCTAGTCCTTAGTCCGCAGTTGCCGCACGCGCTCGAACGCTACTGCAACCAGGATCGCAAACCCGATAACGGTACCCTGCCAGAACGGATTGATTCCGAGAAGGCCCATGCTGTTGCGAACGATCTCAATGAGCAGGGCGCCAGCCAACGCGCCCAGGGCAGTGCCGGCGCCGCCGATCAGGCTCGCTCCACCGATGACCGCCGCGGCGATCACCTGCAGCTCCATGCCGGTGCCGAGGTTGGTGGTCACCGCCCCCAGCCAGCCAGTCTCGACGATGCCGGCAATGGCGGCACTCCCCGCCGAGATCATGAAGACGACGACCTTGATCGGCTTGACCGGGATACCGGCCAGCGTTGCCGCCTGCTCGTTGCCGCCGATTGCAAACACGTGGCGCCCGAAGCGGGTCCAGCGCAGGATGAAGCCCGTGATCGCCGCCAACACCAGCGTATAGATCACGGGCAGCGACACGGTGAGCCCCAGGAGTTTGACCGCCCCGCCGCCGAGATAGAGCAGCTTGTCGTGATCGGGGCCAAACTGGAACACCGTCATATTGTTGGAGGCGATCATGGCGAAGCTGCGCGCCGCGGAGAGCATGCCCAGCGTCACCACGAAGGACGGAAATCCGAGATAGGCAACAAGCACGCCGTTGAACAGCCCGATTGCCAGCCCGGCCAGCAGCGCCGCCAGGATGCCGACCTCGATCGGGGCGCCGGCATGCATGGTGGTGGCGATCACCATCGAGCACAGACAGAGCACCGAGCCGACGGACAGATCGATGCCGCCGGTGATGATCACGAAGGTCATGCCCAGCGCAATGATCGCCGTAAAGGTGAAATTGCGTGTGATGTTGAACAGGTTCTGCGGCGTCAGGAACGCGCTTGTCTCGAGACTGAGAAACACGCCTGCGCAGAGGATGGCGACCAGCACCCAGAAAGTCTGGCTCGACAGCAGGGAGGACGACCAGGTGTGCTGACGCTTGGCGATGGTTTGTTCGAGTGTGACGGACATCGGGTCAGGCCTGCTCAATCGCACCGGTGATCAGGCCGGTGACTTCTTCGGGTGAACTTTGTGCAATGCGCTTGTCGGCAACCTTCCGGCCGCGGCGCAGCACGATGACACGGTCGGCGACGGTGAACACATCGGGCATGCGGTGGCTGATCAGGACGATGGCGATGCCTTGATCACGCAGATGCTTGATGTGGTTGAGCACTTCAGCCACCTGCCGGACCGAAATCGCCGCCGTGGGCTCATCCATCAGGACGATCTTGGCCTGACTCAGCATCGTCCGGGCGATGGCCACGGCCTGCCGCTGCCCGCCGGACATCTGCTTGATCAGGTCACGCGGCCGGGTTTCCGACTTGAGCTCCTGGAACAGTTCGCCCGCCCGGTGGTACATTGCTTGATAGTCCAGGACGCTGAACGGCCCCATCCCGCGCCGCAGTTCTCGTCCGAGGAACACGTTGGCGGCGGCCGTCAGGTTATTGCACAGCGCCAGGTCCTGGTGCACGATTTCGATCCCGTGACGGCGCGCATCCACCGGGCGGTGCAGTACGATCTCCTTGCCGTCCATGCGCATGCTGCCGGTGCTTGGCAGGAAGTTGCCGGCGATCATCTTGACCAGCGTCGACTTGCCCGCACCGTTGTCGCCCATGAGTCCGACGACCTCGCCCGGCTGCAGCGACAGCGATACTTCGTGCAGCGCCCGGATGGCGCCGAAGTGCTTGGACACGTTCTCCAGTTCCAGGACGGACACGCCCCTGATCCCCCTTCGTCAACTCTGTATTCGGGAACGATACCTCACGCGGCAGTCCTCAGACTGACGCCGGAACAGCATTCTCCTCCCTGCCGGAAGGCTATTCAAGCGAGGCGGCATGGGTCAACCGCCGCCCCGTTGCCGTAAATATGATTTTCGGCATTGACGTGGATATAAAGTACTATTTATGTACGTACCTCATGGGGAGGACGGCGCGGCATCCGGGAGGGATACCGCGCGCAGATGTTCTCACCCAAGAATCAATGGGAGGAATCATGAAGGCATTGGTCTTATTGGCCGCTGCGGCTGCGCTGGCGTTCGCCGGTCCCGCCGTCGCACAAGACAAAAAGCAGCTGGCGATCGTAGTGAAGGGGCTCGACAATCCATTCTTCGAGTCCATCCACCAGGGCTGCGAGAAGTGGAACGCCGAGCACAAGGATTCGCAGTACGAGTGCTTCTACACCGGCCCGGCTTCGACCTCCGATGAAGCCGGCGAAGCGCAGATCCTGTCCGACCTGCTGGCGAAGCCGACGACAGCGGCGGTCGCCATCTCGCCGTCCAACGCACAGCTCATCGCGCAGACCATCAAGTCGAGCAATCCCTCGATCCCGGTGATGACGGTCGACGCCGACCTCAGCAAGGACGACGCCGCGCTGCGCAAGACCTATCTGGGCACCGACAACTACCTGCTCGGCCAGAAGCTGGGCGAGTACATCAAGCAGGCCATGCCGAAGGGCGGCACCATCTGCACCATCGAAGGCAATCCTGCCGCCGACAACATTCTACGCCGGGCGCAGGGTATGCGTGATGGCTTGACCGGCCAGAAGGGCCTGACTGCCCTGACCGGCCAGGGCGGCTGGACCGAAGTCCCCGGCTGCCCGGTGTTCATCAATGATGATGGCGTCAAGGGCGTCCAGGCGATGACCGACATCCTCGCTGCGAACCCGAACCTCAGCGCCTTCGGCATCATGGGCGGCTGGCCCCTCTTTGGCGCCCCGCAGCCCTACACTGACCTCGTCACCCCGCTCAAGGACAAGCTTGCCTCTGGCGGGTTCGTCATCGCCGCGGCCGATACAATCGATCCCGAGCCCAAGTTGCTGAAGGACGGTCTTGTGAACATCCTCGTCGGCCAGCGGCCGTTCGAAATGGGCTACAAGGCGCCCGATGCGATGCTTGACCTGATCGCGGGCAAGAAGCTGGACGACAACATCTTCACGGGCGTCGACGTGTGCATGAAGGACAACGTCGACACCTGCATTGCGAAATAGGCACTCTTCTCCCGTGTGTCCTACTGAGGCGCGCTTCGGCGCGCCTCTTTTTCTTCAGGCCGGGGCGCGAGGGGCCCGCTCTGGGAGCGGCGGCGCCACCGAATCCCGCTCGACCAGCGCGCATTCGAGCTTGGTTATCGGGTAGCGTGGCCGACGGGACTGGGCGAGCTCGAGCTGCTCCACCGCCCATTGGCCCATGGATCGGTGCGGTAAGATCGACGTCGTAAGCCGCGGATGCATATGCCGCGAGATTTCTTCGTCGTCGTAACCCACCACCGACATGTCCTCGGGGATCCTGAGGCCGGCTTCCTTGAGCGCCTCGTAACAACCGATCGCCATACGGTCGTTCTGGCAGAAGATGGCCGTGGGCGGCCGCTTCAACGCCAGCAGCTTCAGCGTCGCCTCGTAGCCGGCGCTCGCCGACCAGTTACCAGCCATCACCAGGTCCGGATCGAACGGGATGTCAGCCGTCGCCAGCGCCCGCCGATAGCCCTTGAACCGGTCCTGCGCCGCCGACATGTGGGCCTCACCCAGGATCGTGCCGATGCGCGTGTGGCCCTTGCGGATCAGATGCTCGGTCGCCGACTGCCCGCCGGCGATCTCGCTCGGAATCACGGCCGGGAAGGCATGGTCGGCCGAAAAGCAGTTGAGCAGCACCACCGGAATCGGCAGCTCCCGCAGCACTTCGGGCACCTCGACCTCGCGGGTGAAAATGGTCATGTAGACGAGAGCCGAGATGTTGTGCGCCACCAGCGCCTTGATGGTCTTCGCCTCCATCGCCTCGTCAGACATGGTTTGCGCTACGAGGACGATGTTGCCGGCGATCCATGCCGCCTGTCGTGCCCCCTCGATGGCGACCACCGCCTCGGGACTGGTCGCGAGCTGATCGACGACGAAACCGATTGTGGTGTCGATTCCCACCCTCGGTGCCGGCTCCGGCTCGGGTTCGAGATCGGCAAAGTTGGTTGCGGAATAGCCGAGCGTCCGGGCCACGTCGATGACGCGGTCGCGCATCTGCTGCGAAATCTTGATCCCCGGCGCGCGGTTCAGCACGAAGGAGACCGTTGCCTGCGAGCAACCGGCCTCTCGCGCGATATCCGTCATCGTTACCCGGCGGCGCCCCGCCGCGGTCGTTCTGGCCCCTCGCGGTGCCATTTGGCATCCCCGTCATATTGCTGCGACGCGAGCGGCCGGAACCACCCGCCTCGCCGGACGCCGTCTATGCGGCGCGCCTTCTGTTCGTATTCGCGTCGACCACGAAGATGTCGACCACCTGGTCGAGTTCCGTGGCCTGCGCTTCCGTCTGTTCGATCGCGGCGTTGGTTTCCTCGACGAGCGATGCATTGTGCTGCGTCATTTCGTCGAGCGTCCGCACCGCGACCGTCACTTCTTCGATTGAGCTCGCCTGCGTGCGGCTGGCGCGCGCGATGCCGTCCATCAGCTCGTTGCTGATTGCCGCGGCCTTGCGGATCGCCTCGAGCTTGGCCGCCGCGTCGGCGACGAAGCGCGAGCCGTCCTTGACCTCGACCTCGGCCTGCTCGATCAGCGACTTGATCTCCGAGGACGCTTCGGCGGCCGATTGCGCAAGACGCCGCACTTCGACGGCAACCACGGCGAAGCCCTTGCCGGCTTCGCCGGCGCGCGCCGCCTCGACTGACGCGTTAAGCGCCAGCAGGTTGGTCTGGAAGGCGATATCGTCGATCAGGCTGATGATATTGGAGATCTTGGCCGACGAGGTGGTGATCCGTTCCATCGCCTCGGTGGCGTTGTCCATGACCTTGGACCCCTCGTCGACGGTCTTGGCTACACCATTGGCGGCGGTGCTCGCATCCTGCGCCTTCTTGGCGTTCGACTGCACGGTGGTCGCCAGCTCTTCCATGGTCGCCGACGTCTCTTCGATCGTCGCCGCTTGCAGGCTCGTGCGCTCGCTGAGGTCATTGGCGCCCGAGAGCAGCTCGCGCGTTGCCGTCTTCAGCGATTGCGATGTCCGGCGCAGTTGCCCGACGATGTCGGTCAACCGTTCGGCCACGGCGTTGGTATCATCCTTGAGCCGCGCGAAGGCTCCGGTGTAGTCGCCGGTCACGCGCTGGCTCAGGTTGGTGTGAGCGAGAGCGGAGAGCACCGTTCCAGTTTCGCTGAGGCCGCGATCGACGGTTTCGACGAGGCCGTTGACGCTGCCGGCCAGCGCGTTGAGTTCCGGATCTGGGAAATTGGCCTGCACCCGCCGTGAGAAGTCGCCGGCGATCGCCGCATCCACCACCTGGCCGAATGCCGCCTGTAACTGCTGCATCATGGCGCTGCGCTCGACGCGACGCTGGTTGGAGGCAGCCCGTTCCCCTTCGGTCAACTCGCCGACCTTGATGGCGTTCTGCTTGAACACCTCGACCGCCCGGGCCATCGCGCCGAGCTCGTCCTTGCGCCTCGTATCCTTGACCTCGGTCTCGAGTTCGCCTTTGGAGAGAGCCTCCATAGTGTGGGTCAGGCGGCCCATCGGTTTGGTCACCGACCGGGAGAAGAGGAAGCCCAGCCCCGCGATGACAACCAGCAGGCCGCTGCCGATCAGCAGCATCGAATTGCGGATGTCGTTGATGGGCGCCAACGCCTCGCTCAACGCCATCACGCTCACCAGCGCCCAGCGCTGGCCGAGATAGTTGATCGGCACGGCCGTGGTGATCATCGGCATGTTGCGGTAAGTCGAGTAGGTCCCTTGGGCGGTGGCGCCGCTGAATGCAGCGTCGAGCACCGGCGAGTCGAACGGCGTTTTGAGGTAATCGTCACCGTCGCTGAACGAGGAGTCCGAGCGCATCACACGGTCGCTGCCGACGATGAAGGTCTCGCCGGTCTGGCCCATGCCATTGCGCGAACTCAACGTCTCGTTGATCTTGTCGAGTGGCAGTTCGACCGCGAGTACGCCGGCAGGACTGCCGTCCTTGCCGAAGATGGTGGTGGCGGCAAAGCCGGCGCGCACATTGCCCGCCGGTCCATAGCTGGCGTCGTCGAAGAAGGCGACCTTGCCCGGGGCAGTGAAGGCCGCGGCGGCGCGGAACGCCTTGCCCAGGCCAGTGTCGGCGTACTTGCCGCCACCGCCCTCGGCGAAGTTCGTCGCAAAATCGTCATTCTTGTCGACCGTGTAGACGAGGTCGCCGGCGAGATCGAAGATGAAGAGATCGGCGTAGCCACGGGCCTGCAGCTCGGCCAGCAGGCCCGGGTGTTCGCCATTGTGCGAGAAATTGTAAATGCGGCTGCCCTGGTCCGTGGACAGTGACAGTTTCCAGCGTTGGCCCGGCGGGTTCGGGTTGTCGTCGATATAGGCCTTGCGCAGCGCCGCGCTGGCGTTGTCGATCTGGCTCCAGTTGATCTCCATCTGGTGCTCGGCGTCCTGGGCGAGCGAGGTGCGGGAGAGCTGGACGACGTTGGCGGAGAGTTGGTCCAGGAACAACTGGACCTTTTCGGCGCGCTCGGTGGCGATGGCGGCGATACGGTCCTGGGTCAGGCGCTGCACGACGCCGGAACCTATCTGATATCCGGCAAATCCGACGGCCGCGCTTACGATCAATGCGGACCCTACAATCACGGTTGGCAGCCTTTGGGCTATGGACGAGAAGCCGACCAGCGCGCGCATGCAAATCCCCTCTTTGCCTAGTTAGGGCGCATTCTCGCCTGACATAGATAATATTTACTTACAGCTCGCCGGGGTGCCGGGAAAGCTCAGAAGTCGACCTTATATTTATAAATTATCTGATACCCGTGTTTCAAATGCGTTGACGCGCTCTGGCGCCTCGATTAGTGTGATTAAATGGTTGACGGCTCTGGCTGCATGTTTGGCGCGGAGGCCGGTCTGCCTAGGTGAGAAGCATCCGGCCGACCGCGTCGGCCGATAGGGAGGACATTGATGAAGTATGCAATTTCTCTGGCCGCCGTTCTGGTGGCCGGGCTGATGGGTGTCGCCTCAGCGCAGGCCCAGGACAAGCCGACCATGGCGTTCGTCGCCAACGGCGCATCCGACTTCTGGAAGGCGGCCGAGGCCGGTATGAAAAAGGCTCAGGGCGAGCTTCCGGACTACACGCTCGAGTTCAAGTATCCCGACCAGTCGTCGGTGGCCGTCCAGCAGGCTCTGATGGACAACCTCGCCACCGCCGGCGTGAAGGCCATCATGGTGTCCGCCGTCGATCCGAAGGCGACCGACGTTCTGGACAAGATCGCGGGTGAAACCGCGCTCTTCACCACGGACTCGGATGCACCGCAGTCCAAGCGCATCGCCTATATCGGCTCGTCCAACGAAGACGCCGGCAAGCAGGCCGCCGAAATCGCCAAGAAGGCGATGCCGAACGGCGGCAAGTGCATGGGCTTCGTGGGCCTGCTCGATGCCGACAACTTCAAGGGTCGCCAGAAGGGCTTCACCGAAGGTCTCGCCGGCACCAACATCACCCTCGTCGATACCAAGGGCGACAACATCGACCAGACCCGCGCCAAGGCGAACGTGTCCGACGTGCTGGCGGCCAACCCCGACATCAATTGCATGGTCGGGTTCTATTCCTACAACACCCCGCGCATCTACGAGGCTCTCAAGGATGCCGGCAAGCTCGGCCAGATCACCGTCGTCGGCTTCGACGACGATCCGATCACCCTGGGCGGTGTGAAGGAAGGCTCGATCGCCGGCACCGTCGTGCAGCAGCCGTTCGAGTGGGCCTACCAGGGCTTCAAGCTGATGGCCGCCTACCTCAAGGGCGACAAGTCGGGCATCCCTGCCGACGGCGTGATCATCGTTCCGACGAAGATCCTGTATGCCGGCGACATCGACGCTTACGCCGCCAACCTCAAGGCGATGGCGGGCAAGTAAGGCATTTTCCTTCCCGGTCCCGCAGGGATCGGGAAGGACTCTCCGGCCGGGCGGCGGCGTGCATCGCTTGCCGGTCGCGTCCGTCAAGACTACCTTGGATCGCCATGACGACCGACGCTTCCGCGCAAAGCTCCGCTGCCCAGCCCTTCTTGAGCCTGCAGGGCATCCGCAAGGCTTACCCCGGCGTGGTCGCGCTCTCCGCCTTCTCGATGAATGTCTCCCCGGGCGAGGTCATTGGCCTCGTCGGCGAGAACGGCGCCGGCAAGTCCACGCTGATGAAGATTCTCGGCGGCGTGATCACGCCGGAGTCGGGCACCATCACCATCGATGGCGTCGAACGTCCCGGTCTCAGCGTCGGCGACAGCATGAGCGCGGGTATCGCCTTCGTGCACCAGGAACTCAACCTCTTCGACAATCTCGATGTCGCGGCCAACGTCTATATGAGCCGCGAGCCGCTGCGCGGGGGCTTCCTCAAGCTCGTCGACACGCGGCGCCAGCACGAGATGGTGGCCCCGCTCCTCAAGCGCCTCGGCGCCAATTTCGGTCCTGCGACCCCGGTAGCGCGCCTGTCGCTGGCGCAGCAGCAGATGGTCGAAATCGCCAAGGCGCTGTCGGTCGACGCGCGCCTCGTCATCCTCGACGAACCCACGTCGAGCCTGCCCATCTCAGAGACCGAAAGGCTCCTCGAGGTCATCCGGGGGCTCAAGTCCCAGGGCATCTCGGTCATTTTCATTTCGCATCGCCTGCACGAAATCGAAGCGGTCGCCGACCGCGTCGTGGTGCTGCGCGACGGCAAGCTCGCCGGCACCCTCGACCGGGCAGAGATAAGCCACGATCGCATGGTCAAGCTGATGATCGGCCGTGACCTCAAGGTGCAGACCGCCCCGCCGGCCCGGCCGCCGGGCGAGGTGGCGCTCAAGGTGATCGACGTCCAGACCTCGACCTATCCGACCAAGCGGGTCAACCTCGAGCTGCGCAGCGGCGAGATTCTCGGCATCGCCGGCCTCGTCGGCTCAGGTCGCACCGAGTTGGCGCGGGCCCTGTTCGGTGTCGATCGCATCTATGGCGGCCGCTTGGAACTGGGCGGCGCCGCCTTCAGTCCGCGCCACACATCACAGGCGGTGCAGAGCGGACTCTTCCTCGTGCCGGAAGACCGCAAGGGGGCCGGCCTCCTGCTCGACCTGGCGATCAGTCACAATATTTCGCTGCCCGATCTGCCCAGATACGCGCGCAACTTCATGGTCAGTCCAGGGGCCGAAGACAAGACGGCTGAAACGCAACGGCGCAATCTCGGCATCAAGGCGCCGCAGGTCTCGACCAAGGCGGCGACGCTGTCCGGCGGCAATCAGCAGAAGGTCGTTCTGGCCAAGTGGCTCGCCATGTCGCCCAAGGTCATGATTTTCGACGAACCGACGCGTGGCATCGATATCGGCGCCAAAGCGGAAATCTACAAGCTCATGCGCGGCCTTGCCGATACCGGGGTCGCCGTGATGATGATCTCTTCGGACATGGAAGAGGTGATCGGGGTGTCCGACCGCATTGCAGTGATGCATGAGGGCCGGATTTCGGGGACGCTGAATCCGGAGCAGTTCAGCGAAGAAAACGTGCTGCAGCTCGCCGTGGGCAAGCCGTTGCAACAGGGGGAAGCGGCATGACCAAGAAGGATCTCGGCCTTCTCATCCTGATCATCGTGGTGGGCGCCATCGTCGCGGCGAACAACCCGCGCTTCCTGCTGCCGATCAACATCGCCAACACCGCCAACCTCGTGGGCATGTTCGGCATTTCGGCGCTCGGCGAAGCGTTCGTCATCATTACCAGCGGCATCGAGCTGTCGGTCGGCTCGATGATCGCGCTGATCGGCGTGCTGTTCGTCGATTTCATCGCCAACCAGGGCATTCCGTGGCCGGCCGCCGTCGCCATGATGCTGGTACTCGGCGTGCTGATCGGCCTGTTCCACGGGTTGCTGATCACCTGGCTCAAGCTGCAGCCGTTCATCGTCACACTTTGTGGACTGCTGTTCTATCGCGGCATCGCACGCTTCTATACGCAGGATTCCACCGCCGGTTTCGGGTTCGGCCAGAATTTTCCCGATCTCGAGTTCATCACCGCAGGCCGGAGCTGGGGTATTCCCAACTCGTTTATCGCGCTGGTCATCCTCGCAATCATCATGTGGGTCGTATTGCACCGCTCGGTGTTTGGCCGCTATCTCTACGCGGTCGGCAAAAACGAAGACGCGGCGCGTTACTCCGGCATCAAGACGGGGATCATCATCGTCGCCGCCTACGTCATCTGCCAGGTGCTGACCGTGATTTCGGCGGTCTATTTTGCCATGTATACGCGGTCGATCTCGCCGGGATCGCATGGCAACTTCTACGAGCTCTACGCTATCGCTGCAGCGGTTTTGGGCGGTTTCTCGCTGCGCGGCGGCGAAGGCTCGATCATCGGCTGCCTGCTCGGCGTGGTGCTGCTGCAGGAGCTGCAGAATCTCGTGGTTCTGCTCGGTATCCCGTCGTCGCTCAACTTCGCGGTCATGGGCGGCGTCATCCTCATCGGTGTGATCGTCGACCAGCAATGGTCCGACTTCCGCGCCCGCCGGCGTACCCTCGAAGCGGCCCGGGGCACCGCCGCCACGCAACCGGCTGCCGGACAAGCTCCGCAATCGTAAGCTCGGCGCATCGACAGGATTTTCTGGCCGCAGGGTTCGCCCTGCGGCCGACGTTTTGAGCCCTGTAGTGCCGCCAGCCAATCCGTGAGCCGTGCCGCCTCGGTCTCGATCAGGCCCGGGTCGCGGAAGCTTTGCGCCAGCAGGGAAACGCCCTGGAGCGAGGCCATGAGCTGGAGAGCCAGGGTAGCGCTATCGGTCCGTCCGAGCGCCCGATGGGCGCCGACGAAGGGAGTCCTTGCAGTGCCAAGGATCGCGCGCGTCCGCGGCGGCGGCACACGCGGCGGCCGCACTTCGCGCGATGTATTCCTCTGCAACGTCCCGGTCATCTTCCGACCCTTAGTTGGTCAACTAACTTATAGCCGTCGGCCAACTTCCGGTCAGGGAGAGGCAGGCGCGAGAGTGTCCTTATAGGTGCCTGCCGCGGCACGACCAGTCGGTCGCGCTGTTCGGCGCTGTCCCTGCAATTCTCTCGGAGTGGTTGGAGCGGGCGGCTACTTCGCGAACACGTCGATCTCGGCAGCGCCGGTATTGCCGCCGCTCGATTTCACTACCTCGAAGCGGAGTGTGCGCGCCGTCGTGTCGACCGGGAAGTAATACGGTGCGGTCGCATCGGGCAGCGTGAAGGGGCCGAAGGTCTGCTTGCCGTCGGCGACGAGCTGGAAGCTCTGTATTTGGGCGCTGGCGCCCATGGTCCGGGTCCTAAGGCCGATGGCAGTCAGCGCGTAGGGCTTGCCCAGGTCGATCTCGATCCAGGCCTTGTCGCCATCGCCGTTCGAC
>JBQCIY010000110.1:0-4386 GCA_051953275.1 Devosia sp. | reverse complement strand
AACCCCAATCGCCTGCAGCACTACTACCAGTTCCAGGTGATCCTGAAGCCGTCGCCCGACGACATCCAGGAGCTCTACCTGCAATCGCTCGCCGAGATCGGCCTCGACAGCTCCCTGCACGACATCCGCTTCGTCGAGGACGACTGGGAGAGCCCGACGCTCGGCGCCTGGGGACTCGGCTGGGAGTGCTGGTGCGACGGCATGGAAGTCAGCCAGTTCACCTACTTCCAGCAGGTCGCCGGCTTCGAGTGCAAGCCGGTGCCGGGCGAGATCACCTACGGCCTCGAGCGCCTCGCGATGTACGTCCAGGGCGTCGAGAACGTGTACGACCTCAACTTCAACGGCGGCGGCAATGACCGCGTCAGCTACGGCGATGTCTTCCTGCAGAACGAGCAGGAGCAGTCGCGTTATAATTTCGAAGCCGCCGACACCGACATGCTGTTCCGCCATTTCAAGGACGCCGAGGACGAGTGCAAGGCGCTGCTAGAAAAAGGGGAGGGCGCCGCGCCCGGCGGCCATCACGCCCTGGCGCTGCCGGCCTACGAGCAGGTCATCAAGGCCTCGCACAACTTCAACATGCTCGACGCCCGCGGCGTCATCTCCGTCACCGAGCGCCAGAGCTACATCCTGCGCATCCGCGAGCTGGCCAAAGCCTGCGGCGCCGCGTGGCTGCAGACGGCGGGCGGCGGCGCATAGCACCGGCATAACTTGAAACTGGCTAATCTGCGGCGACCGCAGAAATAAACCGAATTTCAGTTTCGGCCGGCTGTGAACCGAATTCCGGCTCACGGATTCCGGTCCCCGGCCCGGCCCGCTTTTCGGCCCGAAAGGCCTGTGTTCATCGGGTATTCAGCCGGCCTCCGTCAGTTGCAGCCCCCATCTGCCGGTGCCACAGTCCGGCACCGCTTGGCGCGCGAGGGGCGCGCCTGATGGAGGGCTCATATGATCGGCTGGATCATTCTCGTCATCGTCGTGGTCGTCATCGGCTACGCCGTCCTTGCCTACAACAACCTCGTCCGCCAGCGGCAGCTCGCCCAGGAGGGCTGGTCTGGCATCGATGTGCAGCTCAAGCGCCGCGCCGACCTCATCCCGAACCTGCTGGAATCGGTCAAAGGCTACATGGCGCACGAGCGCGAGACCCTAGAGGCGGTCACCAACGCCCGCGCCGGCGCCGTCGCCGCCGGCAACGGTACGCCCGAGCAGCGCGCCGCCGCCGAAGGCGCCCTCTCGCAGGCGCTGGGAAAATTCTTCGCCGTCGCCGAGGCCTATCCCGATCTCAAGGCGTCGCAGAACTTCCAGCAGTTCCAGGCCGAGCTTGCCAACACCGAGAACGAGCTGCAGATGGCCCGCCGCTACTACAACGGCACCGCCCGCGACCTGAACACGTCGATCGAATCCTTCCCCTCGAACCTCTTCGCCAACCTGTTCCATTTCCAGAAGGTGCAGTTCTTCGAGATCGACAACGCCGCCGACCGCGCCGTCCCCCAGGTCAAGTTCTAGAACGCCACTATTGTTGCGGTTATCCGCTGCGTCATTCCCGCGAAAGCGGGAACCCAGTGCGGCGCCGCCACGGAGCACAGCCATGGGTCAGATCACTCGTTCGAGCTCGTCCTGGGTTCCCGCTTTCGCGGGAATGACGAAGTGGGCTGCCGCCCTCCTTGCGATCGTGGTGCTCGTCGTCGCCGCCCCCGCGTTCGCCCGCGAAGAAATCCGTTCCTTCGACTCCGCCGTCGTCCTCGCCGCCAATGGCACCGTCGACGTCACCGAGACCATCGCCGTCAACGCCGAGGGCGACCAGATCCGCCATGGCATCTACCGCGATATCCCCACCGAGCTCGTCAATCCCGACAAGTCGCGCCTGCGCTCCAACCTCGATGTCATCGGCGTCACCCGCGACGGCCAGCCCGAGGATTTCACCGTCGAGGGCCTCGGCTCCGGCTTCAAGCGCATCCGGATCGGCAGCGCCGACGTCGAGCTCGACAGCGGTCCCCACACCTACGTGATCCACTACACCATGACCCGCATGGGCCGGTTCTTTGCCGATCACGACGAGCTGTTCTGGAACGCCACCGGCAACTACTGGGCCTTCCCGATCATGACGGCGACGGCCACGGTGACGCTGCCGCAGGGCGCGACGATCAGCAAGACCGTCGGCTACACCGGACCGCCGGGCTCTCAGGAGCAGGCCGTCGCCATCACCGCCAATGGCGGTAACACCGCAACCTTCACCCTCAGGCGCGAGCTCGCACCGGGCGAGGGCATGACTGTCGGCGTCGCCTTCCCCAAGGGCATTCTCGTGCAGCCCACCGGCCTCGCGGCTGCCGGCGACTGGCTGTCCGATCACCGCGCCTTGGTGTTCCCGGCGATCGCCGTGTTCATCGTGCTGCTCTACAATTTCTTCGCCTGGAGCAGCGTCGGCCGCGACCCGCGCAAGGGCCCGATCATCCCGCTGTTTCATCCGCCCGAGGGCCTGTCGCCCGCGCTCATGCACTATGTCGAGCGCATGGGTTTTCGGCAGAACGGCTGGACCGCGCTCACTGCCTCGATCTTCGATCTGGGAGTCAAGGGCCTCCTCACCATCGACAAGCAGGGCAAGATCACGACGGTCACCGCGACCAACGCTGCCGCACCGGCCGATTTGCCGGCCGGCGAGAGCGGCATTTACGGCTTCGTCAAGTCGCGTGGCAGCTTCACCATCGACAAGGTCGACGGGCCGGCGCTCAACACCAAGCGCTCCGAGCTGGTCAGCACCATCAAGTCGCAGAGCGGCGAGAGCTACTTCAAGAACAACATTCCATATACGCTGGTGGGGGTGCTGCTGTCGGCGCTGATGCTCGGCGGGCTCGTCTGGCTCGACGTGCTCGATCCGGGCAGCCTCGTCGTCGCGATCGTTGTTGCGATCGTCGTCGGCGTCATCGTCGGCGTCGTTTCCGGCCTGCGCGGCGGCGGTGGCCGCAGCATCTTGGGTGGTCTCTTCGGCCTCATCTGGGTGGCCGTCGTCGCCGTCAACGTCCTCGGCTCCGCCGCAAGCTTCGCCTCGGGCCTCAGGCTCGACACCGGCCTCGTCGCCGCCGTCTCGATCGTCGTCATCGAGATCGTCTTCGCGATCCTGATGCGCGCTCCGACCGTCGCAGGCCGCAAGCTGATGGACCAGATCGACGGCTTCAAGATGTATCTCGAAACCGCCGAGAAGAACCGCCTCAACTATGTCGACAAGGGCGAGCCGCCTATGACTGTGCCACGCTTCGAGTCCATCCTGCCCTTCGCCATCGCACTCGGCGTCGAACGGCTCTGGTCGCAGCGCTTCGAGGCCGATCTCGCCCGCAACGCCGTCGCCGGCGTGCAGAACGGCGTCTACAGCCCGCTCTGGTACACCGGCGGCAACTGGTCGAGCGCCTCGTCCGACGGCTTCTCCAACACCGTCTCCTCGATCGCCACCGGCATGAGCGCCGCCATGATCGCCGCCCAGCCCTCGTCCTCCTCCGGCTCCGGCTTCTCGGGTGGCGGCGGCTCCGGCGGCGGCGGCGGTGGTGGTGGAGGCGGCGGCTGGTAGCGCCGGATCAGGGATGCGCCGTCACCCTGAGCCCGACATGGATGCTGGCGCTTGTGCCCCCAGCCGGGACGGAACCGCCACTGCCAAGCGCTCCGGTCGCCGGGCTGTCGTTGCCCAGCGACGACTGCGCCGCCAAATCCAGATGCGCCAGGTAGCTGGCATATTCAGCCGCACTGATGCGGCCGTCGCCGTTCAGGTCCGCCTGCATGAACGCCAGCGAATGTGCCCGCGTCGCCCCAAGCGCCGGGACGGCCAGTAACACGGCAATCGCTGCGACGACGATCCTCATCGCCTCCGTTCCGGGCAAGCCACACGCCTGCACTGTCCTCAGCCCGCCGCTGTCCCGCGGTCGAGCTAATGATTTGTTCACCATTAAGCTTAGCCATGCCAATCCGCCATCCACCACTTGCGCCGCGGACTCGCAGTCAGGACTCCTCTCCCGCTTGCGGGGGAGGGGGACCGCCGTCAGGCGGCGGAGGGGGGTGCCGCTTGCGCTATATCCTCGGTTCCGTCATCCGCGGGCTTGATCCGGAGACCAGCCATGACGGAACGAGAGGTTTTCGCTCGGCGGGGCCGCAGCACGCCGTCCCCAACCGACACGCGTTCATCTTCCCAACTCCCAGTGTTTCCGCCCCTCTCACCCCCATTTCAAAAAACTTATGCCCGGTCATTTCACCGCCCGTATATTCCCCTCATCCCCTCGCGCTGCGAGGTCGCGACGAACGGTCTGCGGGGGGAGGTCGGGGGATGGGGTGTCGACCCCCTCCACCTCCGGCCGTTCCGAGCCCGGCGGGTGTGAATCTGCACCCGGGGTCCGGTTCCGTCCGCGCCGC
>JBQCIY010000109.1:0-3796 GCA_051953275.1 Devosia sp. | reverse complement strand
GACCCCCTCCACCTCCGGCCGTTCCGAGCCCGGCGGGTGTGAATCTGCACCCGGGGTCCGGTTCCGTCCGCGCCGCCCTTGCCGGCAGCGCGGGGCGAGGCGTTCCGGCGGCATTGGCCGGAGCGACACGCCAGGGGCCGGGCCTTCAGTCAAGACAACCGGGTAACGAGTTCGGCCGGGGTAAAACCCGATCGCATGGCGAGGCTCCGGCCTCAGTTACATGCGGGACGACCCCGCTCCGGGGTTCGGAGCCTCGCCGGCCGCACCTCGATTGCGGCACCGAGTGGTCTTTGACATCGCCGGACGGGCCGGCGGACGCTTCCGCTCGCCCTGTGAAACGCTATTCTACCGGACTGACGCTTCAGGATTCGATATCCGGGCGGACGAAGTCGCCCGTCTCCTGGTCGGTGACCCAAAGCTCGGCGGTCGAGACGTCGAACCAGGCGCCGTGCAGGGTGAGCCTGCCCTCGGCTTCCCGCTTCTTGATGTAGGGGAAGGTCCGCAGGTTCTTGATGGAGTTGCGGACCGAAAGCCGTTCCAGTGCGGTTTCCCGTTCGGTCGGCGTAAGGAACGTGTAGGTCGCGACCTGCTCGGTCACCGGCGACAGCATCTCCATCCATTTGCCGATGAAGTCGCCCTGGGCCAGCGGCGTGTGCGGGCCGAGCGCCCAGCGGATGCCGCCGCAGCGGCCATGGCCGAGCACCACGAGGTCGGTAATGCCGATGGCGTTGACCGCGTACTCGATGCCGGCCGACGTGCCGTGCTGGCCGGCGCCCGGCTCGAACGGCGGGACGAGATTGGCGATATTACGCAGCACGAACAGTTCGCCGGGGCCGACGTCGAAAATGGTTTCGGGCGCCGCACGGCTGTCGCAGCAGCAGATGACCATGGTGGTCGGCGACTGGCCGCTGCGCGCGAGCTCCTTGTAGCGTTCGGTTTCACGGGCGTAGCGGCCCTCCATGAAGTGCCGATAGCCGTCGATGAGGCGTGGGGGAAAGTTGTGCATGGCTTCGGATTAGCGGTAAGAAGCGCCCGGTTCAATGCGAAATGCGTAAGGCAGCGAGGCACTTAACGCCATGCAGATTTACCGGTTCCTCTCGGGGGAGGATGATTCCTCGTTCTGCCACAAGGTCACCAAGGCCCTGAGCGAGGGGTGGGTGCTGCACGGGTCACCGACCTATGCGTATGATGCGGCTGCGAAAAAAATGAAATGCGGGCAGGCGGTGACCAAGGTCGTGACCGACCAGCCCTACGATCCGGACAAAAAGCTCGTCGACTACCGCTGATTTTCCGGCTGCGGCATCGGCGCTTGGCCGCCGGCTGAATCGCAGATGAATGCGGACTTCAGCGTGGGTTCGAGTGGCGGGGGCTAAACCGCCCTCAAGAACGCGGCGAGATGAAGCCGCACCGCTCGAGCTTCGCAGCACCGGCATGGATCGGCAGGGCCGATCCGGGCCGGACCTCAGGCGAAGAGGCCCTTGAGGGCCGCGTATTGCAGCAACAGGATGGTCTTGGCGTCGGCGATCTCGCCCGTCTCGATCATCGCCAAGGCCGTGGCGAAGGGCAGGCGGACCACCTCGATGTCCTCGCCTTCGTCCTCCAGCCCGCCGCCATCGCCACTGGCCCGGCCGTCGACGAACCCGACATAAAGGGTCAGCCGCTCGGTCACGGAACCGGGGCTCATGAAGCAGTCGTAGGCCTTCAGCAGCCGGCCGACCGTAAATCCGGTCTCCTCGGTCGTCTCCTTGCGGGCGCAGGCCTCCGGGTCGTCGCCGTCGAGCTTGCCGGCGCAGACCTCGAGCAAAAAGGGGGTTTCGCCCCGATAATAGGCCGGATAGCGGAATTGCCGGGTCAGGACCACCGACGTGTCCGACACGTCGCAGAGGAGCACCGCTGCGCCGTCGCCGCGATCATAGGTTTCCCGGATCTGGTGCTGCCACTGGCCGTTGCGGCGCCGGAGGTCGAATTCGTGCCGTTGCAGCAGGCCCCAGGCATCCGAGAGCGTGGTGGTCTTGATCGGGCGGACGAAATCGGACACGGGCAGGCGCTCCGGGGTTGGGTCGGCATCTCCTGTGGCACAGGCTGAACCGAATCTGAACAACGGATTCACGGCCCGCAAACGCCAGGCGGCGCAGAGTCGGGCAATGGACCGATTCGCCGTGAAGTCGCCGACCCTGGGCGTGCCTCAAACCGCTGCGCGCAGCAGCAAGCTCCTGAGCCTGCTCATGATTCTCGAAGCGCTTCGGCAGGAACCGGTGCCGATGCGTCCGCAAAAAGTCTAGGCGGCGGCCCGGCATTCCGCTTTGACCTTGGCAAGGTCGGCGAGTAGAAGTCTCGGACACTTCCAATCTGCGGCAGGGGCTCTACGCAGTCTCGTGCCTTCGAGACGTCCATGGCAGCCCGTTCCCGGCCCCTCTCCCCACATCTTTCGATTTACCGCTTCACGCTGACGATGGCCAATTCCATCATCCATCGCGGTACCGGCGTGGCGATGTATTTCGGCACGCTGCTGATCGTGCTCTGGCTGGGCGCCGCGGCGCTCGGCGACGGGCCGTTCGGCCTCGTCAACGCGATCTACGGGTTCTGGCTGGTACAGGTGGTGTTCTTCCTCGCCACTTGGGCGCTGTTCCACCACATGCTGGGCGGCATCCGGCACTTCATCTGGGATTCGATCCACGCGCTCGATCCGGTGGGGCGGGAAACCATCACGCGGATCCAGTTCGTCCTGTCGATCCTGCTGACACTGGGCGCCTGGGCGCTGTTTGTGTGGTTCAAATGATCGACAAGGCGACCCTCTCCAATCCCAAAACGCATTACGGCTCGGGCAAGCGCGCGACCCGGCTGTTCTTCCTGCAGCGGCTGACCGGCGCCTTCAACGTCGCCTTTTTGGTGTTCTTCGTGTGGTTCGTGGTGCGACTCGCCGGCGCCGACCGGGCGACGCTGATCGAGGCGGTGCGCAATCCGGGGATCGCGGTGATCCTGGCCCTCCTCATCATCAATGTGTGCGTGCACATGCGCATCGGCATGCGCGAAGTGATCGAAGACTATATCGACGAGGACAAGTCCAACCGCCTGGCGCTCAACGCCAATACCACCTTCGCGGTGCTGGTGGCGCTGGTCACGATCCTGTCGATCGCCAAAATACTGTTCTGGGGTTGAGCATGGCTGCCTACGAGATCATCGACCACGAATTCGATGTGGTGATCGTCGGCGCCGGCGGCGCGGGCCTGCGCGCTACCCTGGGCATGGCCGAGCAGGGCTTCAACACCGCCTGCGTAACCAAGGTCTTTCCGACCCGCTCGCATACCGTGGCCGCGCAGGGCGGCATTGCGGCGAGCCTCAAGAACATGGGGCCCGACAACTGGCAGTGGCACATGTACGACACCGTCAAGGGGTCGGACTGGCTCGGCGACAACGACGCGATGGAGTATCTGGCGCGCAACGCGCCGGCGGCCGTCTATGAGCTCGAGCACTACGGGGTTCCCTTCAGCCGCACCGATGCGGGCAAGATCTACCAGCGGCCGTTCGGCGGGCACATGACCGAGTTCGGCGAAGGGCCGCCGGTGCAGCGGACCTGCGCCGCCGCCGACCGTACCGGCCACGCCATCCTCCACACCCTCTACGGCCAATCGCTCAGGCACAACGCGCAGTTCTTCGTCGAATATTTCGCCATCGACCTGCTGATGGGCGACGACGGCGCATGCCAGGGCATCATTGCCTGGAAACTCGACGACGGCACCCTGCACCGGTTTCGCGCCAAGCTCACGGTGCTCGCGACCGGCGGCTATGGCCGCGC
>JBQCIY010000108.1:0-2832 GCA_051953275.1 Devosia sp. | reverse complement strand
TTATTGTTTCTGATTCCCCCCCCCCCGGGGGGGGGGGGGGGGGGGCGGGTGGGGGGGGGGGGGGCCCCCCCTTCTCAATTTCGACGTGACCCCACCCCCGGCGCTACGCGCCGGACCCTCCCCTTTCAGGGGAGGGATAAGCAAACTCACGCCACGCCGAGCTTCTTCTGCAAATTGGTCGACGAGGTCGTGTACTGGAACACCAGGCGCTTGTCCGGATAGACGTAGTGGTAGACCTTCTGCGCCATCAGCGCGCCTTCGTGGAAGCCGGACAGGATGAGCTTCAGCTTGCCGGCATAGGTGTTGATGTCGCCGATGGCGAAGATGCCGGGGATGTTGGTCTCGAACGCCGCAGTGTCGACGGGGATCAGCTCGTCTTCCATCTTGATTCCCCATTCGGCGACCGGACCGAGCTTCATGGTCAGGCCGAAGAAGGGGAGCATGGCGTCGCAGGCGATGCGGTCGCTCGTATCCTTGCCCTTGACGGTGGCAGCGACGAGCTGGCCGTCCGAGCCTTCCAGCTCGGTCACCTGTCCGATCTTCAGGTCCATGTCGCCGGAAGCCACCAGCGCCCGCATCTTGTTGACGCTGTCGGGCGCGCCGCGGAATTCGTCGCGCCGGTGCACGAGCGTCAGTCGCTTGGCGATCGGCTGAAGATTGAGCGTCCAGTCGAGCGCGCTGTCGCCGCCGCCGACGACCAGCAGGTTCTTGCCGCGGAAGGCTTCCATCTTGCGCACGGCGTAGTGCACCGACTTCTCTTCGTAGGGCTCGATGCCGGCGATCGGCGGGCGCTTTGGCTGGAACGAGCCGCCGCCGGCCGCGATCACGACGCACTTGCATTCGAAAGTCTTGCCGCCGTCGGTCGCGACGCGGAACGTGGCGTCGCCGAGCTTCTCGACCTTCAGCACCATTTCGCCGAGATGGAACGTGGGGTTGAACGGCTTGATCTGCTCCATCAGCGCTTCGGTCAGGCCGTGGCCGGTGACCCTCGGAATGCCGGGGATGTCGTAGATCGGCTTCTCCGGATAGAGCTCGGCGCACTGGCCGCCGACCTTGTCGAGGATGTCGATGAGGTGCGCCTTGATGTCGAGGAGGCCGAGTTCGAATACCGCGAAGAGGCCGCCGGGGCCGGCGCCGATGATGACAACGTCGGTCTTGATCGTCTCGCTCATGCCTTGCCCGGCTGGCCGCCGGCTCCTTCTCGGAAATTCAGGGATGGCTCACGCCGAACGGCGCGAGATGCGATTATCGGGAACCGCGACCGCGCGCAACAGGTCGGCTGCAACCTCGGCCGGGGTCTTGCCGGTGGTCGTGACGGTAATATCGGCCTTGGCGTAGAGCGGCTTGCGGCTGTCGAGAATTGACAGGAGGTCGGCCATGGCGCGGGGGGAGCCGGCCATCGGCCGCATGTCGCCCTGGCTCAGGACGCGCTGCATGTGCTCGGCAGGTTCCGCCTTCACCCAGACCGTCAGGCAGGAGGAGAGCAGACGCTCCAGGGTCGCGGCCTCGGTGACGATCGAGCCGGACGTCGCCATGACGAATTGCGGGTGCTTGGAGAGCACTTCTTCCAGCGCCTCGCGTTCGGCGCGGCGGAAGGTCTGCTGGCCGAACATGTCGAAGATCTCGGAGAGGGACGCGCCGGCGCGGCGCTCGATCTCGCGGTCGAGCTCGATGAAGGGCACGCCGAGCGCCTCGGCGGCGAGGGGGCCGAGCGTCGATTTGCCACCGCCGCGCAGCCCGATCAGCGCGATGCGGCGCGAGCGGTCGGCTTCCGCCGGCGAACGGAACCGCTCGGTGACGAGCGCGCGCACCTCGGCGAGCGTCTCGGGCGGCAGGCGCTCGAGATATTGCGTGAGCAGCGTGAGCTCGATCGCCGGCTCCGGTCCCTCGCGCACGAGTTCCGCGACCGAGGTTCCGATGGCGCGGGCGACGCGGCGCAGCAGCACGATCGAGCCGTTGCCCTTGCCGGCCTCGAGCTGGGCGAGATAGCGCTCCGACACTTTCGCGTGCGCGGACAGCGCCTTGCGCGTCATGCCGCGCTGGCTGCGGAGCAGGCGCACGCGCTCGCCGAGCTTGGCCAGGTAGGCCTCGGAGTCGCGCAGGCCGGGAACTGAGAGCGGGTTGGTCATCGTCATGTGCACTATATTTCCAAGCACTATGACCGTTCGCCGACGCGAAAGCAACACGTTTCGTGGGACTTTTGTGCGCGTCCGGCGTTTTGCCGTTGCCGGCTCAGTGGCCCGGTGGTAGGTCATCTGCATAATAATGCATAGGGCCTCGAAGCAGGTCCGTCCGGCAGGACACACCCAAGGATCGGGATCGGGGAATGAGCACGATCGACTTCCGCACCGAGCCCTCGCGCTATCGCCACTGGCGCATCGAGACCGACGGCGAGATCGCCACCCTGATCATGGACGTCGATCCGGCCGGCGGTCTGTCGACCGAGTACGAACTCAAGCTCAATTCCTACGACCTCGCCGTCGACATCGAGCTCAACGACGCGATCCAGCGGCTGCGCTTCGAGCATCCGGAAGTGCGCTGCGTCGTCTTGAAGTCCGGCAAGGACAACGTCTTCTGTGCCGGCGCCAATATCCGCATGCTCGGCAAGGCGACGCACGGCCACAAGGTGAACTTCTGCAAGTTCACCAACGAGACGCGGCTCGCCATGGAAGACGCCAGCGAGAACTCGCGGCAGATCTACATGAGTGCGGTGAACGGCTCCTGCGCCGGCGGCGGCTACGAACTCGCGCTTGCGACCGACCACATCATGCTGATCGACGACCGCCGCTCGACCGTGTCGCTGCCGGAGACGCCGCTGCTCGGCGTGCTGCC
>JBQCIY010000107.1:0-4121 GCA_051953275.1 Devosia sp. | reverse complement strand
TTGCTGCCGGTGCCCGAGCCGTACTTGAACAGCCGCGCCTCACGCACCCACAGGTCCATGATGCCGCCCTCGTTGACGAGGTCGTCGTTCACCGACTGGATGAAGCAGGCATGCGGCTGCGGGTGCTCGTAGGAGCTCTTGGACTGCACCAGCTTGTGGGTGAACGGATCGACGTAGAAGTGCCCCTGGCCGGGACCGTCGATGCCGTAGGCCCAGTGGAGGCCTGTGTTGAACCACTGCGGCGAGTTGGGCGCGACCTTCTGCGTCGCCAGCATGTAGCGCAACTCGTCGAAGAAGGCGCGGGCGTCCTCTTCGGTCGCGAAGTACTTGCCCTTCCAGCCCCAGTAGGTCCACGTGCCGGCCAGCCGGTCGAACACCTGGCGACTGTCGGTCTCGCTGCCATAGCGCTCGGCTTCGGGCAGGGCCTTCAGCGCCTTCTCGTCGGGGACGGAGCGCCACAGCCAGGATGGGACGTCGTTCTCCTCGACGCGTCTGAGCTTTTTGGCGACACCGGCCTTGCGGAAATACTTCTGCGCCAGGATGTCGGCGGCGACCTGCGACCACGTCGCCGGCACGTTCATGCCCTCGAGCTTGAACACCACCGAGCCGTCCGGATTGCGGATCTCGCTGGTCGCCGCGCGGAATTCGATCCCCGCATAGGCGCCCTTGTTGGCTTCGGTGTACCGACGTTCGATGTGCATAGTCCCAAACCTTCTATTCGCGGGCACAAACGCCCTGCTGCCGCCGCCACGGCATCCGCCACATTTGACGCTTTCACTGAGCCTCTCCGTCGCCACGGATCGGCCTTGCCCCGTGCCTTCAAGGATCCTCGGACTAAGCGCCGATTTCGCCTTCAAGGACTTGAGTGTGCGGGGCTCAAAAACGCGGCCCGCGCAGCATCAAAATGTGTGGTCCGATTCAGAAAACCCGTCAACGGGTCAAACCGACGGAAACGACCATAGCTTGTGTTTCGCCAGGCCATTTTCGCTACATTTAGTATAGGGATTGTGAATAGCGGGGACAACCGAAAACCCCGGAACGGGCGTTCAAAAACGCCCGAATCGGGGGTGGGAAAAGTCGCGATCCCGCTCAAAAACGGCACGCAGTTCCGCCGCTAAATCCGCTCCAAATCGAGGCAAATTTTTACGCTGATGTAGTGGGTGAAGGCGAGGGCAGCCACGACATCTCGTGCCCCTCGTTTGCACCGAATCCCGTCAAGCAGAAAATTTCGGGCCGTGCTGGGGATAGTGGGGACGACCGCCAGCGCGGGCGGTCGCCAAGATCTCTACGACGCACTCAACCGTCGGGTCGAAGCTGCCTGGCGGCCGGCCTTATTTGGGCGGCTTGGGCGGCGGGGGTGGCGGCAGCGACTTGGGTGGAGGCGGCGGAGGCGTGGGTTTGGGCGGGGGCGGAGCGGCCTTGTCCGGCGGGCTGGCACCGCCGTCGCCCGTCTGGTCACCGGCTTTCGCCGCCTGGTCGGCTGCCTTCTTGGCGTCGTCGCTCGCTTTCTTTTCGGCCTTGATTTCCTGGTCGGCAGCTTTCTTGGCGGCGTCGGCTGCCTTCTTGGCGGCCGCCGCTTCGGCTTTCGCCTCCGGCGTCTTGAGCAGCCTGGCCTCCGCCTCAGCGGCCTTGGCGGCGGCTTCGAGCGACTCGTAGGTGGCGATGGCGTCCCCCGGCGCCGCGCCTGGCCCCAAGACGGCGGGCAGCGTGCCGGCCCCTGACACGGCGATGGTCTCGTGGGTCGCCACATCGACCGTCGCCGACTGGCCGACGGTGATGGTGACGTGGCTATGGTTGTGCGGATCCTCGACCGCGACATGGCCGCGCTGCACGCTGACCGCGGCGCCGCTCTTGTCCGCCTTAACGGTGAAATGCGTGCCCTTGACCACCGCTGCGAGGAACGACGTCTGCACGGCGAAATGCTGCACGTTCTCGACCTGGGCATCGACCGCGACGGTGCCGAAATACTGCTTCACCACCGTGTTCGGCCGTTCTGCCGTGCCGCGATCGTGAATTTGGATCTGCGTGTCGGGCCCCAGATCGAGGCTCTCGCGGCCGCGCGTGAACGTCACATGCGCCGAACCGAGCGTCCGGACGACACGGGCATCGGGGACCACCATGCCGCGCTGCAGCGGTTGCCACTGATGGTCGACCAGTTGCAGGACCTGGCCACGCAATTGCACGGCCGTCCAATCATCCGCCAACGTCGCGGTACAGCACAGCATCAGGCCGCCGATCGTGGCAAAGGCGCCAAAATTCCTCATCCCGTTCCGGCATGCTGCCGGCCCCCAGACGAATTCACCAATGACGCTGCCGGCACGCTAACCCGGCACATCCTACTAAGTCCCTACTATCATTTGATAATCCTGCGGCGACTGTGGTCAGTCTCCGGCAACCCTTCGAACGTTCATTTTCCGCTCAGCCGTCACGCCCCAAGATGGCATGATCGGCCGGCGTCCAAGCGAAGGGGCGCCGGCATTGGGGATGGCCAGATGCGCATCGGGGTCACGCCGTGGGTGAGGGCGCTGTTGCTGGCGCCGGCTTTTGCCAGCCTGCCGGCTATCGCGCACGCCGATGAGACCAGGCCGCTCAAGGGCGTGGCGCTGGTGATTGGCGAGAGCGACTATGCCGGCCTGCAAAAGCTCGACAATCCCAGGCGCGACGCCCGCGCCATGGACGACATGCTCGACAGCCTGGGTTTTTCGGTCGATCGGCTGATCAACGGCGATGCCCGAAAGCTCCGGCAGGAGATCGACGATTTCATCGATGAGGCCAAGGGCGCCGACGTCGCCCTGGTCTACTACTCCGGCCACGGCATCGAGGCCGGCGGCTCGGACTTCCTCGTCCCGGTCGATGCAGATTTGAGCTCGCCCGAAACCGCCGGGCAGAGCCTCGTTCCAGTGAGCGACATGCTCGAGCGGTTGGCGAAGACCGTTCCAGTCACCATCGCGCTGCTCGATGCCTGCCGCACCAACTCGTTTCCCGCCGGGCAACTCGTGGTGTTGCCGGGATCGACGCAGGCGGTCAGTGTGGCGCCCGCCGGGCTCGAGGCGATGCGCGGGCCGACGCCGGTCGCAACCGCCGCTGCGCGGCCCGACAGCCTCGGCATGGTGATCGGCTTTGCGGCCTCGCCGGGGCAACCGGCCATGGATGGCGAGCCGGGCGGCAACTCGCCCTATGCGGCGGCTCTGCTCGAGCATTTCGCCGCCGGCGGCTATTCGGTGGGCGACCTCATGACCCTCGTCAGCGAGGAGGTCTATCTCAAGACCAAGGCGCGGCAACTGCCGTGGACCAACTCGTCGCTGCGGCGCGTGCTGAGTTTCGGCGCGCCGGCCCCGCAGCCGGCCGGCGACGAGGGCGATATCCTCCAGAGCCGGCGGCAGTTGCTGCTGACCATCGCGCAGCAGCCGCAGGATACGCAGCGCTACATCGAAACTGTCGCCACCGAACAGGGTGTGCCGCTCGACGCGCTCTACGGCATGCTGAAGGTGCTCGGCGTCGACACCTCGAACCAGGGCGAGCTCGAAAGGCAGCTGCTCGAGGGGGCACACAAGCTCAAGGACTTCATGGCCGAACGGCCGGACGCGGCGGTCACCGATCCGGAGCTCAAGCGGCTTGCGGCCCTCGCCGACGAAGCGCAGGGGCAGGGGGCGCTCGAGCTCGCGCTCAAGTACCGCGCGGAGGCCTCGGCGCGCGCGGACGAGCTGTCAAAGAACCTCGACCAGACCGAAGCCGACCTCAAGGCATCGCGCCTCGAGCTGGGCGATACCTTCAACGCGCACGCGCAGGCCGCGGACCTCAACTTCGATTTCTCAACCGCGGCCGAGATGTGGGGCAAAGCCTACGAGCAGGTGGCCAAGTGGGACCCCGAGACAGCGGTCACCTACAAATGGCGGCAGGGCAACGCACTCGCCGAGCTAGCGGTGCACCGGAACGACCAGGGTGCCTTCGCGGCCTCGATCGAGGCCTATCACGCCGCAGAGCAGGTTGCCTCGATCAGCCCGCTGACGAAAGCAAGGATCGAAACCTCGATCGCCGACCTCAAGACCGAGCTCGGCCAATCCGCGGCCGACATGGACACGATGCAGGACGCGGTGACCGCCTATCGGGCGGCGCTCGAC
>JBQCIY010000106.1:0-23163 GCA_051953275.1 Devosia sp. | reverse complement strand
TGGCACAGTTCCACCGCCCTCCACGCGGCGTATGCCTGAATCCACCCCAACGCGTCGGCGGGACGAAGGTCCCATAAGTTGCCGACTACCGGCTTGGACCCTAGTCCCGCCGAGGCCGCTACAAATACCAGCGGCCAGCTCTTTGACAGCGCCGGACGGGCCGGCGGACGCTTCCGCTCGCCCTGTTTTTCGTCAGCTCTCGAAGCGGACGGCGCCGATATGCGGCAGGTTGCGGTTGCGCTGGGCGTAGTCGATGCCGTAGCCGACGACGAACTTGTCGGGGATCTCGAACCCGATCCAGCGCGCCTTCACATCGACCTCGCGGCGTGACGGTTTGTCGAGCAGGGCGCAGACCTCGATGCGCCGCGGGTGGCGTGTCGCGAGGATGTCGAGGACGTGGCGCAGCGTGCGGCCGGTGTCGACGATATCTTCCACCACCAGCAGGTCGCGGCCTTCGATCTCGCCCCGCAGGTCCTTGAGGATGCGCACCTCGCGGCTCGACTCCGTGGCATTGCCGTAGGACGAGACCTCGAGGAAATCGACCTCGACCGGCAGATCGAGCTCGCGCACGAGGTCGGCAATGAAGATGAAGGAGCCGCGCAGGAGCCCGATCACCACCAGCTTGTCGGTGCCGCGGTAGTGCTCGGAAATCTCGCGCGCGAGGGCCTCGACGCGGGCGGCAATGGCCTTGGCCGAGATCAGCTGGTCGATGGCGTAAGGTTTGGTCATGTCCGGTGCTTGGCTGGAGTCGCCGCCCGAGTATAGCCGGTTCCGACGCGAGGGGCGGCAGCCATCAGCGCTGATTTGGAGACGGTCCGAATCAATTCACTGGATCGACACGCCTTTTTGGGGTTCATATCCTCGGGTTGCGCATTCTGGGGGAAAGCGTGAAACCAGTCGTTCGTACACGCGATGGATTTGCGCCAGTCGCCGTTCGTCGAGGCCGTTCCCGGGTCTCGACGGAGCTGCGTTGGTTTGTTGTCTGCGTCGTGATTGCCTGGATATTCGTCATGGTGGCCGTGCTCGTCGGCCACTGAACCGGGGCTGACGCGGCCCGGTCGAGCATCGCGCGGCGCCGGCCGTTGCCAGCGCCGGCCGACTTGATTCAGGCCTCGGGGACCCACACCATCATGGAGCCGCTGCCGCGATTGGCCCACAGATAGTAAGGGATTGCCGTCAGCGTCGCCGGCTCTTCCCCGGCGCGACGATTGCGGTAGAGGCTGGTCCAGTCGTCGGGCTTGATGGCGGTGCCCTTGGCGCTGAGCGTGACGATGCCGTCGAACAGATCAGCACGCGTCGACGTGACCAGGTCGGCGTCGCGTCCGATCTTGAGGCGCTGCACGAAGCCGCCCGGATTGTCGGCCTCCTCGACGCAATAGACCAGCGGACCGCGCTTCAGCGCCACCCGGCCGGCGTCCATGATCACTGCCGGGTTGGCATAGACGCGCTCGGGTGGCATCGGCAGCTCGAGCGCAATGCGGTCGCCCTTGCTCCAGGTCCGGTGGACGGTCACGTAGCCATTCTCCGGTTTGAGGGTGATGGTCTCGCCATTGACCTTGAGCGACCAGCCGCTGCACCAGCCGGGGATGCGCAGCTTGACGTCGAAGGCGGCCGGCGCCTCGGGATCGATCGCGATCGCGATGTTGCCTGCCCATGGGTAGTTCGACGTTTCGCGCAGCTGCACCTTGGTGCCCCCGACAGCCACGCTCGTCGACATGCCGCCATACAGATGGAATGCCACTCCATCGGGAGCGGTCGAGACGAAATAGCCGCCGACCGACGCCACGAGCCGGCTCACATTCATGGTGCAGCACGGGCAGGTGTGCCACTCCCAGCGCTCCGCCGAGCCGTTGCTCTCGAGCGGATTGGCGTAGAAGTAGTGCGTGCCGTCGCGGCCGAGTCCGCTCAGCGCGCCGTTGTACAGCGCGGTCTCGAGGATGTCGGCGTAGCGGCCGTCGAGCTCGAGATGCAGCATGCGCTGCGCCCAGAAGATCAGCGCCACCGAGGCACAGGTCTCGGCGTAGGCAGTCTGGTTGGGCAGGTCGAAATCATGCGTGAAGCCCTCGTTGTGGGCTGACGGCCCAAGGCCGGCGGTGATGTACATCTTGGTGTCCATCACGTCCTTCCACAGCGTTTCCAGCGTTCGCTTCAGCGCCGGATCGCCGGTCTCGAAGGCCAGGTCGGCCATGGCGGTGTAGAGGTACATGGCGCGCACGGCATGACCGACGACCTTGTCCTGCTCGCGCACCGGCTTGTGCGACTGGTTGTATTCGTAATTGGGATAGACGAAGCGTTGCTCGGGGATGCCACGGCGTTCGCGCTCGGCCTTTTCGACGTCGTAGTAGTGCGGCGGCTGCTGGCCGCGCTCGTTGATGAAATAGGCCGCGAGATCGAGGTGCTTCCGGTCGCCGGTGAGGCGATAGAGCTTCATCAGGGCGAGCTCGATCTCCGGATGGCCGCAATAGCCGCGCTTCTGGCCCGCATCGCGGCCGAAAGTCTTGCGGATATGCTCGACGTAGCGCTCCATGATGTCGAGCCAGCGCCGCCGGCCGGTGGTCTCGAAGTAGGCGATGGCGCCCTCGAGCATGTGGCCGGCATTGTAGAGTTCGTGGTTGTCGCGCAGGTTGGTCCAGCGGTTCTCGGGCTCGCGGTCGAGGTACCAGCAGTTGAGGTAGCCGTCGGGCGCCTGGGCCTTCTCGAAATCATCGACGATGGCCTCGATCTTGGCCTCGATGTCGGCGTCGCGGCGGTGGCTCAGGGCGTAGCTCGCCGCTTCGATCCACTTGCCGACGTCGGAATCCCAGAACACCTGCACGGTGAAGCCATTGGCGTGTCGCGGGAAACGCAGTGGCGGCGGCGGCTGCGGCAACTTCAGCGAGCCGAGGATGCCGTACTCGCCCAGTTTGACGTGCTGGCTGGGGATGGTGCGCGTCAGCACCGTCTCGAGACGCTCCCGCCAGAAGTCACCCTCGAGGCGGACGTTGACGAAGCGGACAGGAGAATACTGGGACAAGCGGGTGATCCTTAGGCGACGCTGGAGTGACGCACGACGAGCGTGCAGGGGAGGCGGCGTGTGGTCGGGGCGATGCGTTCGCCCCCCATCATCGCCAGCAGAGTTCGCCCGGCCTCGTGGCCGAGCTGGCTGAGATTCATGTCGACGCTGGAAAGAGGCGGCCGGGCGCCCAGCGCCATCACCTCCCAATTGTCGAAGCCGACGACGGCGACGTCATGCGGCACGCTGATGTTGCGCTCACGAAGGGCCTCGACGGCGCCGCGCGCGATCTGGTCGTTGCCGCAGAACAGGGCATCCGGTGTGCTGCGCTTGCCGTCGAACAGTTTTGCCACCGCGTCGCGGCCCCATTCCTCCGACCACCGGCCGGACAGATAGTCGGATGCCTTGGGCTTGAGACCGACTTCGGTCATCGCGCGACGATAGCCCTCGTGCCGAAGCCGCACGGCCTCGAACCGCTCCGGGCCCGTGATGTGGGCGATGCGCCTGCGCCCGAGGCTCGCAAGGTGGCGCACGGCAAGGGTCGCGCCGCCCTCGTCGTCGGGGATGAGGGCAAGGGCGCTGCGGTCGTTGGGCCGGGTATAGACGTACACCACGGGCAGGCCAGCGGGCAGCGGCCCCACGGGTGTGCGCTCGTCGGCGCGGCGGCTGGTGACCACCAGGCCGTCGATGCGCTTGCCCAGCAGTTGGTCGATGTGCTGGCGCTCACGCGCCGGATCGTCGGTCGCATTGCACATGAAGAGCGCGATGCCCTGGTCGGCAAATTGCTGCTCCAGCGCTTCGACGATGGGCAATGTGAATCGGCCGAACGAGTCCGACGAGATGATACCGACGGTCATCGAGCGGGTACGATGCAGGCTCTGCGCCAGGTCGTTCGGGCGGTAGCCCATGTCGCGCGCGGCAGCCAGGACCTTCTCCCGGGTCTCCTGCTTCAGCCGGCCGCCATCGTTGAGCGCTTTGCTCGCGGTGCCGATCGAGACCCCCGCGATGCGTGCGACGTCGCGGATGGTCGGCACGTTCCGCCCAGGCGTCGGTCCGATCGGTGGCCGCTGGAGCTTGCCCATGGGTCAGCCTTTGATCGCGCCGGACATGAAGCCGCGCACGTAGTAGCGCTGCAGCAGTAGGAACAGGATCACGCAGGGTATCGCCATCACCACGACGCCGGCTTCCGTGGCGCCGTAGTTGATCACCCCCATCGTCTGCTGCCGCATGTTGGCGATCGCGACCGGGAGCGGCTGCTTGGTCGGATCGGTCAACAGGATCAGCGGCGCGAAGAAGTCGTTCCAGGCGGCGAGGAACGCGAACAGGCCGACGGTCACGAGGCCCGGCGTGACTGCCGGCATCATGATCCGCCACAGCACCCCGAAGGTGCCGCAGCCGTCGATCAGCGCGGACTCCTCGAGGTCCCTGGGGATCGCCTCGAAGGAGATGCGCATCATGTACGTGGCGAAGGGGAGCTGATACATGGCGATCATCAGCGATACGCCGACCAGCGAGTTGGCCAGCCCGACCATGTTGAGCAGGACGTAAAGCGGGATCAGCAGCGTCGCATACGGCACCATCAGGATGGACAGGGTCAGCAGGAACAGCGCATCGCGGCCCCAGAACTTGAAGCGGGCGAAGGCATATCCACCCAGGGTCGAGATGATCAGCGTCAGCCCGACCGTGAGAGCCGAGATGACAACGCTGTTGAAGGTGACGGTCGGCAGGCCGGGGCCGAACTGGAACATCGTCACATAGTTGCCGAAGCCGAAACCGTGGGTCTGTGCGGTCCCCGCCTGGGGACTCACCGACGCCAAAACGCTCCATAGCAGCGGAAACAGGAAGATGATCGCGAGACCGCCGGTCAGGACGTAGTAGGGGGTGCGGCCGAGTGTGGTTGGCTGGTCAACGCTCATCGTCAGTCCTTCGCTCCGCGGAGGAAGCGGAATTGCAGTGCGTTGATGATGATGAGGACCAACAGGACCATGATTGAGAGCGCCGCGGCGGTGCCCAGGTTCTGACGCTGGAACGCCTCGCGGTAGATGACCTGGACCGCCGTCACAGTGGTGTTGTCCGGCGCGCCCTTGGTCAGGATGAAGAACTGGTCGAAGGCAAGGAGCGAGCCGGTGATGCACAGGATCGTCGCGAGCGACAGGGACGGGCGCAGCAGCGGGAGTGTCAGATGCCAGAAGATTTGCCAGGCGGACGCGCCGTCCAGTTCGGCGGCCTCATAGAGGTCCTCGGAAATGCCCTGTAGCCCGACCACCAGCACCAGCATGTAGAAGCCGGCGTACTTCCATACGATCAGGAACGTCGTGGAGAGCAGGGCCGCGAGGGAGGTGCCGAGGAAGGCTATCGGATCATGGATCAATCCGATGGCTTCGAGCGGCGGACTGATCGGGCCGATGTTGGGTGAGTAAAAGCCATAGGCGAGCAGCGAGGCGGCCGCGAGGCCCAGCGACACCGGCAGCAGGAACGCGGTGCGCAGGACACTGGCCCAACGCGTTGCCGTCTGCACGAGAAGGGCGAGACCGAGTCCGATCCCGATCAACAGGATCGTGACGATGACCGTGTATTCGATGGTGAACCAGACGGCCGGCCAGAACAGCTGGTTGCGCGAGATGAGAAGGTAGTTCTGCGGGAAGTTGTAACCCTGGTCGCCGGTCAGCAGCCCCCACTTGCTCAGGGACATTTTTACGACAAGAACCAGCGGCGTGAGGAAGAGCACGACGATGAAGATGATCGTCGGGATGGTGTAGATGAACCCCATGACGGCGCGGCGCAGCGCGATCCCCGAGCTCCGCACCGGGTGCTCTGCCGCTAGGGTGTGGGTCATCGACGTCGAAGTCACGTGCGTTCCCTGTGGCATGGCCCGGTCTCCTCCAAATAAGCAGGAGGCCGAGCCAGCCTGTCCGTCAAGTTACTGGTTGAGCGAGTCGTTCATGGCCTGGTTGTTGGCGTCGATATTGGCGCCATCGCCGAAGACCGCGTCGCGCATCAGCACCAGCCAGGGCCCCTGCGGGTCGTTGAAGGTCGCACCGAAGTCCTTGGCCAGTGGAGTCTTGCCCTTGGCGGCGATCTGGTTGAACAGCACGAGGCGGGGGTCGGCAGAGCTGTACTTGTTGTCGGCGAGGTCCGAGCGGGTCAGCACGTTGCCGTTCTTGGCCACCACATCGACCTGTGCCGCGTCGGTCTGCAGCCAGGCAATGAAGTTCCAGGCTGCGTCGGCCTTCTTGCTGTCGCGTGACACACCGATGTCGTCGCCGCCGATGAAGGTCGACTGACCGCCATTGATGCCGGCGATCGGCGTCACGCCGATATCGCTGTCGGCAAGGGCGCCGCCCGAGAGGCCCACCAGGGTCGCGGGCATCGGCATGACGCCGATTATTCCTTTCGGGAAGTAGGAGGTCCAGGTCGGCCCGGCCTCGTCTTTGGTCTGTGGCATCATCGCCGTGCCATCAGCCGCCAGGTCGTGGAATACCTTGAAGATGGCCTTCCACTCGTCGTTGTTGGCGTCGGACTCGGTGCCTTCGGGATTCATGATGTCCTTGCCATCGGCCCAGGCGATGGGGAACCAGGTGAACACCTCGCAGCCGCCGCAGTTGCCGCCCCACATGGTGCCGTAGACACCGTTGCCGAGCTTGGCCACTGCCCGCGCATCGGCCGCGAACTCGGTCAGGCTTGCCGGTCCCTTGTCGGGGTCGAGGCCCGCCTGCTTGAACAGCTTCTTGTTCCACATCCAGACCGACAGGTCGGCGACGAACGGCATGCCGTATTTCTTGCCTTGCCAGGTGCCGGAATCGATGCCGCCCTTGGCGACTTTGTCGATATTGGGCATGCTGTTGATGCGGTCGGTGAGGTCAGTGAACAGGCCCGCCGACGTCCAGTTCGGCATGAACACCACGTCGGCCGAGAAGAGGTCGGGCAGCCCGTTGGCCGCCGCGGCAGCGCCGATCTTGGTCTGGTAGTCATCGGTGGGCACATAGGTCGCTGTCACGTGGTTCTTGTGCGACGCATTGTAAGCCTGGATGAGCTGGTCAGCGCGGGCCTGCGTAGCGGCGCGCGTCCATAGCGTCAGTTGGGTGCCGTCATCGGTACCCATCGGGTCGGCCGCGAACGAGGCGGCGGTGCCCAAAGCAGCCAGTAGGGCGATGCCTGCCACCGCCGCGAACTTTGTCAGTCCAGCAAGTCTCATTGGTTCCTCCCATTGACGCACGCCGCCCACGCGACGTGGGAAAAGCTTTTCCCACAGTGAGAAGCTGGTCGGCGTCCCGGGAGGCCGACAATTTGGGAAAAGCTTTTCCCGCGTGTGATGGCACGCCTTTTGGATCGAGGCAAGCGGCGGCTACAAAAATATGACTTAAATCGGAGGGCGGGCTCCCGGATGTTCGTCCGCTGCTGCGCGGATGCAATCGATCAGCATCCGGGTGGCAGGCCGGAAATCGGCATCAGTGCGCGTAGTGATGCCGATCGGTCCAAGCGTGCTGCGCATGTCGACGGGGAGTCGCACGAGTTGGCCCGTTTCGATATCGCGTGCAACAACGCCGTTGGAGATGATCCAGACGGCATCTGTCGAGAGCGCATAGGCCCGCCCGAGGGAGTTCGAGACGGTCTCGATTTCTCCTTTGAGCCGGCCGACGCCGCCGGCAATGAGCAGAGCATCGACCTCGGGACGGATGATCGCCTGCCGCGGCGGCATCAGGAGCGGATACGTCGCGACCTGTTGCAGCAGGATCGACTCGCCCGCAGCGAGCGGATGGCCGGGACGCACGACGAGCACGAGTTGCTCGGAATAGAGATGCTCGAACGAGAGTCCATCCATCATCGCGGGACCGGCCAACCGTCCGACGACGAAGTCGATGGCGGCGGTGCGCAGCAGCCCGAGGAGGTAGGGGCTGGGTCCGCTCTCGACCAGCGTGCGGCAGGCGGCTGGGCTCGCGATGAACCGCGCGAGGGCGCGCGGGACAATCGCGGCGGCAACGGTCGGCAGGGCTCCGAACGCAACGAAATTGCTGCCGCTGCGATTTGCCTCGAGCGCATCGAGTCCATTCTGCAGCGTCGCCAGTGCGGCCTGGCCATGCCGGACAAAGAGCTCACCGGCGGGGGTGAGCGAGAGCGCGCGGCGGTTGCGATCGAAAAGTGCGGTTCCGAGGATTTCCTCGAGCTCGGCAATCGCCTTGGACACGGCGGGCTGTGTCATCCCGAGCGCGTCGCCCGCTCGGGCAACGCCACCCAAGCGAGCGGTTTCGAGCACCGAATTGAGATGGCGAAGCTTGATACGTGGGTCGAGCATATATGCGCCCTAGTTATGAATGTGGGGTACAAATATCATTTTCCCGGGCAGCCCGATCATGATTTCATAACAAAAAACATGGAACGACGATGGCCGAGTTTCTTTCACTACATGATGCGGTGCAGCGCAACTTGCACGATGGCGACATCGTTGCCTTCGAGGGCTTCACCCACCTCATCCCGCATGCGGCGGCGCATGAGGCAATCCGCCAGGGTATCAAGGATCTGACGCTGCTGCGCATGACGCCGGACATCATCTACGACCAGATGATCGGCATGGGGCTCGCCAAAAAGGTGATCTTCTCCTACGCCGGCAATCCGGGCGTCGGCCTGTTGCGGCGGATGCGGGACGCGATCGAGAACAGCTATCCGCGCGGTATTGAAACGGTCGAGCACTCGCACTCGGCAATGGCGCAGGCCTATGAAGCGGGCGCCAGCGGGCTGCCCTGCGCGGTGTTCCGCGGCTACAAGGGCGCAGGGCTAAAAGAGGTCAATCCGGATATCAAATCGGTGATCTGCCCCTTCACCGGCGAGGAACTGGCGGCGATCCCGTCGCACCGGCCGGATATCACCTTCATTCACGCGCAGAAGGCGAGCGAGAAGGGCGACATTCTGATCGAGGGCATCATCGGAGTGCAGAAGGAAGCGGCGCTTGCAGCCAGGCGCGTCGTGGTGACGGTGGAGGAGGTGGTGCCGAGCTTCAAGGGCCTGCACCCGAATCTCACCATCCTGCCGCATTGGACGATCGACGCCGTGGCGGTCGTGCCCGGGGGGGCGCATCCGTCCTACACACACGGCTACTACGCGCGCGACAACGCCGCTTATCTCGAATGGGACAAGATCTCCGCCGATCGGCAGGCCTTCGGCGACTGGATGGAGGCGAACGTGCTGCGCGTCGGGCCCGAAATCTTTGCTCAGCGCGTGGAGGCTCTGCGATGAGCGATTTTACGCCCACCGAGATGATGACAATTGCGGCCTCTCGGGCGCTCGGCAACGATGATGTGTGCTTCGTCGGCATCGGCGCACCTTCGGCAGCCTGTAACGTGGCGCGGCTGACGCATGCGCCGGATATCACACTGATCTACGAGTCCGGGACGATCGGGACCGCGCCCCATGTGCTGCCGCTCTCGATCGGCGACGGAGAGCTTTGTGAAACGGCGCTTTGCACGGTGAGTGTGCCCGAGATGTTCCGCTACTGGCTGATGGGCGGGCGCATCTCCATCGGCTTTCTGGGCGCGGCGCAGCTGGACCGCTTCGGCAACATCAACACGACCGTGATCGGCGACTATGCCCACCCCAAAGTGCGGCTGCCGGGCGGCGGCGGGGCGCCCGAGATCGCGACCTCCTGTGGCGAAATCTTCATTACCCTGAAACAGGCGCCGCGGTCGATGGTCAACAAGATCGACTTCTTCACGAGCTTCGGCCACGGCGAGGGCGGCAATCATCGGCAGCGGCTTGGCATCACCACCAAGGGCCCGACACTGCTGATCACCGATCTTGCACTTTGGCGGCCCGATCCTGAAACGAAGGAGTTCACCGTGACCGCGCTGCACCGGGGAGTGACACGCCAGCAGGTGCAGGACAATTGCGGCTGGCCGGTGCGGTTTGCCGAATTGGTGGACGAGACCCCGGAGCCGAACGAACTCGAGCTTGGGACGCTGCGGGACCTGCAGGCACGCACCGCAGCCGCGCATCGCTCGGGTGCTCAATGAGCGAGGCCTTCATCTGTGCGTATCGCAGGACACCGATCGGCCGCTTCGGCGGTGCGCTGTCGTCCGTTCGTGCCGACGATCTGGCTGCGGTGCCGCTCAAGGCGATCGTCGCCGAAAGCAGCGGGGTCGACTGGGAGGCGGTGGATGACGTGATCTTGGGTTGCGCCAACCAGGCCGGCGAGGACAATCGCAACGTAGCGCGCATGAGCCTGCTGCTGGCCGGGTTGCCGGTGAGCGTATCGGGCACGACGATCAACCGGCTCTGCGGCTCTGGCATGGACGCCGTGATCACCGCTGCCCGCGCCATCAAGGCAGGCGAGGGTGAGCTCTATGTCGCCGGCGGGGTCGAGAGCATGAGCCGCGCCCCGTTCGTCTTGCCCAAAGCAGAGACGGCGTTCTCGCGCAACGCCGAAATCTACGACACGACGATCGGATGGCGTTTCGTCAATCCGGTGATGAAGCAGCAATACGGCGTCGACTCCATGCCGGAAACTGGCGAGAACATCGCCGAGGAATTTCACGTCAGTCGAGGCGATCAGGATGCCTTTGCGCTCCGCTCGCAGCAACGCGCGGTGGCGGCGCAGCGGAATGGCCGGCTCGCTCGGGAGATCGTGCCGGTCACCATTCCGCAACGGAAGAAGGATCCGGTCATCGTCGAACGGGACGAGCATCCCCGCGCCGACACCTCGCTCGAGGCACTGGCGAAACTGCCTACGCCGTTCCGGTCCGGCGGTACGGTAACCGCAGGCAATGCGTCCGGGGTCAATGACGGTGCGGCCGCCTTGGTCGTCGCCTCCGAAGCGGCAGCGACACGGCATGGCCTGACGCCGATTGCACGCATCCTGGGGGGCGCTGCCGCGGGTGTCCCGCCCCGCATCATGGGTATTGGACCGGTCCCGGCAACGCGCAAGCTGTGCGCCCGGCTTGGCCTCATGCCACGCGACTTCGATGTGGTCGAGCTCAACGAAGCTTTTGCCAGCCAGGCGCTGGCCGTGCTCCGCGAGCTGGGGTTGGCGGACGATGCGCCGCAGGTCAATGCCAATGGCGGAGCGATTGCCCTCGGCCATCCACTCGGCATGAGCGGTGCGCGGATCACCGGCACGGCAGCACTGGAGCTGAGCCTCAGCGACAAACGCCGGGCGCTTGCCACCATGTGCATCGGTGTTGGTCAAGGGATCGCGGTGGCGCTGGAGCGCGTCTAGAACGGCAGTCCGACGTAGTTCTCCGCGAGAGCGCTCATTGCTGCTTCGGAGTGGGTGAGATAGTCCAGTTCGGAGAGCTGCAGGCGTTCTCCGAACTCACCCTGATCGGGGAAGCGGTGGAGGATGGACGTCATCCACCAGGAGAAGCGCTCGGCCTTCCATACGCGGGCCAAGGCGCGTGTCGAGTAGGCGTCGAGACCCGCCGCCGATTTCTCCTCATAGAATTCTCGCAGGGCGTCGAACAGGTAGTGCACGTCACTGGCGGCAAGGTTCAGTCCCTTGGCGCCGGTGGGCGGTACGATGTGGGCCGCGTCGCCGCAGAGGAACAGTTGGCCGAAGCGCATCGGCTCGGCTACGAAAGAACGGAGCGCCGCGACCGACTTCTCGATCGATGGTCCGGTGGTGACGCGGGCCGCCGTGGCTTCCGGCAGCCGCCGACGCAGCTCGTCCCAGAACTGGTCGTCGCTCCAGTCTTCGGCATGTTCGGAAGCATCGACTTGCACGTAGTAGCGGCTGCGTGCGGGTGAGCGCATTGAGCAGAGCGCGAAGCCGCGTGAATGGCGCGCGTATATGAGCTCGTCATTGACCGGCGGAAGGTCTGCCATAAGGCCTAGCCAGCCGAACGGATAGACCCGTTCGAAGACCCGTAGCGCGGCGGCAGGGAGCGACTGGCGGCTGACCCCGTGGAAGCCGTCGCAGCCGGCAATGAAGTCGCAGTCGAGCCGGACATCGACGCCGTCGCTGCGGAAGGTGACATAGGGAGACGCATCGATGCCGTGGAGGGCCACATCGGCGGCCTCGTAGATGGTCGAGTGTCCACTGGCAGAACGAGCATCCATCAGGTCGCGCGTCACTTCGGTCTGGCCATACACCGTCACGACGCGGCCCCCAGCATGCTGCTTGAGGTCGACGCGATGCAGGCTGTCGTCGAAGGCCAGGTCGATGCCTTCATGGATGAGGCCCTCCGCGTCGAGACGGGTGGCACAGCCGACCGACCGCAGCAGGTCTACCGTCCCCTGTTCGAGGACGCCGGCACGAATGCGCGACAGGACGTGCGTTGCGCTCGATCGCTCGACGATGACATTGCCGATACCGGCTTTGCCCAGCAGGGCGCCCAGCAGGAGGCCGGCCGGCCCCGCGCCGATGATCGCGACCTGCGTGCGCATCAGGTGGGATCCCCGATGCGGTTAATCTGACTGAGGAGAGTGAGCGCGGTGCGGAGTGAGGCGGCGGTGGCGACGACCATCTGCGGCAGAATGAGCCATTCCAGCGTCCAGGCTGCACCCGAGCGCTCCTGTTCGTGCACAAGGGCGCTGTGCATGCCCGAGATCTGCGTGGCGTTGAAATGCGCCAAGGCGACAAGCACTTCGGCGCCAACGGGATTGTGCTTGTGCGGCATGGCCGATGAGCCACCGCCACCCTCGAGTGCAACTTCGCCGAACCGGTTCTGCGCCATCAGGCCAATGTCGGCGCCAGCCTTGCCAAGGCTGCCGGCAACCTGCGACAGCCAACCGGCAAGCTCGACGATCGTGTCGCGCTGGCTGTGCCACGATCGCGCCGGTGCGAGATCGAGGGCCTCTGCGAGGCGACCGCAGACCTGCTCCGCCCGGTCACCGAGCTTGTCGAGCGTTCCGGCCGCGCCACCGAACTGCAGCACCATCAGGCGAGGGCGCAACTCGGCGAGACGGGCAAGATGGCGTTCCAGCGGGCCGTCCCAGGTTGCGAGCTTTTCACGGACGGCGATGGGCAGTGCATCCTGCATCCGCGTCCGGCCCATCACACGACGTTCGCCGAACCTCTGGTTGAGATCGGCGAATTTGTCGCGGATAGCAACGATCCGCTGCTCGAGAATGTGGAGCACCGGCCGCAGCCGGAGCACCAGCGCGCTGTCCACGAGATCCTGGCTGGTTGCACCGAAATGCACGTACTGGTCGAGCGGTGCCCCCAGCGCATCGCGCAGCTGGCGGACGAACTCGACCCCGATGACGCCGTCGCGCTGCGTGGCGCGCCTGATGGCATCGTAGTTCGGCACAAAGCTCTGTATCTGCTCGACAATGCCGTCGGCCATCTTCGACGGAACGACGCCCTCTTGCGCCTCAGCCAGTGCCAACGCTTCCTCGAAGCGCAGCATGTGCTGGATTTCGCTGTCGGCGGAAAAAAACGGGCTGACCTCGTCGTCGCCGAGAAGGCCGGAGAGAAGGGCATGATCGAAGGGCGAGACGCTCATCCGGCGGCCTCAGATGTCGAAGAACACCGTTTCATCCGTCCCCTGCAGGTGAATGTCGAAGATAAAGGTGTCGCCATGCCTCGGCGCGATCAGCGTCGGTACGCGCGTCTTGTGTTCGATGCGGCCAAGGATCGGATCGGTTGCGTTTGCCTCTGTCTCATCAGCGAAATAGAGGCGGGTGTTGAGCCCGAGATTGATGCCACGTGCGACGATCCAGAAGCTGATGTGGGGCGCCTGCATGCGACCATCGGGAAAGGGGACCTGACCCGGCTTGACGGTCTCGAAGCGATAGAGCCCCGTCTGCGGGTCGGCAGCGGCGCGGCCCCAGCCGGCAAAGTTGCTGTCGGCGGCGCCGCGGGTTTCGGACGGGCTGGGGTACAGGCCCTCGGCGTCCGCTTGCCAGATCTCGATGACACAATCGCGCAGCGGCTCGCCTGTTCCATCGAAGACGTGGCCCTCGATGGTAATGCGCTCGCCCTTGGTCCGATCGTTGATCAGGCGGCCGCCGAGATCCTCGGTATGTGTCCCGTGGATGCCGACGAGATTGGGCATGAGCCCGATATGGACGTAGGGGCCAGCGGTCTGCGACGGGGTTTCTTTGAGTCTGTCGAGGGGCTGCGGCATCAGTTGCCCTCGAGCCGGTTCTCGAACATCGTCGAGCGCCGGCCGCGCAGCACGATGTCGAACTTGTAAGCCGTAGCGTCCATTGGAATTGTGCGTGCCATGTCGAGCGGAGCAATCAATTGCTCGACGGCGCGCGGATCGCTGAGTCCCCTCGTCATGGGATCGAGCTTGATCAGCGGATCGCCCTCGAAATACATCTGCGTGATCAGACGCTGCGCGAACCCCGAGCCGAAGATCGAGAAATGGATGTGGGCCGGCCGCCAGTCGTTGACGCCGTTCGGCCAGGGATAGGCTCCGGGCTTGATGGTTCGGAAAGCATAACTGCCATCGTCGGCGGTCAGGGCGCGGCCGCACCCGCCGAAGTTCGGGTCGAGCGGCGCGAGGTAGCCATCCTTCTTGTGGCGATAGCGACCGGCGGCATTGGCCTGCCAGAACTCGAGCAGCACGCCTGGCACGGGTTGGCCGCGCTCGTCGAGCACGCGGCCATGAACGATGATGCGCGGGCCATGGGCGCTCTCGCCGGGCTTGGCAAAATTGTGGATCAGGTCGTTGTCGAGTTCGCCGATGACATTATGGCCAAACACCGGGCCGGTCATTTCCGACATCGTGTTGGAGAAAGAGATCGGCGCGCGCTGTGGCGAGCGCAGCACGGTGGTGCGGTAGTTCGGCGTCAGCGCCGGCGGATGCCAGAGGCGATCGCGTGGATAAAAGGGGCCCGTCTCGGGCGCACGGTTGGAGGGGTCACTCATTCGGCCGCTTTTCCATCTGCCATTTCCGCGAAGGCCTGCTTGGCGACTCGGAAGGCCGTATTGGCTGCCGGCACCCCTGCGTAAATGGCGACATGCAGCAGTGCCTCGCGCACGTCCGCCTCGCTGGCGCCGGTGCGGACCGTGGCGCGAACGTGCATCGCCAACTCCTCGGTGTGGCCGAGTGCCGCGAGCAGGGCGATCGTGACGATGGAGCGGTCGCGTTTGCTCCAGTCGGTGCGTGACCAAAGATGTCCCCACGCCGCCTCCGTGATGAGATCCTGAAAGGGCGCATCGAAGTCGGTGGTTGCCGCCTCGACCCGCTCCACATGCTCGTCGCTCAGCACGGCGCGGCGTGTCTGCTCCCCCTGCCGCAGGCGCGGCGATTTGAGATCAGTGACTGACATGGGAGGCCGTCTCCGTTCCAACGAAGGACATGAATGCACGTAGAATGGCGCTGAGCGTTTCGGGCTGCTCGACCGATGGAATGTGGCCGCACCCCTTGATGATTTCGAGGCGGGCGCCCGGGATAGAGCGGGCGAAGTCCGCCGCGGCCCGCGGGGTGGGGGAAACATCCTGGTCCCCCGCGATGACGATGGTGGGCGCGGCAATGTTCCTGGTCTGGCCTCGCAGGTCGGCTTCGCGCAGAGCCACACAGGTCGCAACATAGCCATCTGCCGGCTGGCGCGACAGCATCGCCCGGTAGCCGGCGAAATCGGGATTATCGCCCGACCGAAAGCCAGCAGTGAACCAGCGTTCCAGGATGCCGTCGGCGATCGAAGCAAGGCCATTGGCCTCTATGGCGGCGATGCGCCGGTTCCAGAACTCGGAATCCCCCATCTTGTCGAGCGTGTCGCAGAGGACCAGCGTCTCCACCAGGTCAGGGCGATCGTGATAGAGCTGTTGGGCCACGAGTCCGCCGACGGAGACACCGCAGATCGTCGCCCTCCGCACGCCGAGATGGTCGAGCAGGGCGGCGAGGTCGGCGGCGAGCAGGTGCATGGAGTAGGGAGTCTTGCCCACCTCGGACAATCCGTGCCCGCGCTTGTCGTAGGTCACCAGCGCGAACTCGCCCACGAGCCGCACGACGACGTCTCGCCAGATACGGAAATCGGTGCCCAGCGAATTGACGAACACAATTGTCGGGCGGCTCTGGGGCGACCCGATCACCTGGTAGTGTAACGTCACGTCGTTGAGCCGGGCGAATTGCATCAGAACGGATAGCCCTGCTTGGGGTCTTCGATGGTGACCCACCGCAGATCAGTGAATTCGGCAATGGCCGCCTTGCCGCCGAAGCGCCCGAAGCCCGAGCCTTTGACGCCGCCGAACGGCATCTGGGCCTCATCGTTAACGGTCGGGCCGTTGATGTGGCAGATGCCGGCTTCGATCTGCGCCGCGACGCGCAATGCCCGCTGGATGTCGCGACTGAACACAGCGGAGGCGAGACCGTATTCGGTGTCGTTGGCGACGCGGATGGCTTCGGCCTCGCCGGAGACGCGGATCACCGACTTCACCGGTCCAAACGATTCCTCGGAATAGATGCGCATACCTGGGGTGACGTTATCGAGCACGGTCGCCTCGACGACAGTGCCGTTGCGCTTGCCGCCGGCTTTGATGGTGGCGCCCTTCGCGGTAGCGTCAGCGATCAGCGCCTCCATCTTTTCCGCGGATTGCGTGCTGATCAGCGAGCCGAGCACGACGTGGCCGCGCGGATCGCCAGCGGGAAGCTGCGCGGCGCGCTTGCCGAGTTTGTCGACGAATTCATCGGCGATGCTGGCATCGACGATGATCTTTTCAGTCGACATGCAGATCTGGCCCTGGTGCATGAACGAGCCGAAGATCGCAGCATTGACGGCGGCATCGATGTCCGCGTCATCGAGGACCACGAGGGGCGCCTTGCCGCCGAGTTCAAGCAGCGCCGGCTTGAGATGACGACCGGCAAGTTCGCCGATGCGCTTGCCGACGCCGGTCGACCCGGTGAAGTTGACGCGACGAACCGCGGGGTGGGCGATCAGCGCCTCGACGACCGCGGCGGCGTCCTTGGGATCATTCGTGATGACGTTGATGACGCCCTTCGGAATGCCCGCTTCGAGCAGACACTGGCCGATCAGCCGGTGGATGCCGGGGCAGCTCTCGGAGGCTTTCAGCACCACCGTGTTGCCACAGGCGAGCGGCATCGCGATGGCGCGGGTGCCCAAGATCACCGGCGCGTTCCACGGCGCGATCCCGAGCACCACACCGGCCGGCTGGCGGATGCCCATTGCGAGTGTGATCGCCGGATTGTTGGAGGGGATGACTTCGCCGGCGATCTGAGTGGTCATAGCGCCTGCTTCGCGCAGCATGTTGGCGGCGAGCATGACGTTGAAGCCCGCCCATGGGGCGGTACCGCCGGTCTCTTCGAGCATCAGCCGCGTGAACTCGCCGACCTTGCTGTCCATGATGTCGGCCGCCTTCATCAGCAGCGCGCGGCGCTCGCCGGGGCCGGTCTTGCTCCAGCTCTTGAAGGCAGCGGCTGCGGCATCGACCGCCATCTTGGCGTCGGCCACCCCGGCGGCGGCGGCGCGGGTCGCGAGCTTGCCGGTATAAGGGTCATTGCGGTCGTAGGTGGCGCCGCTCTGCGCCTGACGCTCCTCGCCGTCGATCAGGAACCCGATGTCCATCTTGTCGTCTCCCTAGAATCCAAGAACCTGTGCGTTGACAGCGGCCTCGAGTCCGCCGTCGACCGCGATGTTCGTGCCGTTGATCCAGCGCGCCCCATCCGAACAGAGAAACGCCACCACCGGCGCAATATCCGCGGGCGTTCCGGCGCGGCCAGCTGCTGCGATGTCGTCGTCCACCCGCTTGTCGCCGAAGACCTGCCGGAATTGTCCGAGTATCGGCGTCTCCACCGGCCCGGGGCTAACGGATAGAACGCGAATGCCGGTCTGCCTGAAGTTGGGCTGGTGCGCGGCAAGTTGCGTCCAGAGCAGCAGCAGCTCCTTGCTCAGTGGATAACCTTCCGCTTCGGCGACATTGTGATCTTTGAGCACAGCGGCCACGTCGGGAAACCCCGTGACGGCGACCATTGACTTGGCGCGATTGAGATTGGCGCGCCAGCCGTAGCCCGCGATCGAGGCCACATTGACGATGGCGCCGCCCGGCCGGACGCAAGCCGCGGCCGCTTCGCTCAGTGCACGCAGGCCGTAGAAGTTCACCGCGACGGTCGGCGCGGCGCCGGGTGCGCCGGAGAGGCCCGCGACGTTGCAGAGCGCATCAATTCGTTGTGGGAATTGCGCGACGATGGCGTCGATGCCGGCCTGGCTCGACAGGTCGCCGCGGATGAAACCGCTCAGCGCGGGACCGCCCTCTTTGCGGTCGACACCGATGACCTCGGCCCCCAGTTGGCTGCACAGCTCCGCCGTGCGGGCGCCGATGCCCGAGGCGCTGCCGGTCACAACGATGGTTTTGCCCAGCAAGATCATGGTTCTGCACCCGGCAGTTTGAACTCGAGGCGATAGCCGACCGGCAGCAATCGCAGGCCGGTGCGGCGTTCGATTTCGCCCCAGATGCCGCGCGGAAGGAGCAGCGCAAAGATCAGCGCGGTAGCGCCCAGCCCGACGAGGTACCAGACGCCAGTCGCCCCGAACCAGGTTTCGATGGCGAAGAAGATCACCGCGCCCAGGATGGCGCCCTCGAACGTGCCGATGCCGCCGACCAGCACCATGAAGATCATGTACGCGGTCCACTGCACCGAGAAATACGCCTTGGGCTGGAAGGTCAGCGCCGTCGCAAGCCACAGCGCACCCGCCATCGCGACGCCGACGGCAGTAAAAATGAAGATCATCCGCTTGGTCGAAGTGACACGCACGCCGACCGAGGCCGCCGCCTCCTCGTTGTCCCGGATTGCCTGGATGGCCGCGCCCACACGGCTGCGCAGCAACATGAACAGGCCACCCAGCAGGACGAGCAACGCAGCGAGCGCCAGCCAGTAGATGAGATTGCGACGGAGCGGCGCGTCGAACGCATTGAGCGAAATCAGCGAGGTGCCGGTTTCGCCCCTCACCAGCGGATCGAGGTTGACCAGCAGATGGGCCATCTCGGAGACCACCCACATGCCGATGGCAAACTCGCCGCCCCTGAGCCGCAGCATCGGAAAGCTAAGAGGTACGGCAATCACGCCGACGATGATCGCGGCGCCGACCATGCCCACGAACGGGTTCACGCCCCAGTCGGCGAGCTTGATGGTGAAGTAGGCGCCAAGTCCGACAAAGAGCTGCTGGCCGACACTGACGAGGCCAGCGTAGCCCGCGAGCGCGTTCCACATCACGGCAAGGATGATGTAGACGAAGAGGATCGTCAGCCGGTCCATCGCGCCGGGCCCGAGCCAGAATGGCGCAATCGCCGCGATCACGGCGAGCGCGATGACCACAGCGATGGCCGTGCGCGAGGCGGCGGTCCACCGTTCGACGCGGAAAGTCGTCTGCGCGTTCATGCCGACCTCCTGAGGAAGGCGCGGACACCTCCGGCAAGCCAGACACGGACGAACAGTACGACGAGAAAGACCCCGTGGCCGGCGAGCAGGAAGCCCAGCGGCGACACCTTTGCGCCGAAGGTCTGCGCCAGTGCCAGCACGATCCCACCGATCAGCGTGCCCCACACCGAGCCGGCGCCGCCGATCACCGCGGCCTCGAAGGCGAAGAGCAATTGCGACGCGCCGGCATAGGCGTCGAAGGTGCCACGCATGCCGAGGGCGGCGCCGGCGAGGCCGACTGTGAACAGAGCGATTGCCGACGCAACGGCCGTCGCCATGCGCGGGTTGATGCCGACGAGTCCGGCGGTGTCGGGGTCTTCCGCGGTGGCCCGGATGGCGCGGCCATAGGGCGTGAAGCTCAGGAAGAGCTGCAGGCCACCGAGCACGACGATGGCGAGGACGAAGGTGCCGACGGCGAGCTCGCCGACATAGATGTCACCGGGCAGCGCGATCGAGTCGTAGCTCAGGGAGCCGATGAAATTGCTCAGCGAGCGGGTGTTGGCGCCGAACAGTTCGAACAGAACGTTGTCGATGACAATAGCGAGCCCGAAGGTTGCAAGGATGGGCACGAGCTGTCCGGCCTGCATCGCACGGTCGAGGATGAAGCGTTGCAGCAGGAAGCCGATCACCGCCATCAGCGGTAGAACGATGATCAGGCCGACGAAGGGCGAGAGGTGGTAGTTTTGCGCCAGCACCAGGAGCAGATAGGCGGCAAGGACCGCGAGGCTGCCATGCGCGAGGTTGATGATGCGCATGACCGAGAACATGAAGCTGAGGCCAGCAGCGATCAGGGCGTAGTAGCCGCCGAGCAGGAGGCCCTGGACAATGGTGTTGATCATGCCGGCACCCGATGCGGGGCGAGTCCGAAATACGCTTCGGTCACCTGCTCGCGGGCGAGGTTGGCGGCCGGTGCTTCGAGCACCACGCGCCCTTCAAGCATGCAGACGATGCGGGTCGCGACCTGCATGGCGCGGCCGAGGTCCTGCTCAACCAGGACAATCGTGGTGCCGGACTGCATCAGCGTGCGCAGGGACTCGTAAAGGCGGTCCACGGCAATCGGAGACAGGCCCAGTGACAGCTCGTCGAGCAGCAGCAGCGATGGGTTGCTCATCAAGGCGCGCCCGATTGCGGTGGCCTGTTGCTCGCCGCCCGACAGTGTACCGGCGCGCGCGCTGCGGCGGGCCGCAAGATTGGGAAAGGTTTCGAGCACCTTGTCGACCGTCCAGTTTCCGATCCGGCCGGACATCCGCCCGAGCAGCAGGTTCTCCTCGACTGTCATCTGCGTGAACAGCCGTCGACCTTCGGGGACGAGCGCGATGCCCATATTGACCCGCCGATGCGCCGGCAGGCGGGTGATGTCGACCCCGCCGAAACTGATGCTGCCGGAGCTAGGCCGATGCGCACCGGCGATGGCGCGCAGGAGGGTGGTCTTGCCGGCTCCATTTGCCCCGACCAAAGCGACGATTTCGCCCTCCGAGACGTCGAGCGAGAGGTCGCGCACGGCATGCAAGAGGCCGTGGTGGAGGTTGAGGGACGTGACGGCAAGAAGGCTCATGCCGGTGTGCCCCCGAGATAGGCGGCCACCACCCCGGCATCGGCGAGCACAGCACGTGGCTCGCCGTCGGCAATGATCTTGCCGGCGTCCATACAGATGAGCCGCTCGGCGACCTGCAGCAGCACGTGCACAATGTGCTCGATCCAAACGATCGAAATCCCGCGTCCGCGCAATTCCCGGATAGCCGCGACCAACTCGTCGGCTTCCGCGTTCGTCAAGCCGCCCCCGATCTCGTCGAGAAGCAGGACAGTCGGTCGTGTTGCCAAGGCCCGTGCCAGTTCCAGCCGCTTGCGGTCGAGCAGCCCCAGCGTCTCGGCCGGACGGTTGGCCACCTTGAGCATGCCGCACAGCGCGAGCGCGTCGGTTGCGACATCGTAGGCCTCGGCGCCGGTGGCACCGCCGGCCTGGCTCGCCGCGACATAGACGTTCTCGAACACGGTCATGCCGGAGAAGGGCCGCGGGATCTGGTGTGTGCGGGCAAGTCCGCGGCGACTGCGGGCAGGGGCGGCGAGCGTCGTCACATCGTCGCCCCTGAAGTGGATCCTGCCGGCGTTCGGCGCCTGCGCGCCGGCCAGCACCGAGAGCAGGGTGGTCTTGCCGGCCCCGTTGGGGCCGACAATGCCGAGTGCTTCGCCTTGCCCGATGCTCACGCTCACGCCGTCGAGCACCACGAGCGCCCCGAAGCGCTTGTGGAGTCCTTCGGCGACGAGGATCGGCGTAGCGGCCTGCATCACGCGGTTCCGGCTTGAGCTCTGTCAGGCGTTATACGGCAAGAGCTTTGCGGCGATGGGAACATTCGGATCGGGAGCGTTGTCGACGATGACGAGATCGAACGGATACTTGCTCCCGGCCTTGGACTTGACCCACTGGGCGCCGATGATCGGGGCTTCCGAAACGTTGGGCACCGGGCCTGAGGTGAAGTCCACCTTGCCCACCATGGTGGTGGTGTTGAGGGTCGACAGCGCCTTGGCGACCGCTGCCTTGTCGTTGGGTGTCGCCGACGCCGCGAGCGCGGTGAAACCGCCATCGAGCAGGGCCATGCTGGCGCCGAGCTGCTGCTGGCGCTGCTTGCCGGCAGTCGTCTCGTAACCGCTCGCCAGGTCCTCGCCCGACAGGCCCGTCAGCGACGACTTGTAGGGGAAGGTCCAGTGCCAATAGGCGGCCGTGGCGAGCTTGTCCCCAAGGTCTCCCACCGCCTCGATGTCGCCCGGGAACAACCCGGTCTTGGCAATCTGGGCGATCTTGATCTGCTTGGTCAGCCCCTGCTGCGCTGCCTGCTTCCAGAACGCGGCAAAGTCGGGCGGGATGGGGAAGGTATTGATCATCTCGACCCCCTCGTCCTTGAACTTCTGGATCTGGGCCGAGTAGTCGGTGGTGCCGTCCTCGTAGGGACCGGGATCGACGATGGTGTAGCCGCCCTTTTCGAGCAGGGGCGCAAGATTGGCGCGGATGGCGTTGCCATCGGCATCGTTGGGGTACATGACGCCGATCTTCTTGTTGGTCTCGATGCCGGCCCACATGCTCAGATAGGTCTTGGCGAAGATGCCCGTGCCGAAGCTGAAGTGATAGGTCCACTTGAACGGCGAGGGTGCGCCGGGCTTGGCGCCACGACCGAAATAGAACGCCTCCCAGGGCACGATCGTCGACAGGCACGGCACTCCCGCCGCCTCGCAGGCGTCGGCGACCGGATTGACCACTTCGGGCGTTGAGGTGGTGAGCATCATGTCGATGCCCTGGTTGTTGATCAGGTCCTTGGCGAGTTGGCCGGCGCGGGCCGGATCGGACTGCGTATCCTGGTCGATAATGGTCACCGCATAGGTCTTGTCGCCGACCTTGAAGCCGTTCGCGACCGCCTTACGCGCCAGATCGAGGACGTAGCCGTCCCCTTCGCCGAAGCCGCCGAGGGGACCGGTGCGAGGGCTGATGAAGCCGACCTTCAGCGTATCGGCGGCCTGGGCTGAATTGGTCCCCGCGCCCAGCGCGACGGCGCCGGCAGCGGCGGCGGACGATGCAAGGAAACCCCGGCGGGTCAGGCCGGTCCGTTGTTCTGTCATGGCAGTCCTCCCTTGGCGGCCTCCCGCCGCCTGACCGCACAATCGAGCACCGAACAGTATTGGTAAAATGAGAAGTTTCGCGGTATCCATAACCCAGGAGTTATCGGATGACCGATCTGCCGGTTAAATTCAGACATCTGCGCACGCTGGTCGAGGTCGCCCGGCAGCAGAGCGTTGGGCGGGCCGCGGAGGTGCTGCATGTCACTCAGCCCGCAGTCACCAAGACCCTGCGTGAACTCGAAAGCGCCA
>JBQCIY010000105.1:0-7103 GCA_051953275.1 Devosia sp. | reverse complement strand
TTTGCCGATTGACACCGCCCGGCGCCTCCCCTAGGGAACGGCGCCCATTGGTTTGCCCCGGTGGCGGAATTGGTAGACGCGCACGGTTCAGGTCCGTGTGACGCAAGTCGTGGAAGTTCGAGTCTTCTCCGGGGCACCATTCTTCCTTTTCTCCGGGGCACCACCACTCTCCTGAAGCTTCGCGCCAAAATTCGTCTGGCAGCGCCTAGCCGCACGGGACCTCGCGGCGGTGTGGTCCAGGCCCGCTGAGCGAAGTGCTCTTCAGCGGCCGCCCGGCACGGATTCCGACCAGATCGACTCGCCATCAGTCATCACAGGCTGCTGCAGCCATCTGCCTTGTCATCGTCCGGCAAAAGGCATAAAAGCGGATAAGTCATACTAATTGACCTAATGGCGCGGCAAAGACGCCTTGGTCGATGGGGGGATTTGTCCGTTGCAGGCATCGAGAATGCCGCTTGCGGCCGTGTTGCCGGCAGGCCCAAACGCTGCTGCCGTCGTCGTGCGCGAACCGACCGGACTGGACGCGCAATTTGCCTCTCACGCTGCCGTGTGTTGCGGGCAGCGCGCCGGTCGCGCCACGATCGATGCGGGTGCGGACACGGAGGAAACGGCATGAGCTCGGTCGAGGCGGCGCCGGAGCGGGACTTTACCGACCTCGTCCGTCTCGAGGGCGTGCAGAAATATTTCGGGCCCGTGCATGCGCTGCGCAACATCAACCTGCGCATCGGGCCCAACGAGATCGTCGGGCTCATCGGCGACAACGGCGCCGGCAAGTCGACGCTGATCAAGACCATGACCGGCGTGCTGAAGCCGACCTCGGGTCGCATTTTCGTGCGCGACAAGGAACTGAGCCTCGACGACTATTCGGTGGCGATGGCGCACGATCTGTCGATCGAGACGGTGTACCAGGACAAGTCGCTGGGCGAAAAGCAGCCGCTGTGGCGTAACTTCTTCGTCGGCCGGCAGATCACCAACCGCTTCGGCTTCATCGACATCAAGCGCGAAAAGCAGATCGCCAACCAGATCCTGATGGACGTCATCGGCTTCCGCGGCGTCGGCATCAGCGTGGATTCGACCATCGGGAACCTGTCGGGCGGCGAGCGGCAGGGCATCGCGATCGGCCGCGCCATGCACTACAACGCCGACCTCATCGTCCTCGACGAGCCGACCGCGGCGCTCGGCGTGGCGGAGGTCCGCAAGGTCGTCGACTTCGTCCGCCGCATCAAGAGCTCGGGCCGCGCCTGCGTCTATATCGAGCACAACCTCGCGCACGTGCACGAGGTCGCCGACCGGCTGGTGGTGCTCGACCGCGGCACCATCGTCGCCGATCTCAGCCCGCGCGACATGTCGGTGCTGGAGCTCACCGAATACCTGATCGACCTGCAGCAGAAGCACTGAGCATGGCACCGCACGCGCAACCCCGGCCCAGCCTCCTGTCCCGCATCGAAGGGCTGCCGATCATCGTGGTGTTTTTGGTGCTGCTGGCGCTGTTCATGTGGCTCGCCCCGGAAGTCTTCCTGCAGCCGTTCCAGTACACGACGTTCCTGTCGACCCTGCCGCCGATCATCCTGCTTGCGGTGGGGCTCACCTTCATCATCGGCGCCGGCGAGATCGACCTCTGCTTTCCGGCGATCCTGGGTGTGTCCGGCTTCATCTTCGCGGTGATCTTCAAGGAGGGCCAGTCGGACCTCGTGAGCTGGCTCGGCGCCAAGGACACCGACTGGATCGCCTCCTACGGCGCCGGGCAGATCATCCAGTGGTTCGCCATCGTTGCGGCGCTGGCAGGCGGCGTGGTGGTCGGCTACGTCAACGGCATCCTCGTCGCCGTCATCGGTATCCCCTCCTTCATCGCCACGCTTGGAACGCAGTTCTTGTGGTACGGCGTGGCCTCGATCCTGTCGGGCGGCAAGTCCTATGCGCTGCGCGGCGCCGAGCAGAGCACGGTATGGATGGCGGTGACCGGCCGGCCGTTCGCCGGCTCGAGCATCGACTGGGTGCAGCAGATCCCGATCCAGTCGCTGTGGACAACGCTGATCGTGATCTTCATGTGGTTCATCCTCAACCGCCACCGCTTCGGCGAGCACACACTTTTCCTCGGCGATTCCAACGCCGTCTCGAAGGTCGTCGGCATCGACGTGGTGCGCGAAAAGATCAAGCTCTTCACCCTGATGGGGCTGCTGTCGGGCGTGGCGGCGATCTTCCTGACGCTCGAGAACAAGAACTATTTCGGCAACCAGGGGCAGGGCTACCTGCTGATCGCCATCGCCTCGGTTCTGATCGGCGGTACCTCGATCTTCGGCGGCCGCGCGACGATCGTGGGCACGATCTTCGGCTGCTTCATCATCGCGCTGGTCGAGCCGGGGCTGGTCGCAGCCGGCCTCACCGGCTCGTGGGTCAACGCCGCGCGCGGGCTGATCTTTTTGATCGCCATCGTGTTTTACCTTTACGTGGACGAGCCGCAGCGGCGGTCCAACTTCCTGGCGCGTCTCGTCCGCTTCAGAGCTTTCGGCCGGGCTGGACCGGCCGATTGACGTGCGATCCGGCCATCCTCGCAAGGGTGTGAGTCCGGTCGCCAACAGGGAGGACGTGAACGATGACTGTAAAGCATATCCTTTTGGCCGGCGCGGCCCTGGCGGCGCTGACCGGGGCGACCTATGCGGCCGATCCGATCGGCAAGGGCCTCGTGATGTACATGCAGATGGGCGGCAATGCCGGCGACGGCGCGACGCTGGCCCGGCAGACCGGCGCCGAGCAGGCTGCAGCCGCGCTCGGCGTCGAGCTCAAGGAGCAGTTCTCGGCCTGGGATCCGGGCACCATGATCAACCAGTTCAAGGATGCCGTCGCGGCCAAGCCCGCCTGCATCGAGATCATGGGCCACCCCGGCTCGACGGCCTTCCATGACATCGTCAAGAGCGCCGTCGATTCCGGGATCGTGGTGACCTCCGGCAACTCGCCGCTCACCGACCTGCAGAACGAGTTCGGGCCGAAGGGCTTCGGCTATGCCGGCGTCGATCTCTACGCCGGCGGCGCGCTGACGGCCAAGGCGATGCTGGCGCAGGGCCTCAAATCGGGCGACGAAGCCATGGTCTATGGCGTGTTCGACCAGGCCGAACGCGGCCAGTCGGAAAAGGGCCTCGCCGATACGCTCGAGAAGGCCGGCCTCAAGGTCGACCGCCTGCAGATCAGCCAGGAAGTGAACTCGGATACGACGCTCGCCGTGCCGATCCTCACCGCCTACATCCAGAGCCACCCGAACCTCAAGGCGATCGGCAGCCAGCATGGCGGCGTCACCGGCGAGCTCGAGGAAGTGCTGAAGAAAGCCGGCAAGAAGCCGGGCGACATCATCGTCGGCGGCATCGACCTCGCGCCGGCGACGGTGACCGGCCTCAAGGACGGCTACGTCAGCGCCACACTCGATCAGCTGCTCTACCTGCAGGGCTTCATGCCGGTGGTACAGTGCGTGATGACCGCCAAGTACAAGATGCCCGGCATCACCATCAACACCGGCGCCGGCACCGACACGCCGCAGACGATCGACGCCATCACCAGCCTGATCGACGCCGGTATCCGCTGAGCGGGATGGCCTTCACGCTGCCCGGCAGAGCGAGCCCGCCGGGTCGCCCGCGATATGAAAGAGGGGACCGCCAGGATCCCCTCTTTTTCTGCAATGACGATGCGTGGAGCCGAAGGCCGTCAGGTGGCCGTGTTCAGATGGCTGCTGATGCGGTTGAAGAGTTGGGACAGGCTGCCGCCCAGGGTGGTCGCGGCGGCGATGATGCCAACGGCGATCAGCGCAGCGATCAGGCCATACTCAATGGCGGTCGCGCCTGATTCGTCTGCGACGAAGCTCGAAAAGGTGTTCATGGGAATGCCCTCGATGATGACGCTCTTCCCATCGGAACAAGTGCCAATGGGCAGCGGGGAGCATCGGCCGGCGGTCTTCCCAATCGACCACCAAACTTGCGCGCATTTGCTGCAATTTGTCCCGATCGGGTGAAAACCGTGCCGAATCAGAGCCACTAGCGGCCTTTCCAACGCCAAGATGCTGTGGCAAACCAGCCCGATCGTTTGATTTTGGGGGCGTAGAGAGTGACCACCCGACTGCATCGGGGCGACCTGCCGGACCTGTCGCGTTACGGCAAGGAAGTGGCGATCGACACCGAAACCATGGGGCTCGACCCGCATCGCGACCGGCTCTGCGTGGTGCAGCTCTCGCCCGGCGACGGCAGCGCCGACGTGGTGCAGATTCCGGCCGACCTGAAACAGGCGCCCAATCTCGAGGCGCTGCTCAAGGACCCCAACCGGACCAAGATCTTCCACTATGCCCGCTTCGACATGGCGGTGCTCAAGCACCGCTTCGGTCTCGTCACCGGGCCGGTCTGGTGCACCAAGATCGCCAGCCGGCTGGCGCGGACCTATACCGACCGCCATGGCCTCAAGGATCTGGCGCGCGAGCTCTTGAACATCGACATGAACAAGCAGCAGCAAAGCTCGGACTGGGGCGCCGACAAGATTTCGGAGGCACAGCTCGACTACGCCGCGTCCGACGTCCTCTACCTGCACGACATCAAGCGTCATCTCGATCGCATGCTGCGCCGCGAGGGGCGGCTCGAGCTGGCCGAAACCTGCTTCCGCTTCCTTCCCACCCGCATCGAGCTCGACCTGATGGGGTGGGATGAAGAGGACATCTTCGCCCACTCCTGATGGCTGTGGCGCGCGCCCTCACCGCCGATCAGCGCGCCGAAATCTTCGGCCGGCTGGTCGCGCGCAACCGCTTCGTCGGCGTACTGCGCATTGCCGTGCCGGCCGCGGGTGTGCTGGCGGCGCTGCTGCTGCTCGGGCAGATCTGGCTGGCCAATATCGAAAGCCAGTATGGGGTTTCGGGCATTCGCATCGACCGTGGCAACATGGTCGTCGAAACGCCCCAATATTCGGAGATCGGCAGCGACGGCTCGCGCTATCTCGTGGCGGCGCGCGACGCGCGCACCCCGCTCGCCCATCCGGGCGTGATCGAAATGAGCGAGCCGAGTCTGAGCTTCATCCGGCCGCAGAGATCGCCCATGCATGCCCACGCCGCATCCGGCACCGTCGACACCGACCGCCATTATGTGACGGCGCCTGGTCTCGTTTCGGTCACCAGCGACGACGGCCTCTATGGCACCATGCAGAACGTCCGGGCCGACATGCGGGCGCAGGTGACCGTGGCCGACGGGCCCGTGGACCTGACCTTTCCCGACGGCAGCCACCTGACCGCGGACAATCTCCGCTTCGACGGCAGCACGGCGCTGTGGAGCTTCGACCGCGCGACGCTGGTCGTGCCCAACCTGCCGGTGCGCACGGTGAGCTGGATGAACGTCTTCGCCGTGTTCGACGAGGACCGGCCGGAGACAGTGCGATGAAGCGGCTGGCGCTCATCGCGCTGCTGGCCGCGCTCAGCATCGGCGCAAGCTCGGAGACCGGCTCGATCTCGTCGGCACCCGACCCGGTCAAGATCAGCGGCGACAAGTTCGTGGTCGACGACAACCACCACGAGGCGACGTTCACCGGCAAGGTGGTGGTGATCCGCAAGAAGCTAAACGTCTGGGCCGACAAGGTGGTGGTCGAGTATGGCCAGGGCGGCCCGAGCGACATCAAGACCTTCATCGCGACCGGCCGGGTGCGGATCAAGACGCCGGACCAGGACGCGACCGGCGACCGCGCCGTCTACGATCCCAACACGCAGTTGTTGCACCTCACCGGGCACGTCATCGTGGTCAACGCCACCGGCACGGTGGGCAGCCCCGAGCTCGTGGTCAACATGGTCACCAACACCTCGACCTTCACCTCCGCCACGGGCGGCCGCGTCACCGGCGTGTTTACCCCACAATGACGGGCGACGAGCGGCAGGGCGGCATCGATCAGAACGGCTGGCTGGTCGCGCACGGTCTCGCCAAGAGCTTCGGCAAGAAGGTGGTGGTCGCGGACGTATCGGTGGCGGTGCGGCGCGGCGAAGCGGTCGGGCTGCTCGGGCCGAATGGCGCCGGCAAGACCACGGTGTTCACCATCATCATGGGCCTGATCAAGCCCGACAAGGGCGAGATCCGGCTCGACGGCTTCCCCATCACCCGGCTGCCGCTGTTCCAGCGCGGCCGGCTCGGCATCGGCTACCTGCCGCAGGAGGCCTCGATCTTCCGCGGCCTGACCGTCGCCGGCAACATCCTTTCGGTGCTCGAATCGCACATCCGCTCGCGCCGCGCGCGGATGGAGCGGCTCGAGGCGCTGCTCGACGAATTCGGCATCGCCCATCTCGCAAACGTCTCGGCGCTGGCGCTCTCGGGCGGCGAGCGGCGGCGCACGGAAATCGCCCGCGCCGTGGCCGCCGATCCGGTATTCATGCTGCTCGACGAGCCGTTCGCCGGCGTCGATCCGATCGCGGTGAGCGAAGTGAAGGGGCTGGTGCGCCAGCTCACGCGCCGGGGCATCGGCGTGTTGATCACCGACCACTCGGTGCGCGAGACGCTGTCGCTGGTCGACCGCGCCTACCTCATCCACGACGGCCGCGTGATGATCCAGGGCAAGCCCGAGGTGATCAGCAACGATCCCGAAGCGCGGCGGGTGTACCTGGGCGAGAGCTTTTCGGTCTAGTCCGATCCGCCGTGTGAAAGTGGGCTTAACCGTGTCTGGCACGGTTCTTGCCCTCTGCCGCCGAATAAGCCATGGTCGCTGTCGCATCGCGCCTCCCGCGGTGTGGGGACATGAAGGTTTACGTTTATGGCGCTGTCGCCTCGGCTCGAGGTCCGGCAATCGCAATCGCTGACGCTGACGCCGCAGCTGATGCAGTCCATCCGGCTGCTCCAACTCAGTCACCTCGAACTCAACGCCTTCGTGGAAGCCGAACTCCTGCGCAATCCGCTGCTCGAACGCGAGGAGGGCGACGGGGAAGCGGCGGCATTTGACGAGGGTAGTGAGCAGCGCGAGATGCGGGACGAGGCTATGCCTCTCCAACCGGCCGAGACGCTGCAATATTCCGCCGCTGAACTGGCGTCCGACTTCGATACCCCGGTGGACAACCTTTTCCCCGACCAATCCCGTCAGGAGCAGGACGTTGAAACGCCCACTTATTC
>JBQCIY010000104.1:0-17945 GCA_051953275.1 Devosia sp. | reverse complement strand
TTTCGGGCCGGTCGGCGACGATACCGCCAACGAAATCCTGCGCACAGCGCGGTCGCTCGACGTCAATTTCTGGGACACCGCGGACGTCTATGGCGCCGGCCAGTCCGAACGTCGCATCGGCGACTTCAAGGACAAGAAGGGCGTTCTCATCGCGACCAAGCTCGGCCGCGGTCCCGAGTTCGAGGGCATGACGCGCTACACCCGGGCCAAGGTCAGGGACAGCCTCGAGGGCTCGGCCAGGCGGCTCGGCGTCGAGACGCTCGACCTCGCCCAGCTCCACTGCATCCCGATCGACGTGCTGCGCGACGGCGAGATCTTCACCTGGCTCGACGACATGCGCCAGGCCGGCCTGATCCGGCACTGGGGCGCCAGCGTCCAGACGGTGGAGGAGGGGATGCTGGCGATGCGCGCCGATACCTGCGCCTCGCTGCAGACCATCTTCAACCTGTTCCGGCAGGATGCGGTCGAGAGCCTGCTTCCCGCCGCGCAGAAAAACAAGGTCGGTATCATCGTCCGCCTGCCGCTCGCCTCGGGTCTTCTCTCCGGCAAGATGAGCAAGACCACGCAGTTCACCGCGCAGGACCATCGCAACTACAACCGCGACGGCCAGGCCTTCTATGTCGGCGAGACGTTCTCGGGCCTGCCCTTCGACAAGGGCGTCGCCTTCGCCGACGAGATCAAGCACTGGCTGCCGGCCGGCATGAGCCTCGCGCACCTGGCGCTGCGCTGGATCCTCGACCAGCCGGCGGTCTCGACCATCATCGCCGGGGTGACCAAGCCGGCGCAACTCAGGGACAACGTCGAAGCGAGCCGCATGGACCCGCTGCCCGAAGCGCTGGTCGCCAAGCTCAAGGACTTCTACGTCGAGAAGGTCCGGCCCGAGGTGAGGGGCGGCATCTGAGATGACGCCTGAGCAGCAGATCGAGCGTTGCCTCGACTTGTTGCGCAAGGTTCTGGGCGACGAGCTCATCGCGGTCTACCTCTATGGCTCGTCGATCGTGGGCGGCCTGCAGCGTTACAGTGATATCGATCTGTTCGTCGTCAGCCGCCGGTCGACCACGACGGAGCAGAAGCGCCAGTTGACCACAACACTGCTGGACGTCTCCGGGACCTACCGCAGCCCGATCAAACATCCTGTCGAACTCACCATTGTGGTCCAGTCTGAGGTCAATCCGTGGCGCTATCCGCCCTGCTTCGACTTTCAGTACGGTGACTGGCTGCGGCCTGAGTTCACGGACGGGCAAGTTGAGCCCTGGGCGACGAAGCTGATGCCGGACCTGGCGCTGCTGATCACCCAGATCCGGGTGGCCAGCCGGGGTCTCGTGGGGCCCGGTCCCGCGGATACTCTTCCGCAGGTGCCATATGCCGACGTTATCGCGGCGCTCGCCGATGCGCTTGATAGCCTGCGTGCCGACCTCGCTTCCGACACGCGCAATGTGCTGCTGACCTTAGCTCGCATCTGGCGCACAGTCGAAACCAATGCCATAGGCTCCAAGCATTCTGCTGCCTCCTGGGCGATCGCACGGATTTCGATCGAGCTGCGACCAGTCCTCCAACATGCGATAGACGCGACCACGGGCAAGTCCGAGGATAGTTGGGACGACGATCCGGCAATTGCGGCGACAGCCGACGCAATGTTGGAGAAAATTCGCACAAAGCTTGCCGATCCCGACCGCTCGAATCTTGCCCAAACCATGGTCCTGGCTGACTAGCCAGCCGTCACGGCCGCTCGACTGCCCTTCCAAAGCCGGACTCGGCAACCTAGATTGGGTTCACCCTCCTTCCCCGAGTGAACCAGATGTCCGTGCATGCCGCTTTCGATCTCGTCCGTGACGAGACGATCCCCGAAATTGCTTCCGAAGTCCGCTTCTACCGGCACAAGAAGACCGGGGCGGAGGTGCTGAGCTTCGTCAACGACGACGAAAACAAGGTATTCGGCATCACCTTCAAGACGCCGCCGGAGGATTCGACCGGCGTCGCGCACATCCTCGAGCACTCGGTGCTGTGCGGCAGCCGTAAATATCCGGTCAAGAAGCCGTTCGTCGAGCTGGTGAAGAGCTCGATGAACACCTTCCTCAATGCGATGACATTTCCGGACAAGACCGCCTATCCGGTCGCCTCGCAGAACCTCCAGGACTTCTACAACCTCGTCGACGTCTATCTCGATGCGGTGTTCTTCCCGTTGATCTCCGAGGACACCTTCCGGCAGGAGGGTTGGCACTACGAGTCCGACGGCACGCAGATGCCGCTGAGCTTCAAGGGCGTCGTCTTCAACGAGATGAAGGGCGTTTACTCCTCACCCTCGTCGGTGCTCGCCAAGGTCAGCCAGCAATCGCTTTATCCCGACAATGCCTATGGCGTGAACTCGGGGGGCGATCCGAAAGCGATCCCCGACCTCACCTACAGCTATTTCAAGAACTTCCACGCCCGGTTCTATCACCCGTCGAACGCCAGGATCGTGTTCTACGGCGACGATCCGGCCGATCACCGGCTCGACATGCTCGATGCGTATCTCAGCCAGTTCACCGCCGCTCCGATCGATTCCGAGGTACGGCTGCAGGGGCGCTGGACGAAACCCCGTCACATCGAATCCACCTACGCCGCTACCGATGCGGAGCCCGGCAAGAAGACCGGCATGGTGTCGGTCAACTGGATGCTCGACGAGCTCATCGAGCCCGAGACGGTGCTGGCGCTCAACGTGCTCGAGCACATCCTCGTGGGCACGCCGGCATCGCCGCTGCGCAAGGCGCTGACCGAGTCCGGGCTGGGCGAAGGGCTCACCGGCTCGGGCATCGCCGAGGACTTTCGCCAGCCCTATTTCACCGTCGGCATGAAGGGGATCGACGAGGCCGATGGCGGCAAGGTGGAGGCGCTGATCCTCGAGACGCTGCAAAAGTTGGTCAAGGACGGCATCGATCCACTCACGGTCGAGGCGTCGATGAACTCGTTCGAGTTCGCGCTGCGCGAGAACAACACCGGCTCGTTCCCGCGCGGCATGGCGCTGATGTTCCGCTCGCTGCGTGGCTGGCTGCACGGCCAGGACCCGTTCGAGGCACTGACCTACGAAACCCCGCTCGCGGCGCTCAAGGGCAGGCTCGCCGCCGGCACACGGGTGTTCGAGCCGCTGATCGCGACCAATCTCCTCGACAATCCGCATCGCACCACCGTGCTGCTCAAAGCCGATCCGAACCTCGCCGCCGCAGAAGTGGCGGAGGAGCGCGAGCGGCTCGACACCGCGGCGGCGGGCATGGACGACGAGGAGCGCGAGGACCTCGTCCACATGACCGAGCGGCTCAGGCTGCTGCAGGAGCAGCCCGATCCGCCGGCGGCGCTGGCGAAGATCCCGACGCTGGGCCTCAAGGACCTCGATCGCACCAACAAGCCCATCCCGATCGAGCGCGGCACCCTGGCCGGGGCGCGGCTCTACACCCACGCGCTGCCGACCAACGGCGTGCTCTATCTCGACCTCGGCTTCGACCTGCGCCGGCTGCCGGCCGAGCTCGTGCCGTACCTCAATATCTTCTCGCGCGCGCTGTTCCAGACCGGCACCGCCAGGGAAGATTTCGTCTCGCTCACGCAGCGGATCGGCCGGTCGACCGGCGGCGTCGGAAGCACGCGCAGCATCGGCATGATGCGCGACAGCAAGACCGTGTCGGCCTGGTTCCTCATCCGCGGCAAGGCGGTGCCCGACAAGGCGCCGGAGTTGCTCAATATCATCACCGACGTGCTGACCAGCGCGCAGCTCGACAACCGCACGCGCATCAAGCAGATGCTGCTCGAGGAAAAGGCCGGGTTCGAATCGAGCCTGTCGGGGCGCGGTAACGGCCTCGCCGCCTCGCGCATCGGCGCGGCGCTCAATGCGGCGTCCTGGGCCAACGAGGTGTCCGGCGGCATCGAGTACCTGTTCTTCCTGCGCGACCTGATCAAGCGCGTCGACAGTGACTGGCCGTCGGTTGAAGGGACGCTCTACAGGCTCCGCGACATCCTGTTCGACCGCGGCTCGATGGTGGCCAATGTCACCGCCGATCCGGCGATCTGGACGGCGTTTGCGCCGCAGCTCGAAGCCTTCATCGCAAGCCTGCCGGCCGCGCCGGGCGCCCCCCTGGATTGGCCGGTGGCCAAGCCGAAGTCGGAGGGACTCACCTTCCCCGGCCAGGTGAATTTCGTCGCCAAGGGCGCCAATCTCTACACGCTCGGCTACACCCACACCGGCGCGACCTCGGTGGCGCTCAGGCATCTCAACACGACGTATCTGTGGGACAAGGTTCGCGTGCAGGGCGGCGCCTATGGTGGCGGCTCAGGCTTCGATCCGTTCTCGGGCGGCTTCACCTTCACCTCGTATCGCGACCCCAATCTGCTCTCGACCCTCGACGCCTATGACGGCGCGGCCGCGTTTCTGAGGGAGGGCGTCGGCGAGCAGGACCTGGTGCGCTCGATCATCGGCGCCATCGGCGCCATCGACACCTACCGGCTGCCTGATGCCAAGGGCTTCGTGTCGCTCCTGTGGGAGCTCACCGGCAATACCGAGGAGAACCGGCAGCAGCGGCGCGAGGAAGTACTCGGCGCCACCGCCGCCGACTTCAAGCGTCTCGGGCAGGTGCTGGGCGAGGTGGCCAAGGCGGGCACCGTGGCGGTACTCGGCTCCGAATCCGCCATCAAGGCCGCCAACGAGGAACGTGGCAACTTCCTCAGCGTGACGAAGGTGCTGTAGCCCGACGATTCAATCCAACCGGCAGCTCTATCCCCGAAATCCGCACGAAAGATCGACGCCCTGCCAATCGCTTGTACGATTTCCACCGGCACACCAATCCATGCCCCCTCGCACGTGCGGTATATTCCCCCCGCTGTCCGCTGCATAACGCGGGGCCGTGACGAGCGGCCGGGCGGACAGGACGGGTGGAGCGGTGGTCGCACGGCTCCAGGGTCAGCGTTCGGGTCGCGGGACGGCAGGTCCGGGCGCACACAGCAGGAAGCAGGTTGCTTCCGAGCTCGTCCGGGGAGCCTGAGGTCCGTCCTCCCTCCCGACTGACCCCAAAATCCCGCCGCGGAGCAGCGCTGGGTGTCTCACCTAGCCTTAAAGTTCGGAGGCGCCCGGCGCGCTCCGTCCGTGGGACCGGGTTTGTCCCGCGGCAAGGTCGTCACCCGGCGCCGCTGGCGGCCGGGAGCTCCGTCCTGCGCTTGAGAAAGGTGAACCGCCACAACGAGGCACGCGTTAAGATCAACCATGGCCGAGCCCTTCCTGACCCGCGACCTCAAGATCGCCCCCAATGGCATCTACATCGATCCACCGCAGCCGCAGGATCGCGCCATCATCACGCATGGCCACGCCGATCATGCGCGCTACGGCCACGGGGCCGTGCTGGCGACACCCGACACCATTGCCATCATGAAGACGCGCTTCGGCGAGGACGCGGCCGGGCGATGGGACCCGCTACCTTATGGCGAGAGGCGGCACCTGGACGGTGGGGTCACCGTGTCGCTGCACCCCGCCGGGCACATCCTCGGCTCGGCGCAGGTCCTGCTCGAGCACAAGGGGCAGCGCATCGTCGTCACCGGCGACTACAAGCGCCTCGAGGATCGCACGGCCCAGCCGTTCGAGCTCGTCAAATGCGACCTGCTGGTGACCGAGGCAACGTTCGGGCTGCCGGTCTTCCAGCATCCCAGGCCGGCCGACGAGATTGCGCGGCTGCTGCGCTCGGTCGCAGCCTTTCCGGAGCGCGCGCATGTCATCGGCTGCTATGCACTGGGCAAGGCGCAGCGGGTCATCTCGCTGCTCCGGCAATCCGGCTACGACGAACCGATCTATCTGCACGGCGCGATGCTCCGGCTCTGCGCGCTCTATGAAGAGCTCGGGGTCGCCCTCGGCGAGCTCCGACCCTCGCTCGATGTGTCCAAGGCCGAGCTTGCGGGACAAATCGTCATCGCTCCGCCATCGGCAATCAAGGACCGCTGGAGCCGGCGGCTGCCCGATCCGGTATTGGCCACAGCCTCCGGGTGGATGAGCGTCAAGCAGCGCGCCCGGCAGGCCGGCGTCGAGTTGCCGCTCGTCATTTCCGATCATGCCGACTGGAACGAGCTTCGCCAGACCATCCGCGACACCGGCGCGCAACTGGTCTGGGTCACGCACGGCCGTGAAGATGCCCTGGTCTATTGGAGCCAGCAGCAGGGGCTCGCCGCCGAGCCGCTGCGCATCGAAGCCTATGAGGACGACGCGGAGGAGGGCGAATGAAGAAGTTCGCGCAGCTCCTCGAGCTTTTGGCGCTCACCCCGTCGCGCAACCGCAAGATCGAGGCAATGACGCAGTATTTCGCGGCGACGCCCGACCCGGATCGCGGCTACGCCCTTGCCATCCTCACCGGCGCGCTGACGTTCAAGAACGTCAAGCCGGCCGTGCTGCGCGACGTGGTGACGGCGGAGGTCGATCCGATCCTCTTCGGCATGAGCTATGACTATGTCGGCGATCTGGGCGAGACCATCGCCCTGATCTGGCCGCATAACGGCCAGCAGCAGGATCTGCCGTCGCTCACCGGGCTCATCGAGCTCTTCAACACCACCAGCAAGTCCGAGCTGCCAAAACTCATCGCGTCGCTGCTGACGCGAGCCGCCATCAACGAGCGCTGGGCGTTGGTGAAGTTGGCGACCGGTGCATTGCGCATCGGCGTCAATGCCCGGTTGGCCAAAACGGCGCTCGCCGAGATGAGCGGCAAGGATCTGCAGGCGCTGGAAGAAATCTGGCACGGGCTCGAGATGCCCTATACCGAGCTCTTCGCCTGGCTGGACGACAAGGGTGAGCGGCCGGATATCGACCACGCGTCCCGCTTCCATCCGCTGATGCTGTCCAATCCCATCGACGAGGCGAAGGACCTCACGGTGCTGAGCCCGAGGGACTTCTCAGCCGAGTGGAAATGGGATGGCATCCGGGTGCAACTCATCATGGCCAAGGGGCAGGTGTCGCTGTTCTCGCGCACCGGCGACGACATCGCGCAGAGCTTTCCCGATCTCGTCGGCAATGTCTTCGGCGAGGCCGTGCTCGACGGTGAGTTGCTGGTTGGGCACGACCTCGAGCCGGCGCCGTTCAACGACCTGCAGCAGCGGCTCAACCGGAAAGTCGCCACGCCCAGGCTGATGGAGCAGTTCCCCGCCTTCCTCCGCGTCTACGACATGCTGTTCGACGGCAATGAGGACATCCGAACCCTGTCCTGGACGGAGCGGCGGCAGCGGCTCGAGGCGTGGTTCGCCCGCAATCCGCAGCCGAGAATGGACCTGTCGGAGGTACTGAGCTTTTCAAGCTGGGAGGAGCTGGCGGAGATGCGCCGGCGCGGCGCCGCCGAGCAGGGACACGAAGGCGTTATGCTGAAGCTCAGGACGTCGCCCTATGTGCCCGGTCGGCCGAAGGGGTTGTGGTTCAAGTGGAAGCGCGATCCCAATGTGGTCGATGCCATCCTGATGTACGCGCAGCGCGGCCACGGCAAGCGATCGTCGTTCTACTCCGACTACACATTTGGTGTCTGGAAGGGAAACGAGATCGTTCCGATCGGCAAGGCGTATTTCGGCTTCACCGACGAGGAATTGAAGCAGCTCGACAAATGGGTGCGCAACAATACCGTGCAGGCCTTCGGGCCGGTGCGCGAGGTGCGCAAGGAGCTGGTGTTCGAAGTTGCGTTCGACTCGGCGCAGGAATCGACGCGGCACAAATCGGGCGTGGCGCTCCGCTTTCCCCGCATCAACCGCATCCGCTGGGATAAGCCGGCCGCCGAAGCGGCCACCCTGGACGACATGAAGATTTTCCTCGAGGCCACGTGATGAGCTCGCAATCCATCCAGCGCAAAATCGACGAACTGACGTCGCAGATGCTCAAGGCGGCCGAGGACGAGAACTTCGAGCTGGCGGCGCGGCTGCGCAACCAGATCGATGAACTCAAGGGGCCTTCGGTGCGCAAGCCGCCGCCGGGACAGATGGGTCTGGGCACGAACATTCCCGTCGCTGCCCCGCCAAGCGGTTGGCGCCGGCCGAAAAAACCCGATCCGATGACGACCAACGTCAAGCCGGGTGGCCGGAGGCGTTAGCGGCTCCGCGGCAAGGTTTCCGCAACCATCGTGCGTGTTTAACGGCAGTTTGAGCCCCATTGGGTCGACCGGGTAATGCAATTGTTTACTCTCGGGGCCCCCTTATTGCGCACAGTACGGGAAAACCCGCGCAGAACGCGCGGTATTGCTGACATGGATGTTCGAGGGGCCATCGCGGATCGCATTCCTCCATCACGCCAGGAGCTGATGGAACTCGTCATCGACGAGTCGGAATCGGCGATGTACGTCACCGACGCCAAAGCCAATATCGTCTTCATCAACAAGACCTTCACCGCCATGCTCGGGTACACCCCGGCCGACGTTTACGGTCGCCGGGCGCGTGAGGTGCTGGGTTCACCGCACTATTCCGAGAAGGACTATGCGCGGCTTTGGGCGGACCTCAGCCGTGGCATCTCGGTGACCGAAGAAGTGCGGGCTTGCGACAAGTCCGGGCGTGAAATCTGGCTGACCATGATCCTGCGCCCGATCTTTGCCCCCGACGGCTCGTTCAAGCACCTGGTTGGCGTGCTCGAGGACACCACCGAGTCCCGGCAGATCCAGAGCCTGCAGCGCGATGTGCTCGAGGCGGTCGCGCAAGACCTGCCGGTCTCCGCGGTCATGAGCATGATCTGCCTGCGCGTCGAAGCGATGTTTCCGGAGGTGGTCTGCTCAATCCTCTCGGTCGATGAGGGGATGAGGCTTCACCCTTTTGCGGCGCCCTCGCTCCCTGATCATTACAACCGGGCCATCGACGGTTTGGCCTGTGGCCCGTGCTCCGGCTCGTGCGGCACCGCTGCCTGGCGGGGTGAACCGGTGCTCGTCGAGGATATCGAAACCGACCCGCTGTGGGCGGACTACAAAGAGTTGCCGCTGCCGTTGGGCCTGCTCGCCTGCTGGTCGAGCCCGATCAAGCTCAAGAACGGACGCGTCGCCGGTACCTTCGCATTCTACTTCCGCGAGAAGCGTGGACCGGGCATGTGGCACGAACAGGTTGTGCGGGCATGCCTGCAGCTGTGCATCCTGGCGCTGGAGCGGCATGAAGCCAAACAGAGCATCGCCAAACTCGCCTATTATGATCCCCTGACGGACCTGCCCAACCGCGCCAAGTTGCGCGAAGAGATGGAACGTTGCTTCGACCAGGCGGTCGATCCCAAGGCCGCACTGATCTTTCTCGACATCGACCATTTCAAGGACGTCAACGACACGCTCGGCCATTCGGTCGGCGATGGCCTCCTGGTGCAGATCGCGGAGCGGCTGAGAAAGGTAGTCTGGGCCGAGGACATCATCAGCCGTCATGGTGGCGACGAATTCGTCATCGTGCTGCAGGGCGCGGATGGCCCCCGCGCCGCGGCGGTCGCGCAGGCGCTGCTCACGGCAATCGCCGAGCCCGTAGTGGTTGATGGCCTCACGCTGCCGGCCTCGGCGAGTATCGGCATCAGCCTGTGCCCCGCCGACGGGCGAGATGCCGCGACGCTGATGCGCAACGCGGATACCGCGATGTACTGCGCCAAGCGCGAAGGCCGCGGCACCTTCCGCTTCTTCGATGGCGAAATGAATCGGAAGGCACAGGATCGACTGCTGCTGGGCGCGCTGCTGCGCGACGCAGTCGAGACAAGACAGTTACGCGTCGCCTATCAGCCGCAGATCGATGCACGCAGCGGGGCGGTCGCCGGCGTTGAAGCCTTGAGCCGATGGTCACACCCGGCCCTCGGCGCGGTGCCACCGGGCCGCTTCATTCCGCTTGCCGAAGATTGCGGGCTGATCGAAGCGATCGGCGAGTTCTGTGTCAATGAAGCTTGTCGCCAGCTCCGCCGCTGGGATGAGCTTGGATTTACCGTCCCACAGCTTTCGGTCAACGTTTCGCCGATCCAGTTCCGCAATCCCGGCTTTCCCGACATGATCGGCCGCGCGATCACATCGAACGGCCTCGATCCGGCGCGCCTTACGATCGAGATCACCGAGAGCGTGATGATGGATGCCTCGCCGACGGCTGCCGACAATGCGGCGCTGCTGCGCGAGCGCGGTGTCGTCATCTCGATGGACGACTTCGGCACCGGCTATTCGAGCCTTAGTCACCTGTCGCGCCTGCCGGTCAGCGAGCTCAAAATCGACCGCTCCTTCATGGGCAATCTCGAGGACAATGCGGCCGCGCAGGCGCTGGTGACCGCCGTCATCAGGATCGGCGAAAGTCTGGGGCTCCGCGTTGTCGCCGAGGGAGTCGAAACGCACGCGCAACGGCGTTTCCTCGAAGCCCTCGGGTGCGATGTACTACAGGGCTACCTGTTCGGCGAGGCGATGACGCCCGCGGTGTTCGAGCAGTGGCTTGCGGCGCGCGAAACCCGGCCGCTACAGGGCGTGGCCTAGCCGGGTTGCGCCAGACGCTCGGTTGCGAGTTTGCGGATTTCGCGCAGTTCGCCCAGCGTCGTCTGCAGGTCAGCCAGCTGCTGTTCCAGCATGGCCATGCGCTGGTCGACCATTTCGACGAGCAGATTGACCTGCGCGTGCTGCGTCCGGTCCGCATCATAGAGACTGAGGTAGTCCGAGATATCCCGCAGCGAGAAGCCGAGCCGCTTGCCGCGCAGGATCAGGATCAGCCGCGCCCGGTCGCGACGCCGAAAGACGCGGGTCGAGCCGACGCGCTCGGGATTGAGCAGCCCCTTGCTCTCATAGAAGCGGATGGCTCGCGTCGAGATGCCGAACTCGCGAGCGAGGTCGGCGATTGCAAAGAGGTCGCGGTTCTCGCTCTCACGCCGGTTCACTCGTCTTCCCCTTCATCGCCTGGTACTCCTCCCGCAGCTCCTTCTTGCTGAGCTTGCCGATGAGTGTCTTGGGCAACTGGTCCTTGAAGATGATCTCGCGCGGCATTTCAAGCTTGTTGAGCCGCTCGCCGATGAATTCACGCAGCTCGGCCTCCGAGATGGTGGTGCCTGATTTCAGCTTCACGAAGGCGACGGCCGCCTCGCCGCGATAGTCGTCAGGGACGCCGATAACATTGGCTTCGTCGACGGCCGGACTGGCAAGCAGGGCCTCCTCAATGGTGCGCGGATAGATATTGAAGCCGGACGAGATGATGAGATCCTTGATGCGGTCGACGAGGAACACGTAGCCGTCGCTGTCCATGTAGCCGACGTCACCCGTGCGCAACCAACCGTCCATGAAGACGTCGCGGGTTGCCTCCTCGTTCTGGTAGTAGCCGAGCATCACCTGCGGTCCCTTGACCTGCAACTCGCCGCGCTCGCCAAGCTTGGCCGGCTGCTGGCTCTCGATGTCGACGAACCGGATGTCCGTATCAGGCACCGGCAGGCCGATCGACATCGGCTTGGACGGCACGCGCAGCGCCGCGCAGCAGACGACCGGCGAGGCTTCGGTAAGACCGTACCCTTCGGCAAGCAGAGCCTTCGACACCTTCGCGAATTGCGTGCGCGCCTCGCTCGGCAACGCCGCCCCCCCTGAAACGACGACGTCGATGCAATCGAGCAGCTTTGCCTCTTCGGGAGAGAGCTTGCTCAGCGCGCCAATCAGTGTCGGCACGGCAGGGAGGACGTTCGGGCGGTTGCGCTTCAAGAGATCGAGGAAGCCCTTCATCTCGAAGCGCGGCATCATCACGACCGGCGTGCCATTGCAGAGCGGCACGTTCATACACACCGTCATTGCGAAAATATGGAAGAAGGGCAGAATCGCGACGACCTTGCTCGGCGGATAGAACAGGCCGCAACCCCACACGTCGATCTGGCTCATATTGGCCGCGATGTTGGCGTGGCTCAGCATTGCGCCCTTCGGCAGCCCGGTTGTGCCGCCAGTATATTGCTGTACGGCGACATCTCTCAACGGATCGACCGTTACCGGCTGCGGCACGTCGTTACGGGCGATGAGTTGGTGGTACCAATCGACGTTCGGCGAGTCCGGAATGTTTGCGAGGTCGCGGCGCTTGGCGATGGAGTAGAGGACGCGTTTGAGCATCGGCAGGGCGTTCGGGAAGTGGCAGACGATGATCTGCTTGATCCGTCCGGCCGCAAGCAGGGCTTCGGCCTTGTCATAGATCTGCTTCAGGTCGAGCGTCACCAACACTTCGGCATCGGCGTTGCTCGTGATGTGGGTGAGTTCGTGGACGGTATACAGCGGATTGCAGTTGACCACGGTGCCACCGGCGAGCAGAACGCCGTAGTAGGCGACAACGTAGAACGGCGTATTGGGCAGCAGCAGCGCAACGCGCTTGCCTTTGGTAACGCCATATTTGGCCTGCAGAGCCCCGGCGAAGGCGCGGATGGCGCCAGCGAGTTGGACGAAGGTGGTCCTGCCGCCGAGGAAGTCGAGCGCCAAGGCATCGGGCGCCTTCGCGCACGCCGCGAGAACCTGCTCGTGCACCGGCTTGAGGTTCAGCTCCACATCCCAGGCAATGCCATCAGGATAGTGGTCGATCCAAGGACGTGGGTGGTCCGCGGCGTCCAGCATCGTTGGTCCCTCCGGGCGTTCCGCCTCTGGCTCGAGACTAGAGCAGAGGTTAACCTTTGCGTCAAACCAAGGACGTTACGGCAACTAACGCGCAGTGCATTTGGTTGACGTAAACGTCAACTTGAGCTATGCCCTTTGAAGCAGTTGAAGGCGGGACTACATAGCGAACGGAAGCAGGAGACGGGATTGCTGGCGCTGGTCGTCACACTCATCGGAATCGTCGGTTTCTTCGTTCTGGCAATGCGGCGGGCCCCGCTGCGGTATTGGGCAATCGGGGCGCTGATCCTCGGGGTCCTCAGCCGTTTCCATTGGGATACGTCTGGCTTCGGCATTGGCTTGGATTTGGCGGGCTGGATACTGGCGCTCCTGCCGGGGATCATTCTTGGCCTCCTCTCGATCGGCGGGATCAGGCGCGCTCTGGTAACCGGCCCCGCTTATGGGATGGTGAAGCGCATCCTGCCGCGCGTCTCGCGCACTGAGCAGGAGGCCCTCGACGCCGGTACGGTCGGGTGGGACGCGGAACTGTTCTCGGGCCGGCCCAACTGGGACAAGCTGCTTGGTATCCGCCCGGTGACGTTGACGCCGGAGGAGCAGGCCTTCCTTGATGGGCCGGTCAATACCGTCTGTGCAATGATCGACGACTGGGACGTGCGGCACAATCGCGCCGACCTGTCGCCCGAGGTATGGGCCTACCTCAAGGAGCAGGGCTTCCTCGGCATGCTCATCGGCAAGGAGTATGGCGGCCTCGGATTCTCGGCGCAGGCGCAGAGCCAGATTGTCAGCAAGGTGGCTTCGCGCTCGGTAGCTGCCGGTATCACCGTGATGGTGCCGAACTCGCTGGGGCCGGGCGAGTTGCTCGAGAAATACGGTACTCAGGCGCAGAAGGATCAATATCTACGGCGTCTGGCCAAGGGACAGGAAGTTCCGTGCTTCGCGCTCACCGGCCCCTATGCCGGCTCCGACGCGGCGAGCATGCGCGATGTCGGCGTTGTCACCTACGACATGTACCAGGGCAAGAAGACGCTGGGCGTGAAGATCAGTTGGGACAAGCGCTACATCACGCTGGCGCCGGTCGCGACGCTCATCGGCCTGGCGTTCCACCTGCACGATCCTGATCACTTGATCGGCGAAAAGGAGAACATTGGCATCACCCTGGCGCTGATTCCGGCCGACTACCCAGGGGTCGAGATCGGCAGACGCCACTATCCGGCGCGAGCGGCGTTCATGAACGGCCCGATCAGGGGCCGCAATGTCTTCATCCCGATGGACTTCCTGATCGGTGGAACCGATTATGCCGGCCAAGGATGGCGAATGCTGATGGAGTGCCTTTCCACGGGTCGCGCCATTTCGCTGCCGGCGATCGGCACGGTATCAATCAAATATGCGCTGCGCGTCACCTCCGCCTATGCGCGCATCCGGCGCCAGTTCGGGATTGCGGTCGGCATCATGGAAGGCGTCGCAGAGCCGCTCAGCCGGCTGGTGCGCTCGGCCTACACCTTCGAGGCGGCGCGAGGGCTGACCGCATCGATGGTCGATGAGGGTCAGAAGCCGGCGGTCATTTCGGCGCTGCTCAAGTATCGCACGACCGACGCAATGCGCGACCGGGTCAACGACGCGCTCGACATTCACGGGGGCCGCGCAGTGCAGGATGGCCCGTCGAACTATCTGTTTTCCGGCTATATGACGACGCCCGTGGCAATTACCGTCGAGGGCGCGAATATCCTCACGCGGTCGCTGATCACTTTCGCGCAGGGCGCGCTGCGGGCACATCCGTACCTTTATGCCGAGATCGAGGCGGCACAAGAGCCGGACAAGCGTCGCGGCCTTGCGGCGTTCGACCGTGCATTCGGCGGGCACGTGAGCTTCATGCTGCGAAACATGACCGGCAGCTTCCTGCATGGCCTCACTGGTGGCCGTTTCGCGTCTACACCCGTGCAGAACGAAATGGCACGCTGGTATCGCAAGCTCGCGCGCTACTCGCAGAGCTTCGCCTTGGTCGGCGACTGGATGGTGGCGTTCCTCGGCGGTGATCTCAAGCGCAAGCAGCGGCTGGCCGGCCGTATGGCCGACATCCTTGCGGACCTGTACCTGCTCTCTGCGGTGCTCAAGCGCTACCAGGACGAGGGCAGGCAAAAGGATGACGTCGCGCTGGTCGATGCCATCGCCAAGGACCACCTCTACGCTATCGAGCAAAGCTTTGCGGCGGTGTTTGCCAACTTCCCGAATGCGTTCCTACGCAGCCTGATGTCGTTCCTGGTGTTCCCCCTCGGGCGGCACCAGCGGCCGGCCTCCGACCGCGAGACCTACCGCTTTGCGCGGGCGGTCATGCGGCCGGGTGCATTTCGCGACCGGTTGACCATCGGCACCTATGTCACCATGGATCCGAAAGATGTGACCGGGGTACTCGAAGATGCTCTCGTCAAGGTGACGCGCGCCGAAGAGATCGAAAGCAAATTCGTGCGCGCCATAAAGAAGGGCATGGTCGAGCGCCGGCTCGATCGCGATGCCATCACCGATGCGGTGGACGCGCAGGTGCTCACCGAGCAGGAGGCAGCGATCCTGCGACTTGCGGACCAGGCCACCGACCGCGTCATCCGCGTCGACGATTTCGATCCCGACGAACTCGCGGCGAAACAACTGACGCGCACGGAAAGCGGCCGGGCCGCCGAATAAGAGGACAACCCCATGCCCCAGCCGCAAATGCCGCAGATGACGAACTGGCGGTTCGAGGTCGATGTCGAACGTATCGCCTGGTTGACCATCGACACACCGAACGCGCCGGTCAATACGCTGAGCCGGCTGTCGATCGCCGAGCTCGAGACGGCATTGCTGCGCGTCGAAGACCTGATCGCGTCGGGTGAAGTGATCGGCCTCGTAATCCAGTCCGGCAAGGACAGCGGCTTCATTGCCGGCGCCGACGTCAGCGAATTCGACCAGATGTCCGACCCGGCGATCCTGCCCGAGGCGCTGAAGCGCGCCCACGCCGTGATGGACCGCGTCGAGAACATGAAGGCGCCGGTGATTGCCGCGATCCACGGCTTCGCCTTGGGCGGCGGGCTCGAGTTGGCGCTGGCTTGCCACTACCGCATCGCGGTCAACGACGAGAAAACCCGCGTGGGCTTTCCGGAAGTGAACCTCGGCATCTTTCCGGGCTTCGGAGGCACCGGCCGTTCGATCCGGCAGGCGGGTCCCGTGCAAGCCATGCAGGCCATGCTCACCGGCCGGATGATCAAGGCAAGCGCGGCGCGCCGCATGGGGCTTGTCGATAAGCTCGTGCGGCATCGCGACCTGCTGCACTGGGAGGCGCGCAAGGCGGTGCTGCAAAAGCGGAAGTCTGGTCCCGCTTCGTTCGCCGAACGGGTGATGGCATGGGGACCGCTGCGGCAGCAGGTCGTGGCGAAGATGCGCGCCGAGACCGGCAAGAAGGCGCGTAAGGAGCACTATCCGGCGCCGTATGCCCTGATCGATCTATTCGAGAAGCACGGCGACGACTGGCGTGCGATGGTCGACGGGGAGGCCGCTGGGTTCGTGCCGCTGATGGCGACGGATACGGCGCGCAATCTGCGCCGCGTCTTCTTCCTGTCGGAGTCGCTCAAGAAGCAGGGGCTGCGCGGCAAGGAGAAACCGAGTTTCGCCCGGGTGCATGTGATCGGCGCCGGCGTGATGGGCGGCGACATCGCGGCCTGGTGCGCGCTGCGAGGTCTCGGCGTCACGCTGCAGGACCTCGACATGGAGCGCATTACGCCGGCGCTCAGCCGCGCCAAGTCGCTGTTCAAGAAGCGGCTCAGGGATCGGGTGGCGGTGAATTCGGCCGTCGCTCGGCTCGAAGCCGATCCCACCGGCAAGGGCATCGCGCGAGCCGACGTGATCATCGAGGCCGTGGTCGAAAACCTCGAGATCAAGAAAAAGATCTTTGCCGATGTCGAGAACAAGGCGAAGGCCGACGCGATCCTTGCGACCAACACCTCGTCCATTGAGCTCGAACGCATCGCCGAGGGCCTGCGCGATCCGTCGCGACTGATCGGGCTCCACTTCTTCAACCCGGTGGCGCAGCTGCCGTTGGTCGAGGTGATCCGATCCAGCTACAACGTCGATCGCGATGTCGCCATGGGGGCGAGCTTTGCACTCGCCATCGGCAAGAGTCCCGTTCTGGTCAAGTCCGCCCCCGGATTCCTCGTGAACCGGGTGCTGATGCCGTACATGCTCGGCGCTGTCGAGCGGGTCGAGAAGGGCGAAAGCAAGGAGCGTATCGACGCGGCGGCGGTGGCCTTCGGCATGCCGATGGGACCGATTGAACTCATGGACACTGTGGGGCTCGATGTCGGCGCCAGCGTCGCCAGGGAACTGGGTCAGGAGGTGCCAGCCAATTCGCGCTTTGCGGCGCTGGTCGAGCAGAAGAAGCTCGGCCGCAAGAGCGGCGAGGGCTTTTACAAATGGGTCGACGGCAAGGCGCAAAAGGGCGAGGTGCCGCAGAGCGGCGATCTCAGCGCACTCGGTCGCGAGCTGGTGAAACCGCTGGTCGACACGACGCAGACGGTGGTCGCCGAGGGCGTCGTCGCTAATGCCGATCTCGCCGACATCGGGGTGATCCTGGGGACGGGCTTTGCGCCGTTCCTCGGCGGTCCGATGCAGGCGCGCAAGGAAGGGAAAGCCTGAGATGGCGGAACTCAAAAAGATTGCCATTGTCGGGTCGGCGCGCATCCCATTCTGCCGGGCGTATACCGGCTACAGTGAAGAATCGAATCTGTCGATGCTGTCGGCCGCGCTGGGCGGCCTTGCAGACAAGTTCAACCTGCGTGGCCAGGCGGTCGACGAGGTCGTCGGCGGTGCGGTGATCTCGCACAGCCGCGACTTCAACCTGGCGCGCGAAGCGTCGCTCGATGCCGGATTGTCACCGCGCACGCCAGGCACGAGCCTGCAGATCGCGTGCGGCACGAGTCTGCAGGCGGCCCTGATGCTCGGCGGGAAGATCGCGAGCGGCGAAATCGACAGCGGAATAGCCTGCGGCACCGACACGGTTTCAGACTCGCCGATCGTTTTCGGAACGAAGTTCCAGCACCGGCTGGTCGAGCTCAACCGGGCGCGGACGCCGCAGGAGAAGCTTGCGGCGTTCAAGGGCTTCACCATGGGTGAGCTCACCCCGGTTGCACCATCGACGCAGGAGCCGCGCACCGGCCTCAGCATGGGCGAGCATTGCGAGCTCATGGCCAAGACCTGGGGCATTACCCGGCAGGCGCAGGACGAACTGGCGCTCGCCAGCCACCTCAATGCCGCGCGCGCCTACGACGAAGGGTTCCACGACGACCTGATCGTGCCGTTCGCCGGTGTGCTCAAGGACAACAATGTCCGGGCCGACACAAGCCTCGAGAAGATGGCGACGATGAAGCCGGCCTTCGACAAGAGCTCCGGCCACGGCACGCTCACAGC